>CAZBGP010000080.1:0-10879 GCA_964491495.1 uncultured Lutibacter sp. | reverse complement strand
TAATTTCTTCAACAGAAACGCCCGGCGCTCTTTCTATCAAATAAAACGCATTGTTCCTAATTTCTAAATAGGCCAAATTGGTCACTACTTTTTTAACGCAATTAACGCCCGTTAAAGGCAAGGAACATTTTTTTAACAATTTTGACGCTCCGGCTTTATCCGTATGCATCATGGCAACGATAATATTTTCTGCGGATGCCACCAAGTCCATTGCGCCACCCATACCTTTTACCATTTTTCCCGGGATTTTCCAGTTGGCGATATCGCCGTTTTGTGAAACTTCCATCGCCCCTAAAACAGTTAACTGAACGTGCTGTCCACGAATCATCGCGAAACTCATGGCCGAGTCAAATAACGAACCACCTTTTAAAATGGTGACCGTTTGTTTGCCCGCATTAATTAAATCGGCATCTTCTTCGCCTTCAATTGGGAAAGGTCCCATTCCCAGCATGCCGTTTTCCGACTGAAATACAACATCTATGTTTTTAGGGATATAATTGGCCACCAAGGTTGGAATGCCAATTCCCAGATTAACATACCATTTATCTTGTAATTCCTGTGCAATTCTCTGCGCTATTTCTTGTTTTGATAAGGCCATTGTTTAAGATTTTGGAGTTACTGTGCGTTGTTCAATTCTCTTCTCATAATCTTTTCCTTGAAAAATACGTTGTACAAAAATACCCGGCGTATGAATTTGATTTGGATCCAATTCCCCGGCTTCAACCAATTCTTCAACTTCAGCAACCGTAATTTTCCCGGCCATGGCCATCATCGGATTAAAATTACGGGCAGTTCCCTTAAAAATAAGATTTCCTGCGGTATCTCCTTTCCATGCTTTTACAAAAGCAAATTCCGGGTTAAATGCTTTTTCCAAAACATACATTTTGCCATTAAACTCTCTGGTTTCTTTTCCTTCGGCCACTTCTGTACCGTATCCTGCAGGGGTGTAAAATGCCGGAATTCCAGCACCTGTAGCTCTGCAGCGTTCCGCTAAAGTTCCTTGCGGTATCAATTCAACATCCAATTCGCCCGAAAGCATTTGGCGTTCAAACTCTTCATTTTCTCCAACATAGGAAGAAACCATTTTTTTAATTTGACGTTTTTTTAATAAAAGCCCCAATCCAAAATCATCAACGCCCGCATTGTTAGAAATACACGTTAAATTACTAACGCCCAATCTTACCAATTCAGAAATACAATTTTCCGGAATGCCGCATAAACCAAAACCGCCAAGCATAAAAGTCATGCCGTTTTCTACGCCCAATAAGGCGTCCTGCGCATTTTTAACTACTTTATTTATCATAATAATTTAAATTATAATTTAAATTTAAAATTCAGGATCCTCGTCTAATTTTAAATCAGCATCGTTCTCATCTGTATTGACTTTTCTGCAATCTGTTTCTATGGTCAATACTTCTGGTCTTTCAAAGGCTCCTTTGCTTACATTCAAGGTAGGATCTGCATATAGTTTTTTGTAATATATTCCCCAAATTGGCAACGCCATCGTTGCGCCCTGCCCTTTGCTTAGTCCGGCAAAATGCACCGCCCTGTCTTCTCCGCCTACCCAAACACCGGTTGCCAAGTTTGGAACAATGCCCATAAACCAACCATCGGACTGGTTTTGGGTGGTTCCTGTTTTTCCTGCAATCGGATTTGTGAATCCGTAGGGATAACCAGTAACCATATTATCAGCATAAGTTGATCCTTTGGTACGCAAACGAATACCTGATCCAGATTCGGTCACGCCTTCCAATAAGTTGGTGATTACATAGGCTGATTCCTCACTTATCGCTTCTTTTGAATTTGGCATAAATTGCTCCAGTACCAATCCGTTTTTATCTTCAATTCTCATCAAAACCATGGGTTCAATCCTTAAACCTTTGTTTGCAAAAGTTGCATAAGCACCAACCATTTCATATAAGGATAAATCTACAGAACCAAGTGCTATTGAAGGCACTTCGGGAATTTCGCTTTCAATCCCAACACTTTGCGCTAGATTAACCACGGTTTTAGGATGCGCCATATCAATTAACTTTGCGGTAATTACGTTTATTGAATTTGCCAAGGCATATTTCAACGTCATTTCCCCACCATATTTATTGTCTGAATTTTTTGGTGTCCAATCCGCCGCCATTCCATATTTTTCTGCTGGAATTGTATAAGGCGTATTTGGCATTTTATAACAAGGCGAGAATTTTAATTGATTGATGGCAGCTGCATACACAAAAGGCTTAAAGGTAGAACCTACCTGACGTTTTTGTTGTTTCACCGCATCAAATTGAAAGTGTTTGTAATTGACACCTCCAACCCATGCTTTTACATGGCCTGTTTGTGGCTCAACCGACAGCAATCCCGATCTTAAAAGGTGTTTGTAGTATTTAATGGAATCGTATGGCGACATAACGGTATCAATTTCGCCTTTATAGGAAAAGACACTCATGCTTGTTTTTTCTTTAAAAGAAGCTTTAATTTCACTTTCTGAAGCGCCATTCTTTCTCATACGAATCCAGCGGTCTGAACGTTTCATGGCCTGTTCCATGGTAACTGCCACCTGATTTTCGTCCAAATCGTAAAAAGGGGCTGTTTTGTTGCGTTTTTGTTCTTTATAAAATACCCGTTGCAAGTTGGACATATGCTCTTTCATGGCTTCCTCAGCATATTTTTGCATACGTGAATCTATGGTCACGAAAATTTTAAGTCCGTCCCTTTGCAAGTTGTACTCTGTACCGTCGGGTTTTGGATTGTTTTTTATCCAGGTTTTCATAAAATCGCGCAGGTATTCCCTAAAATACGTTGCGGAACCATCACTATGCCCTTCTCTATGCACATTTAAATTTAAAGGTGACGCCTGAAAAGCATCTCTTTGTTCTTTGGTGATAAAATCGTTTTTATACATTTGGCCCAATACCACATTTCTGCGATTTTTGACCAATTCCGCTCTTTTTAATGGATTAAAATATGAGGCATTTTTTAACATTCCAACCAGCATGGCCGATTCCGGCACTTTTAAATCAATGGGTTCTTTTCCAAAATAAATTCGTGAAGCAGAACGAATACCCACCGCCAAATTCAAATAATCATATTTGTTTAGGTACATGGTTATAATTTCCTCCTTTGTGTACTGGCGTTCTAGCCGAATTGCAATCACATATTCCTTTACTTTTTGGGTAATCCTTTCCAAAATATTTCTTGATCCTTCTCCGTGGAACAACAATTTAGCCAATTGCTGTGTTATGGTGCTACCGCCACCCTCACGTCCCAACATCACTACGGCACGCAAGGATGCCCTAAAATCTATTCCAGAATGATTATAAAAACGTTCATCTTCCGTAGCAATCAAGGCATTAATTAAATTTTCGGGAAGGTCTTTATATTTTACAGGTGTTCTGTTTTCATAAGCATATTTTCCCAACGTTTTTCCATCAATGGAAATTACTTCTGAAGCCGTGTTGTTTTCGGGATTTTCCAGTTCCTCAAAAGAAGGAAGCGGCCCAAAAACACCAAAAGAGGCCAATAAAAATAGCAGGATTACGAATAAAATTCCTCCAAGAATTGACTTCCAAAACCATTTTATATACTTTGAAAATTGATCGTTATTTGTTGCTTTTTTTGTCATTTTTTTATTTTTTCAATGCTGAGCCCAACATCCGTTATGCCTTCCAAAGGATTTTTTCCCTGAATATCATTGATGCCGCGTGTAGCGTGCTGAATACTAAATTTATAAGTGCCCAATTCAGAAAAAACAACGTTTTCTTTATAAAACAGTTTGTTTTCTTTAAGATCCGTAAATCCTGTTCCCAACCAGTTTCCCATTGCATCCGTCATTTCATATTCCAAAGTGTCTATCACTTTATAGCCGTTTGGCAATTCAAGTTTGGCAATTAAAAACAAAGAACTAAATTCATAATTCTTGTTATTTCTAATATTGATAAACATATTATTTACTGAAATCGTATCCAGATTGTTCACAATAAACTCAATTTCTTTTTCTGAATGCCATTGTTGTTTCTCAACAGTAATATATTGATCAAAAACGGCATTTGAGTTGCATGAAAACAACAAAAAAGTAACTGCAAGCAAGCTTAACTGTTTAACTATTTTTATTTGGGTTTGCACTTCTGTTTGGAGGTCTTTGTTTTCTATTCTTTGAACTTCCGCTAATGCTCACTTGTGTTGCTTGTGTTACTTGTGTTGGCTGAACAGGCGGTTTTAAATTTTTGTTTTTATTTTTAGATTTGTGGTTGTTTTTTCTTTTTGGGGCATCAAACCGCGTTAAGCTGTCTTGCCCAACAACGTCCTCAAAAGTAACAACATTTTCAACCAACAACTCAAATTCATAATCTTCCAAAGAAGTTACGGGTTGATTATTTTTATTAAGGTTCATGATTTCTTTTACATTTTCCAACGTGAGTTTAAACCACTTGTTTCTATCTTCTTTGTAAGTGTACCATAATACTCTTTTAAAAATATCCATTTTTATAAAAACGGCTTCTCCTTTTTTTGTTTTCAACACAATATCTTGTCTTGGAAAATCGGATAAGGCATCTAAATAAGTGTCCAATTCATAATTTAAACAGCATTTTAATTTTCCGCATTGGCCGGCTAATTTTTGCGGATTTAAGGACAATTGCTGATAACGTGCTGCAGTGGTGTTCACTTTTCTTAAATCTGTTAACCAGGTTGAGCAACACAATTCCCTGCCGCAAGATCCCACGCCTCCTAGTCGGGCTGCTTCTTGTCGCAAACCAACTTGTTTCATTTCTACCCTGATGCTGAAAGTGCTTGCCAAATCCCTGATAAGTTGCCTGAAATCCACTCGATCATCGGCAGTATAATAAAAGGTTGCTTTGTTGCCATCTCCTTGGTATTCAACATCAGAAAGTTTCATTTTAATCCCAAGTCGGCTTAAAATTTCACGGCCCTTAACTTGGGTTTCATTTTCCCTTTCTCGCACTGCTTTCCAAATATCAACGTCTTTTTGGGTAGCTTTTCTGTATATTTTTTTTACTTCTTCACTGTCAAAGGCAACGCCTTTTTTCTTCATCTGAATTCTGATTAATTCGCCGGTAAGTGAAACCGTTCCAATGTCGTGACCCGGACTTCCTTCCACCGCAATGATATCGCCAATGCAAATTTGAAGATTGTCAACATTTCGATAAAAATGTTTTCGTCCGTTTTTGAAACGAACCTCAACAATGTTTATAGGTTCTTGTCCGGTTGGTAGCGCCATGTTGGATAACCAGTCGAAAACTGAGAGTTTCTCACACCCTCCGGTGGCGCAATTTCCATTGCTTTTGCAGCCTTTCGGCACGGTGTTTATATCTGAAGAGCAACTATTACAGCTCATATATTTCTATGTTTTTATATTGTTTTGTAAAACTGAAAGTCAGTTTTACGGAAATCACCAATTTGTAAAGATATCATTTAAATTGTAAACTGTAAAACGATAAAAAATTGATTTATGTTTGCTTTACGTCTATAATTTTTACCGGACAGGCTTCTTTGGCTTTTGTGATCGTTTCCAAAATGCCTATATCCGCCGACTTTAAAGTGAAAAAACCTCTTTTTTCTATGGAATGAAGCAGCACCGCTTTCCCGTCTTTTTTTGACATTTGGAATTGGGCAGCCGCCTGTTCAACACAGTAATTACAACCAATGCACTTGGCCCTTTGCAATGTGATAATTACCATCCTTTATATTTACAAGTTTTATTTAATTTCAAGTTTCAGGTTTCAGGTTTTCAAACTTGAAACCTGAAACCTGAAACTTTTTTACCCAACTTCAACAATTGCGTTTCCAACTTCTGCATTCATTGGCACAATTTTGTACAATTTATCTGACGGACGAATTCTAAAATCGATTTTAAAAGTGCAGGAATCGCCTTTTTGGGCTTTTTCTCCAACAACGTCGTTAATGAACATTTGTGTAATTTCCATTTCTTTGGCACCGGTGGTTGGACCCGTAATTAAAATGGTGTCGCCAATGGCAATTTCATATGCTTCAATCTTGAATTCGGCAATGTTTGTTTTGGGAAAATAATGCATTCCTTTGCCCACATACACCTTTTTTTGCGTGGCGTGACTTCCGGAACCGTTGCTCCATTCCCCTAATTTTTGTCCCAAATAATAACCGCTCCAAAATCCGCGATTGTATACTTTTTCCAAATCCAACATCCACGAAATCACTTTTTCCTTACTGTAAGTTCCTGCTTCAATGCTGTCAATGGCATCGCGGTAACATTTTATCACATTTGCCACGTATTCGGGTGCTCTTCCCCGGCCTTCAATTTTTAATACTTTTACGCCGGCATCTTCAATTTGATCCAAAAAATCGATGGTACACAAATCTTTTGGAGACATAATATACTCGTTGTCAAGTTCCATTTCAAATCCGGTTTCCTGATCGATTACCGTATATTTTTTTCGGCAATTTTGTTTGCAGGCACCTCTGTTTGCTGAAGAATTTGAAGAATGCAAACTCATATAACATTTTCCTGAAACCGCCATACATAAAGCACCGTGGCCAAAAATTTCAATTTCCAATAAATTTCCCGATGGTCCGCGCACATCATCTTTCAAAATTTGCTCGGTAATTTTCTTCACCTGACGCAAGCTTAATTCCCGGCTCAAAACCATCGTATCGGCAAACATCGCATAAAATTTCACCGTTTCAATATTGGTGACATTAATTTGGGTTGAAATATGAACTTCCATTCCAATAGTCCTTGCCGTTGCAATAACCGCCTGATCCATTGCAATAACTGCTGTAATATCAGCCTCTTTTGCTTTTTGAAGCAATGTTTTTACCACAGATAAGTCGTGGTCGTAAATAATGGTATTTAAAGTAAGGTAGGTTCGTACATTTTTTGCTTTGCATCGCGCCGAAATTTCTTTCAAATCATCCATCGTAAAATTTATGGAAGCCCTTGCGCGCATATTAAGTTGCTCAACGCCAAAGTAAATTGAATCAGCGCCATTGTCCAATGCGGCCTGCAACGATTCAAAACTTCCGGCGGGAGCCATCAATTCTATTTTTCCGGTAGTAGTCATTGTTTTTGATTTTTTGCAAAATTACATTTTTTCTCATAACTAATTCGGTTACAAATCTTTTATCATTTTTTTAACAGAAAAATATTTATCTGTTAATTTTCAATAATTTAGTGCTTGTTTCTTACATTTTTTTATAAAATTTGCAACAGTATAAAAATTAAAAAATATATAGATGAAAGTAGCTGTTGTAGGCGCTACCGGAATGGTAGGAAAAGTGATGTTGCAAGTGTTGGCGGAAAGAAATTTCCCAATTACGGAATTGTTATTGGTTGCTTCAGAACGTTCTGTTGGCAATCAAATGGAATATAAAGGAAAAAAATATACCATTATTGGGATGCAGGATGCCGTTGATGCACGTCCGGATATTGCGCTGTTTTCTGCAGGAGGAACTACTTCTGAAATATGGGCCCCAAAATTTGCTGAAGTTGGAACAACGGTTGTTGACAATTCTTCTGCATGGAGAATGGATCCAACCAAAAAATTGGTGGTTCCTGAAATTAATGGCGATGTGTTGACCAAAGCAGACAAAATTATTGCAAACCCAAACTGTTCAACCATTCAACTGGTGATGGCTTTAGCTCCTTTGCACAAAAAATACAAGATGAAACGTGTGGTAATTTCAACGTACCAATCTGTTTCCGGTACTGGCGTAAAAGCGGTGCAACAACTCGAAAATGAGTCGAAAGGCATCAAAGGTGAAATGGCTTATCATTATCCAATTAACAGAAACGCGATTCCGCAGTGTGATGTATTTTTAGAAAACGGTTACACAAAAGAAGAGATGAAATTGGTGAAAGAGCCAAAGAAAATATTAAACGACGATTCTTTTTCTGTTACCGCAACAGCGGTGCGCATTCCAACGTCCGGCGGACATTCAGAAGCCGTAAATGTTCAGTTTGAACATGATTTTGACTTGAGTGAGGTTCGCAAATTGTTAAGCGAAATGCCTGGCGTGATTGTGCAGGACAATTTAGACACCAATACGTACCCGATGCCAATGTATGCGCACAATAAAGATGAAGTTTTTGTAGGCAGAATCAGAAGAGACGAATCGCAGCCAAATACTTTAAATATGTGGATTGTAGCCGATAACCTTCGAAAAGGTGCCGCAACAAACACCATCCAAATTGCAGAATATCTGATTGCAAATAAATTGGTTTAGTGGGTTAAAACAATATTTTTTAAACAAAAAAAAGGAGCTTATGGCTCCTTTTTTTTGTTTAATTTTTATTGCTTCTTTTTAAATAAATTCTTCAAAGCATTTTTAACAAGGCTGTCTTTTGCCTTTTTAATAACTTGTTTTGGTATTACTGTTTTTGTGGTATCAATGCTTTTGGTTTTCGAGGTATCTACATTGGTTTTTCCAGGGATTAAGTTGCCTAAAGCCTCTGTTGCCTTATTAATCAGTTTTCCTTTTTGCATATCAACCAATTGTGTAACTACATGGGTCGTGGCTTGTTGCAGGTCGGTTGAAACTTTCGGACTCGTAAAACTTCCTGTTAAAATAGCATTTACCGGGAAATTTTTAATTTTTGCCGCATCGGCAGGCGTTAATTTTGTAAGCAAATTATTGACTTCAGTCCCTAAATATTTTACAGGAACATCAAATTTTAAGTTGTACCCCATACTTTGGTCAAATCCGTGAGCGCCTGAAACTTCAATGTTGATATCTTGGTATTTAAGCGTAAAAGGGTTAATTTGAACTTTCCCGTCTTTAAAAGTCAATATCATTTTTAAAGCATCCAAATTTAATTTTTCAAGATCTAAAAATTTCACGTTGGTAGCCAAAGAAGTCAGCAATGGTGAATTGGCCGGACTTATTTTTGACCCCAACAATTGCCCAATCAAATTTCCTGAAATGGATTTAAGATCCGGCGTCATATTTTCGGTTAAATTTCCAGATAATTTGATGGTAGCGTTTAGCTTGCCCATAACGGTATTTGCTATAGGCGCAATGGCTTTTAACATGGCCAATTGTGTAAAAGATTCTGAAATATTCAAGGAATTTAATCCTAAATCCATAGCGAATTTCGGCGTTTTTTCTTTGGTTGAAACCATTCCGCTCAAGGCTATTTGTCCGCCAAAAATAGTCGTTTTTAAATTACTTAGGTTTACGGCTTCATCTTTAATGGCCAAATTTCCAGAAACTTCTTTTAAGTTCAGATTGTCATAAACAACCGTTGTTGCTTTGGCAGCGATGGTCACATCTAAAAATGAAGGAATTTTTAGCGCTTCTTTGGTGGTTTTGGCTGCTGTGGTATCGGTTTTGGTTTCCATAAAATCGGCCACTTCAAACTGACGGGAATTCAAGTTAAAATTTCCTTTCAGCACTTGATCTTTAAAAATAAATCCGTAAAAATTATCCAAATTACCGGTTACCTGAAAATCTGAATTTCCTGTTTCCCCTTCAAATTTATTCAAACGAATGGCAGCTGGAGTGAAGGCGATGGCGGCTTGTTTAATTTTAAATGGTTTTGCCATTTCATCGCTTTCATAATTAAAATCGGTGACCGTAATGGTTCCAGAATTTTGAATATTTTGATAGTTACTTTCTTCAACCGATTTCATGTCAAAACGTGTTACCACATCGGCTTTTAAGATTCCTGTCAACGGTTTTTCAAGTTTTACGGGATAGGCTTTGGCGACATTTGCCAAATTTACAATCCCTTTAATTTCAGCATTAATCAACGGATTTTCTGCAATATTTTGAATGGTTGCTTTTGCGTTAAACACATCCTGGTCAATGGTAAACGATAATTTATTAAGATTAACATACGTGTCATTAAATATTCCGGTTTTGTTTACAATACGGGAATCTATCACAATATTTTTTACCGATTTCGGCAAATTGGGATATTGAAAAGACGCATTGTTTGAAGTAATTTCAATATCAAAAGCCGGAATTGTGGTATCAGAATAAGTTCCTTTTACAACGCCATTTACCTTAAAATCCCCTGAAGTTTTTACGCCATCCAATTTCGCTGAATACATTTCGGGAATCAGTCCCAAAAAGTTTTTAAAGTCGGATGTTGGCGTTTTAAATTTCAGGTCGTACAATTGTCCGTCGTCTTTCATCTGTATAAATCCGTCAAAAGCAATAGGAAGCAAATTCACCAAAGCCTCATTTTCTTTAAAAGTATATTTAAGGTTTTCCAAATCCAATCCCAAAACGGCATCAAGCGACAATGCCACATTTTTTAAATAGTTTGTTTTATCGATGGAAACAGCCAGTTTGGCGGTAGATTTGGTGTCTAAATCAAGTATTTTATTTTTAAAGTCACCGCTGCCTTCGTGGTTGATACTGTCTAAAATAACACTCATTTTAGAGGCTTCATCAAAATACGTAAAACGAAGGTTTTTAATGGTGTAATTCTGAAAATTTAGCGCAAATTCGTCGTTTTTAGCAGCATCTTTTTCATCCTTGTCTTTTAAGGCAATGTCATAATTTGACAAACCGTCTTTGTTATAAATAATGTTTACCATTCCATTTTCGCTGCTAAAAGACTCAATACTCATAGGCTCTCCTTTTCCCTTGAAAAGCTCTTTAATACTCATTTTAAGGGTGAATGTGTTGGAATAAAACAAAGTGTCATTTTCAAAAGGCGCTTTGTTTATGATGCTTAAATCATCAATAATAACGGTTGCTTTAGGGAAATTTTTAAACAAACTTAAATCAACATCCTCAAAAGCCACAACTGCATCAACGTTTTTATTGATGGATTTCAGCACCAATTCCTTGATTTTTCCTTTAAATATAAAAGGCGTCGCTACAACTGCTATGGCAAAAACCAATAAGATGATTCCAATTATTTTAAATGCTTTTTTCATAT
>CAZBGP010000079.1:0-11117 GCA_964491495.1 uncultured Lutibacter sp. | reverse complement strand
CTCCAATGAAACAGTTGTTAGAAATATTGTCCAAATGTCCGCGAAAACGCAACCAAGGTCCAGCCATAGAAATATGGTCAGTCGTACATTTTCCAAAAGCTTTTATCAATAACTTAGCGCCTTTCACATTCGTACCAATTGGTTGAAATGGCTCTAACAATTGCAATCTTTCAGATGTTGGGCTCACCAAAACTTCTATTCCGCTTCCGTCTTCAAATGGCGCAACAAATCCTGCATCCTCAACATCAAAACCTTTTGGAGGCAACTCAAAACCTGTTGGCTCTGCAAATTTAACTTCCACACCATCTTCATTAATCAATGAATCGGTCATCGGATTAAAATCCAACCTTCCCGAAATTGCAATGGCAGCAACCATTTCTGGTGAAGCCACAAATGCGTGGGTATTTGGATTCCCGTCTGCTCTTTTTGAAAAGTTTCTGTTGAAAGAGTGAATAATGGTATTTTTTTCTTGTTTTTCAGCACCTTCTCTAGCCCATTGGCCAATACAAGGTCCACAAGCATTGGTGAATATTTTGGCATTTAAATCTTCAAAAATGGTTAATAAGCCATCTCTTTCAGCTGTAAAACGCACTTGCTCTGAACCTGGATTGATTCCAAATTCAGCTTTTGCAACTATTTTATTGTCAACCGCTTGTTTGGCTATTGAGGCTGCTCGCGACAAATCTTCATAAGATGAATTTGTACATGAACCAATTAATCCCCATTCCACTTTTAAAGGCCAATCATTTTTCAAGGCTTTTTCAGTCATTTCTCCAACTGGCGTAGCCAAATCTGGTGTAAACGGGCCGTTTAAATGAGGTTTTAAATCAGATAAATTAATTTCGATAACCTGATCAAAATAAAGTTCAGGATTTGCATAAACTTCATCATCACCTGTTAAATAAGAAGCAATTTTATTGGCTTCGTCAGCCACTTCATCCCTATCTGTTGCACGTAAATAACGCTCTATTGATTCATCATAACCAAAAGTTGACGTTGTGGCGCCTATTTCAGCACCCATATTACAAATAGTTCCTTTTCCTGTGGCGGACATTGATTTTGCGCCTTCACCAAAATATTCAACAATAGCACCTGTTCCTCCTTTAACGGTTAAAATACCTGCCACTTTTAAAATCACATCTTTTGGGGCTGTCCAACCAGATAATTTTCCGGTTAATTTCACACCAATCAATTTTGGAAATTTTAATTCCCAAGCCATTCCGGCCATCACATCAACAGCATCTGCACCTCCAACACCGATGGCAATCATTCCCAATCCGCCAGCATTTACAGTATGTGAATCTGTCCCAATCATCATTCCTCCCGGAAACGCATAGTTTTCTAAAACTACCTGGTGGATAATTCCTGCACCAGGTTTCCAAAAACCAATGCCGTATTTGTTGGATACAGAAGCTAAGAAGTTAAATACTTCACTACTGCTGTTTAATGCTGCCTGTAAATCTTTGTCAGCACCAATTTTGGCTTGAATTAAGTGATCACAATGCACTGTTGTTGGCACAGCTACTTTATTTTTACCAGCTTGCATAAATTGAAGTAAGGCCATTTGTGCAGTTGCATCCTGACAAGCAATTCTGTCTGGCGCAAAATCTACATAATCTTTTCCTCGAACAAAAGCTGTTTTCGCTTTACCGTCCCAAAGGTGGTTGTATAATATTTTTTCAGCTAAAGTTAAAGGTTTTCCAACAACAGTTTTAGCAGCGTCAACACGTTCTGCCATTCTGCTGTAAACACCTTTAATCATTTCAATATCAAAAGCCATATCTATAATTTTAATTAAGTTATTTTAATCTAGCGAAGGTACGAAAAAGGATTCCTTTAATTAGCAAAATGGCAGTAACTAGCTCATTTTTGTAGATATAAATATTTATAAACCCTATTTTTTTTAAAAAGGTAAAAAAGGATCACGAAAACGATGTAATTATTAAAAATTGATAAAAAAATAAGTAGGTCTGTAAGCCGGATTTTGTACTTCGAAAAGTTCTTATCATTTATCTAGACTATAAATTGCTCTATAGCTCAAGCTGCCTACCCCTTGAAATAATGCGAGTCACACTAAAATTTCAATATACATGGCATTTCACCGCATAGAGTTTACCTGGTTTCACTACAGCCGAACTGTACTTGCTTTCTGTTGCACTTGTCCTCGGCTTACGCCGGATGGATGTTATCCACTATGCTACTCTTTGGTGTCCGGACTTTCCTCTCCAATAAATTGAAGCGATAAGACGACCTACTAATTTTTTGCAAAAATAAACTAAAAATTGAATATAAAAAAACCCACTCAAAGATTATTGAGTGGGAAAATTGCTATGAAAAAGAAAAAGTGTTATTAGATATTTCACTAACAACTTCTCAAATATAGTTTATTTATAAAATAAAATAAAATTTTTTAACATTTATTTTTTACGAAAACATATCTTTTACTTTTTCAAAAAATGATTTGTCTAATTTTGAAGGATTGGGTTTAAAATTTTCATCCTTTTTATTGTCTTCAAAAAATGCTTCTTGTTCCGTTGAGAGCGTTTGTGGTGTCCAAACATTGATATAGATCAACAAGTCGCCATTTCCATAATTGTCTATGCTTGGCAATCCTTTTCCGCGCAAACGCAAAATTTTTCCGGATTGTGTTCCCGGCTCAATTTTAATTTTTACTTTTCCTGTTACGGTATCAATATTTTTTGAAATTCCCAAAACCGCTTCAGAAAAATTGATGTACAAATCGAAGTGCAAATTTGTTCCTTCTCTTTTTAAGGTTTCGTGGGCAATTTCTTCAATAACTACTATTAAATCTCCATCAATCGCATTGTTTCCAGGAGCCGCATTTCCTTTACCGTTTACTTTTAGCTGAACGCCTTCAGTTACACCGGCTGGAATTTTTATGGAAACCGTTTCTTCTTTAAATTCTAATCCGTCACCGTCGGCATTTTTAGGCCTTTTATCTAAAATTTCACCAGCTCCGTGACAAGTTGGACAAGTAGATGCCGATTGCATACGTCCTAAAATAGTGTTGGTTACACGCATCACCTGACCAGCACCATTACACGTGGTGCAAGTTTTATAAGTTGCGCCTTCGGCCATTACTTTTCTGCGGACTTTCACCTTTTTTTCTACGCCGTTCGCTATTTCCTCTAAAGTTAATTTAACCCTGATTCGCAAGTTACTTCCTTTCACACGTGCTCTTCCACGACTTTGACCGCCAAAACTGCCGCCACCAAAACCACCACCAAAAATATCTCCAAACTGACTAAAAATATCTTCCATGTTCATTCCGCCGCCGCCATAGCCACCACCACCGCCACCATTCTCGAAGGCTGCATGCCCATATTGGTCGTAACGTGCTTTTTTATTTTCGTTGCTTAGTATTTCATAAGCCTCCGCAGCTTTTTTAAATTTTTCTTCGGCAGCTTTATTTCCTGGATTTTTATCAGGATGAAATTCTACAGCTTTTTGTCGGTAAGCCTTTTTAATTTCTGCAGGAGTGGCATTTTTTGAAATGCCCAATATTTCGTAATAATCTTGCTTCATCTTTTAATTTATTGTCCTATCACCACTCTTGGATATCTGATAACTTTTTCACCTAATTTGTATCCTTGCTCAAGGACATCTATAATTTTTCCTTTCAAATCATCACTTGGTGCAGGAATTTGTGTAATAGCTTCATGCAATTCAACATCAAAAACATCACCTGCATTCACATCAATAACACTTAAGCCTTTTTGCTCCAAAGAGTTTCTCAATTTGTTATTAATCAGCTCAACGCCTCTCAATAAATCTTTGTCATCATCGCTTGCTTTTTTAATTTCATTCAAAGCCCTGTCAAAATCATCCAAAACTGGCAATAAAACTGTCATTAATTCTTCATTGGCAGTTTTAAATAACTCGATTCGCTCGCGTGAAGTTCTTTTTTTATAGTTTTCAAACTCGGCAAATAATCGTAAAAATTTATCTTTTTCCTGAGCCAGTTCTTGATTCAGCTGCTCTTCAACACTAACTTCCTGAGTTTCTTGCTGATTCGTTTCCGTGCCTATTATATCTTTCGGCTCCTTATTGTCTTTCTTTTTACTCATAATTTTAGCATAAAATAATTATCCTTTATTCGCTTGCAAAAGTATTGCCATTTTCTGAGATATGCCAATATGACACTTGATAATTGATAAAGACCGAAGTCGGAAAAGAAAGTTTGAAGTTAAATATTAAATATTAAAAGTTTTTTTGTTGAAGACACCATAATAATCGAAATCAAATTCCCTTTCATTTAGAAAGTTTACCTGCCGATGCGACTGGAGATTGGATTAAAAATATCCCTATCTAAAGCTCGCAAATACACAATTACACGATTAAACGCATCAACAAATTAACAATTTTTAATCTACTCTAATTATTTTAGCGCCAATTGCCTGTAAACGTTCATCAATATTTTGATAACCTCGATCAATTTGTTCAATATTTTGGATGGTGCTAGTGCCTTCTGCAGAAAGTGCTGCTATCAATAGCGAAATTCCCGCCCTAATATCAGGCGAAGCCATTGTTGTGGCTTTTAAGCTAGATTCATGGTTCATTCCAATAACAGTGGCGCGATGCGGATCACAAAGAATTACTTTAGCACCCATATCAATTAATTTATCGACAAAAAATAACCTGCTTTCAAACATTTTTTGATGAATCAACACACTTCCTTTTGCCTGTGTGGCAACTACTAAAATAATGCTCAATAAATCAGGAGTAAAACCTGGCCAAGGCGCATCTGAAATGGTTAAAATTGAACCGTCAATATAATTTTGAATTTCGTAACTTTCTTGTTCCGGTATGAAAATATCATCACCTCTTTTTTCTAAATTGATACCAAGTTTCTGAAAAACGCGCGGTATCACACCCAAATCGTTCCAACTCACATCTTTAATGGTAATGGAAGATCTTGTCATGGCGGCCATCCCAATCCAGCTGCCAATTTCAATCATATCGGGTAAAATTCTATGAGTGCAACCTCCTAATTTTTTCACACCTGTTATATGCAATAAATTAGAACCAATACCCTCAATTTTTGCGCCCATACTGTTCAACATTTTACACAATTGTTGAATATATGGTTCGCATGCAGCATTGTAAATTGTTGTTATTCCTTTCGCCATAACCGCTGCCATAATAATATTTGCAGTTCCGGTTACTGAAGCTTCATCCAACAACATTGATGTTCCTGTAAGATGCTCAGCTTCCACACCGTAAAATCGTTCATCTTTGTTGTATCTGAAAGTAGCGCCCAATTGAATAAATCCCTCAAAATGAGTATCCAACCTTCGTCTGCCAATTTTATCGCCTCCGGGACGCGGAATATATCCTTTCCCAAATCGAGCCAATAAAGGGCCAACAATCATAATTGAACCGCGTAAAGAACTTCCTTCAACTTTGAATTTTTCTGATTCTAAGTATTCTAAATCCAATTCATCTGCTTGAAAAGAGTACGTATCCGGACTCATTTTATCCACTTTCACGCCTAATTCACTTAAAATATAAATCAATTTGTTTACATCCCTTATATCTGGAATGTTGCTGATAATTACTTTTTCAGAAGTCAGCAAAACTGCGCAAATTACTTGCAGCGCTTCATTTTTAGCACCTTGAGGAGTGATGCTTCCGCTTAATTTATGACCTCCTTCTATAACAAATGTTCCCATTATATTGGTTGATGAATTGGTTTATTGTTTCTTTTTCAATATTTTAACTTTTCCTGCCGGTTTTCTTTTCTTCATCAATTCTTTAACTTCCGACAATGTTTCATTTTTTCCTTCCAAATCAATTTTTCCTTTTGATAAATCAAGCAAATGATTGTAAATGATATGATCGTCAACCGTATCTTTATTCCAGTTTAAATAACATTTTTTCATATGGTTGGCAATGGCAAAATACAAGGCTTCACGTGCTTCACCTTCTTCCCAAGTTAAAGCCACATCAATCATTGTTTGAATGTTATTGCCGTAAAATCGGTATTTGGAATCATATTTCGGATAGCCCAATCTTTCTGGTTTTGCAGCCAATTCTTCTCTTTCCGGTTTTGGATATGGAGATTCAGCTTCCAATTTGAAATCGGACATAATGAATAACTGGTCCCATAATTTATGCTTAAAATCGGGCACATCACGCAAATGTGGCTGTAAATTACCCATAACGTCAACAATGGCTTTTGCCATTTTGTTGCGCTCTTCAGCATTTTCTATGGCCACACAATTGTCTATTAATTTTTGTACGTGCCGGCCGTATTCCGGGATAATTAAATGGGGCCTTTCTGAATTGTATTCTAAATCAAATTCCATGGATCTGTTCTTTCTATAATATTATTTTGCAAATTACAATATAAAAATTGGTTTTACAATGTGTATTTAGCCTATAATTACAAGCTTTGCAAATTGTAACAATAATTTTTTAACCCCAAATGAAGCAAATTGAATTTCCGCTTTTTGGTTAGCACCGAAACCGTCTAAACTAAGCACTTCGCCTTTTCCAAACTTTGCGTGTTCAACTATGGTTCCAACAATAATATTGTCGTCAAATAAATTTGCGTTAGAGGCCATAGAAGCATCCACTTTTTTAAAGTTTTTTGGACTTGTCAATGCAGCTGGTGGCGGAACTACTTTTTTTACTGGCGCGCGCTGAATTGGTTTTTTAAAACGGATTCTATCCTGCGGTATGTCATCAAAAATATCTCCATCAATAAAAGGGTTTTGTTTTGGCGGCGACATTTTTGGCGTTAAATGTTCTAAAAAAACTTCATCAATTTCTTCTAAAAACCGACTTGGTTCGCAATCTACCAATTTTCCCCAACGGTATCTTGTTTGTGCATACGTTAAATACGCTTGTTTCTCTGCGCGTGTTAGAGCAACATAAAATAAACGTCGTTCTTCTTCCAATTCGCTTCTGGTATTCATGCTCATTGCCGAAGGAAATAAATTTTCTTCCAATCCAACAATGTAAACAAACGGAAATTCCAGCCCTTTTGCCAAATGGATTGTCATAAGGGAAACTCTTGGCTTATCATCTTTATTTTTTGTGTCTAAATCGGTTGCCAAAGCAACATCTTCCAAGAAAAAAGCCAAAGAATCATCCGCTTCATTTTCCTTTTGTTCTTCAATAAAATCTTTTAATCCGTTTAACAATTCCTGAATATTTTCAACCCTGCTCACGCCTTCTGGCGTTCCTTCACTTTCTAAATCCTGAATTAAACGTGTTTTTTGCACTACGAATTCGGCAATCTCAAAAGCATTTTTTGTTTCCGATTCAATTTGAAAATGCTGCATCATGGTCACAAAATTCAACAATTTTGTTTTAATGCCCGAATTTAGGTTTAAATCGAAAGTATTGAGATTCAGCAACAACTCAAAAATTGATATTTTATAATGATTGGCTGCAACCGAAAGTTTGTCGATAGTAGTATCTCCAATGCCCCGTGCCGGATAATTGATAATTCTTTTAAGCGCTTCTTCATCGGTTGGATTTACAAGCAATCGCAAATATGCCAACGCATCTTTAATTTCTTTGCGTTGGTAAAACGACAATCCGCCGTAAATTCTATAAGCGATGTCTTTTTTACGAAGTGCATCTTCCAAAGCCCTTGATTGTGCATTTGTACGATACAAAATGGCAAAATCGGAATTTTTCATCTGCAAATTCATCGCATTGTCGAAAATTGAATTTGCGATATAACGGCCTTCATCAGCTTCCGTAAAGGTACGCATCACTTTTATTTTTGCGCCATCACCGTTGTCGGTCCAAATTTGTTTATCTAGTTTGGTCTTGTTTTTTTCAATAACGCTATTGGCAGCTTCAACGATATTTTTAGTGGAACGGTAATTTTGCTCCAATTTAAACATATCTACAATGTCATAATCACGCTGAAAATTCATGATGTTTTTGATATTTGCGCCACGAAAAGCGTAAATACTTTGAGAATCGTCACCAACGACACAAATATTCTGAAACCTGTCGGCCAAAGCTTTTACAATTAAATATTGTGAATGGTTTGTATCCTGATACTCATCAACCAAAATATATTTAAATCGGTCTTGATATTTTGCCAATACTTCAGGAAATCTGGTCAATAATTCATTGGTTCTCAGCAATAAATCATCAAAATCCATAGCGCCTGCCTTAAAACAACGCTCCACATATTCATTGTATATTTTACCCATTTCCGGACGTTGCGCCATTTTATCGGCTTCCAATAAATCGGGATCTTTATAATACGCTTTTACGGTAATTAAACTGTTTTTGAAGGAAGAAATCCTGCCCAATACCTGTTTTGGTTTGTAGCGATCTTTATCCAATTCCATTTCCTTAATAATGGAAGAAAGCAATCTTACAGAATCCTGCGTATCATAAATGGTGAAATTTGTTGGAAAGCCCAATCTGTCTGCTTCAGAACGCAAAATACGCGCAAAAACAGAGTGAAAAGTTCCCATCCATAAATTTTTGGCTTCAGAAACGCCCACAACCGTTGCAATACGATTTTTCATTTCTCGTGCTGCTTTGTTGGTAAAAGTCAATGCCAAAATATTGAAAGGATCAACATTTTTACTCATCAAATGCGCAATTCTATAAGTTAAAACGCGTGTTTTACCAGAGCCGGCACCGGCAATAATTATCATTGCGCCTTCTTTATGCAATACGGCGGCTTTTTGCGATTCGTTAAGATTTTCTAAGTAGTTGGTCACAGGAATTCTTTAAAATCCAAAAGTACTACTCCAAATTTAGTTTGGCAATAAAATTATCACAATGTTTGTTTTTTTTAAATTGGGATATACAGAAAAAATTGAAAGACCGAAGACCGAAGTCAGGAGACCGAAGTAAAAAAAATCGTTGCTTACAAATTCTTACAAAGCCGTTTTCTTTTTAATTGATCTTTTTTTTAGAAAACTGATTCCCAAAAACAACCAACAATCCTACTACCATCAAAAAACTAAAAATCAACAAAATCAAACTGTAATTTTTAATGGCATCAAACTGAAACAGGAATAAAAATCCCTGCAAAAACAATAATGATTCCGTAATAAAAATACCTGATAAAAATAAAATGATTCCCACTTTTGAAATTGGTTTATGAAGGTTTAGTTTTTCCATTTGGTCCATAATCAAAAATAACAAAATGCTCAAAAATCCCAAAGTGAACAAATGCAAATAGCCAATAATAAAAAATGGTTTTAGTGCCAAGGATTTTTCAACAAAATAAGGAAATGCCGATAAAATTTGACTGATAATTTTTATACAATAAGAAATAAGGGCAAATTTGAGCAGCAATTTTGAAGTGAAACTCCAATTGATTTGTGAAAATGCCTGTCGCATTATTTTTATCAGAAAAACAAATGAAATGAATTGCAACACTGAAGCTACAAAACCAACAAAATTAAATAACAACACATCGGTGCTCCACAAAACAGATAACGCATAAGCCGGAACACAAGCTATGTTTAAATACAAAAAAAAGTGCTGTTTTAATTTTTCTGAAATAACAATTTGCTGATTTTCAAAAATTTTAAACAACAATCCGAACAATGCAAAAACAAAAAATCCATTGTACAAAAAGTGCAGATAAAAATAGACCGTGTTGTAATATAAATCGGTTTTTCCCTGAATTACAATCACAAATGCCAAAAACCATGTAGCCAAACTCGACAGTAAATAATAATAAATTCCGTATCTGATTAACTTATCCGAAGTACTATTTCTCTGTAAATCTTTTAAAATTGTGAAAGACAGCACGTAAGAAGTCAGTCCAAAAACAGCAAGCAATACTATCGAAAATAATTTATAACCGCCTAATGGAAAGCTTATTAGCATTAAGGGTATTACCACAAACAAAATTCCTAAGGTTGCTTTATATACTTTATGCTGTTTATTGGCATCTGAAACAAAATAATGTGTAATTGCACCAATAGCCACAAGATAACCCCAGCCTAAAAATGCCACATGAGAATGGCTTTGCAGTAAATTTTGATAAGGGATGAATTTTGTGGGAAATGCGAAATTCCATCGCATTAACAATCCGTACAAAGCGGACAAAATAAACAACGCAAATGCATATAAATAAAGAAACCTACTATTTTTGCTTAACAACATTTAAAAGATTTAAGCTACAAATAAACATGAATTTTGTCAATCATCATAAATATCAGCACAAAAAAAAACGGCTTCCGAAGAAGCCGCTTTTAAACAAATTAACCAAAAATTTATTTACTGAAAGTATAAGTAAGGCCTAACATCACCATACTTGTAGTCATTTCATATCCAACTTTTGTGCCTGGAACTGCACCATAAGGGTTTGATGCAGATGCCATCATTGGGTTTAACATTTGTCCTTCAGTTTTATCGCCGCTTGCACCATAATGATAAACACCGTTTAAAGTGAAATTGTCGTTGAAAGGATGACTGAATCCAAATTGGAATGCATTTTCAATTACTGCAGTTGCAGGAATTGAAAAGAATGCCAATTCACTGTCGATTGGGTTGCTGCTATAGGTATAACCAACTCTTAAAGGGAATTTTTCAAATCCTTTGTATTGTAAACCAACTGAAAGAATGTTGATGTTTTTCCATCCAAAACCTTTTACTGAACCTGTTTGATTCCATCCTTTTTCAGAAAAACCATTGGTGTTTTCATAATCAACAAATCTATAGTCAACTGCCAAATCAATATCCCCAGTAGAATAACCCAAACCAAAAGATAAAATTGCAGGATAATCCATATTGAAAGCATTCGTTGAAGTTGTATTATTTAAATACGTGTTTTCGAATTCTAAATCTTCAAATTTTTGTGTTGTTTTGTAAGAAGCACCAGCTTTAAATCCGCTTGGTGAATTATAAAACAATCCAAATTGTGCTCCAAAACCAATTGCTGAAGCTTTATCGCTAACTGGATAACCTGAGGCATTTGGATTTGCTGTTGGGTTTGGTGCCAATTCCAAAGCTGCATAATTTACTGTTGGTTGAACCCCAATTGAAAAATTATCTGTTACTTCATATGCCCAAGCCAAACCAATTTGCAACAACATATAATCAGATTCAATATGCCCAAATCCATTCATGTTTTGTGGGTAATTTATTGGATTTGA
>CAZBGP010000078.1:0-11118 GCA_964491495.1 uncultured Lutibacter sp. | reverse complement strand
ATGGAGATTAAAATGGTAATTCTTACTAAAGTTTTCATAGTTTGTTTGTTTTTTATTTCAAAAGTATTTTAATGTGAATTTATGTGCTATTTTTTTATACTGACTTGTTGAATTTTAAGGATGAATTGTAATTATCCAATTTTAACGCCCTTCTCGTCAATCTTAACTTTTGCATCTTTTTCGCCATCATTCACCTTAATTTCGATGCCATTTTCATCAATATTTAAGTTGAAGTTTTCGTTGTCATTTTTAAAGTCATCACCAAATATACTTGGATCGCAGTCTAAACATTCCAATCCATTTTCTGTCATTTTGTAATAATGTTTTGGCATATCTCCATCATAAATATTTTGAACATTGTCCACATCATTCAAATATGTTTGTGTTGAACCGTCTAAATAAACAACCGAATTAACCGGTAAATAAATCGTAACATCAATTAACTGATCCTTGAATTTATTTTTTAAATCTGATAAAAAGTAACCGTTTAGTAACAAATTTTTCTCGGTTATATTAAATTTGTATTCAATTGATTCAGCATCATTATTGGCGGTTAAACGATTTTTTCCGTCAGATTCTTTTCTTATTTTAACAAAAGCAGTTGCTTTATCAGTCGATTTTATGTCAACGTTAACTCTGGTTACATATAATTTTTCCACATCGTTGTCAAATACGGTTTCGAAATCGTGACTTCTTCGCAATTCTTTTTCAATTGACAAGTTGTCATTGCCAACCATTTTAATGGCCAATGTATCAAGAGCTGCTATTGGCAATTCCGCTGTTTGATTATGAACACCGTCATAAGCAGTTTGTGTTGCAAAATTAATTCCGGCAAAACTTAAACCGAGTATCGCTATAATCCAAACACCTAACAATGATAGTTTTGTTGTGGTGCTAAATGATTTTACATTGCTTGACAGGATTTTCAACCCCAACATAAACAAAACCACAAACGGAATTGCAATGGCGATGAAACCAAAAACCACCAATAACCACATTGGTAAAATGGAATCAAAAAAGAATGGCGGATATTCCATAAAATCTCCTTCAAATCCTAAGATTTCTATACTGCCCACTGAAAATGCACCGATAATTAAGGCAATTAATGTGATTGATGCAATAAAAATGATTAAAGCACCAATAAATTTTCCGAATACTTTGAGTACAGCCAGAATAATTTTGCCAATGGTGTCAATCACTTCTTGCAATCCAGACTTGGCTTTGTTTTTAAATTCATTGCTTTTAAATGAATCTGATACTTCATTTGCACGATTTTTAACCTGAGAAGAAATATCTTGAAACTCTTCTCTAATTTTTCGTTCAATGTTGCTGATATTTACCGGTTCGCCTTTCATCTGTAATTTTTCGGCCGTGGTTTCAGCTTGCGGAATTAAAATCCACAATAAAATGTAAATTAAAAATCCGGTTCCGAAAAAGAAAAATAATACCAGCCATAACAAGCGCATCCAAATAACTTCCATCCCAAAGTAATGTGCCAATCCCGAGCAAACACCACCTAAAAATTTATCGTCGCTGTCTCTGAACAACTTTTTTGAAGCTGTTTTTTGACTGTATTTTGGTTCATCCTCAAAAAGTTCTTCATCCACCGAATAATCTTCCGGTCTTCCCATTATTTTGGTAATTTCATCAATGTCGTTGTCGTTTATAACCATACGGTCATTGGTAATTCTTTCAGAAAGCAATTCGCCTATCCGAAGTTCAATATCATTTAATATCTCGTCTCTTCCTTGCGGATCATCGCTTAAAGATCGTCTGATGGCATCTAAATATAGTTTTAGCTTTTGATAGGCCAATTCATCAATATGAAAGAAGATGCCTCCTAAATTTATGTTTATAGTCTTATTCATTTTAGTTTGATTTATTTTTTGGTTACTAAGTTTACTGCTTCTACAAGTTCACTCCAAGTAGTATTTAATTCGTTCAAAAATAATTTGCCTGTTTCGGTAAGGCCATAATATTTTCGTGGTGGTCCGGATGTTGATTCTTCCCATCGATAATTGAGCAAACCAACATTTTTTAACCGCGTTAATAAAGGATAAACCGTTCCTTCAACAACCAATAACTTGGCGTCTTTCAGCTCCGATAATATTTCAGAAGTATACGCATCGCCATGTTGTAATATGGAAAGTATGCAATACTCTAAAACTCCTTTTCGCATTTGCGCTTTTGTGTTCTCTATCTTCATAAGTTTTGTTTTTAACTATGCTATTTAATAAATTCTATGGTGAACGGATAATCGTAGTATTCACCATTCGTCGCTTTTATGCTGGCAGAAATAACTGTGGCAATGATTAAAATTATTGCCGGAATAATTCCCAATAGTACTGCGACCAATCCCAATCCCAGTGTAAAAATTGTAAGCGGAATAATTAACAATGCCAATAAAAATGAGTAAAGCATTAAGCTTAATTGAAAGTTTACGGCTGCTTTTCCATGGTTATCAATATAAGCGCTTTCGCTTTTTTTGGCCGACCATAATACGAAAGGCACAATGACATTTCCAAAGGGAAATATCCATCCTGCAAAACTGCTTAAATGGGTAATGGAACTGTAAGTTTTATCATTTTGAGTGACCATAATTAGATGATTTAGAATTTCTTATACAAATGTATGAATTTTATATAGTATTATGCAAAACATAGTACTACATTTTAACATAAAATTAACAATAAAATAATTTTTCACATCTAGTTATTTAGCTAACTTGTTCGCTTAAACATAATATTATAACTAGGTTATATGAGGAGCGTTACCGTAAAACAAATGAATCGTTTTCTGATTTTTAAATTGCCATCGGCTTATTTATGCGGCGTTCGCTTGAAAGAACTCGACAATTCAAAAACGATTGTTACTGTAACACATCGCTGGATCAATCAAAATCCTTTTAATTCTATGTATTTTGCCGTTCAGTCCATGGCTGCTGAATTAGCCACTGGCGCTTTGGTGATTAAGAAAATTAAAGAAAGCGGCAAGCAAATTTCTATGTTGGTCACCAACCACAACGGCACTTTCACAAAAAAGGCTGTTGGAAAAATAATATTTACTTGTGCCGACGGGAATTTGCTTGATGAAGCTTTAAGCAGAACCATTGAAACCGGGGAAGGACAAACCATTTTGATGAAATCGGTAGGCGTAAATGAAAATAATGAACAGGTTTCTGCCTATGAATTTGAATGGAGCGTAAAGTTAAAATCGAAGAAATAAATAAATAATTCAAAAAAAGCGCTTTTAAAAAGCGCTTTTTGTTGTTTAAACCTCTAAAGATTCCAGTTCTTTATAATTTTTGTTTAATTTTTTCAGTAAAATTCCATAAATAATTCGGTAATAAGCCCATATAATGGCGCACATCGCCAACAACATAATAATTTGCACCACAATCATAATACCCAAAAATCTATCGCTGTCCACAGTGGCGTTTTTTGGCATCATATTTTCAATCAAAATATCGGGATGAGAAAACATAACAACATTCAATACAATGGAAATCAATACATATAAAATAATATTGTAATACATATAATAATTTACCGTTTTGCGGGTTTTTAAAATATTTTTCATCAGCAAACCCGTATTGTCAACCACCGAAATTGTTTTGTAATTCTTATAAAAAAGGTAAATAAAGAAAAACACCACCGCATAATGCAAACCTTGCGCAATCATCAAAAAGGTATTTAAATTAAACTTTTCATAAATAGAAAAAGTACTTTCAGGGATCAAAAGGGTTATCATTCCCCAAAACAAAAATTCAGCCACACAAATAATAAAAATCAATTTTACAATCGATGAAGATTTTTTATGGATCAATTTATAAATTTCGTCATACGTAAATTTAGGAAAATCAGCACCTTGCTTTTTCCAATCCTTTTTTAAGAATTCTAATTCATCCATCTTTTAAGGATTTAAAATTGTTTTTAAACGCGTTTTAATTCTGTTCATTCGCACGCGTGCATTTACTTCAGTAATACCCATTGTTTCGGATATTTCCTTATAATTTACATCTTCCAAATACAAAAAAATCAATGCTTTGTCAATATCATTTAATTGTTGAATCGCTTTATACATCAATTTTAATTGCTCTTCCTCGGTGTCATCATAACTTGTCGATTCTATCTTGTATAAAACCGAGTCAAAGTCCTGTGTCACAATGCTTCTTTTGGATTTTCGGTACAGTGTAATGGCCGTATTCAACCCAATCCTGTACATCCAAGTGCTCAATTTAGACTCGCCCCTAAATTTCGGATATGCTTTCCAAAGCTGAATCGCAATCTCCTGAAATAAATCGTTGTGCGCATCCTGGTTAGAAGTGTAAATTCTGCATACTTTATGAATGATATTTTGATTTTGCTCAAATTCAACTATAAATTTATGCTCAATTTCTTTATTCACAGATTCTAACTATTTAGCAATTAATAAGTATGTGTTTCATATAATTTGTTACAAGATTACACAACAAATAAAGAAGATGCCAATTTAAAGCAAATTATTTGGGCGTTTCCCTGCGGGCCGGGCTTTCACTACTCGCTTTTTTAGTTGCGAAAAGCAACAAAAAAAGAGCTCAAACAATCCGTTCAATCCCTAACGCATTTGAATTACGAATTTGAATTTTAGATTTACGAATGTTGAATTCAACACCCGACTTCGGTCTCCCAACTCCCAACTATTCCTTTTCAGCCGATTTAATGTCTGTAATAAATTTTTCCAATTCCTTACCATATTTAGAAGCTTTTACTTCTTTTGAAAGGGAATTGTTAATGGTGTCCAACAGTCTAATATTGGCATCAAACAACTCAGTTAATGCCAAGTAAGGTGCAACTTCATGGCTTGCATTTACAACTGCAAAGTTGGTGGTGTAATAATATTTTCGTTTGATAAGGTTTTTTTCTTCTTTCTCAAGTTTTGAGGCCAGAGCAGTATCGTTAATTTTATAGGCATTAAACTTTTCAACCACCAAATCCAGTTTTTTACCGTTAAATTTTTGTGCCATCGCTTTATGTTCCACCAATAAATCCTGGTTCACCGATCCTGTTATTTTTGCAGATGTCGCAAATTTCTCCAATTTGGCATTTACTGTAATTTCACCTTTTTCACCAAAAAACGAAATTCTTTCTCCCGCTATTTTGTCCAACGCCAAAAAATAGATTTCCGGACTTTCAACATCATCGCTAAGCACTATTTCGGTTTTTCCGTCCAGTTGTATGGAATCAACAGATACCAACGCGGTATCTTTCACTTTTTGCAAATAGAGCGTTCCTTTTTTTAAACCATCAATGGTGACTTTCACAACCATATTTTCATGTTCGTTTTTATTGCAAGAAACTAAAAGTACGACAATAGCTAAAAGGCCAAATATTTTTCTCATGTATTATGTTTAAGCGTGCAAATATCTATTTTTTATTTTATTTTAAAAGTGATTTAAGGCGCAACAATACGCATTAATTCGGCTGTTAAAATGGCTCCATAAGTACCAATGGCATAACCAAAAACGGCCAACAAAACACCTACCGAAGCCAATGAAGGATGAAAAGCCGCCGCAACAATTGGTGCAGATGCCGCACCGCCAATATTTGCCTGGCTGCCAACAGCCAAGAAAAAGTAAGGTGCTTTTATAAGTTTTGCCATAATAATTAATATGAGGGCATGTACCGTCATCCAAACAATTCCAATCACAATCAATCCCGGATTGTCTAAAATCATCGTCAAGTCCATTTTCATTCCAATAGTTGCCACCAAAATATAAATAAATACGCTTCCAACTTTACTGGCTCCCGCACCCTCATATTTTTTTAACGATGTAAATGATAAAATAATTCCCAAAATGGTTGCAATGCTGATCATCCAAAAGAATTGAGAGCTGAATGAAGATAAAGCCGAAGTTGTGTCGCTGACGGATTCAAAATTATTTACTAAAAATGCAGAAATAGCATCGGCGCCGAAATGTGAAATCCCAACAACCGTAAATGCGATGGAAAGAATAACCATTAAATCAGACAAAGATGGATTTCTCGATACTTTATTGGCATACGTGGAAACTTTTTCCTTGAGTGCATCAATAGCAGTGGTATCGGATTTTAACCATTTGTCAATTTTTTCAGATTTCCCGATGCCAATCAATAAGACAGCCATCCAAATGTTTGCGACAACAATGTCAACCAATACCATTCCGCCATACAATTTTGGATTGTAGCCATAAATTTCAAGCATCGCTGCCTGGTTTGCACCTCCGCCAATCCAGCTTCCGGCCAAAGTAGCCAAACCACGCCAAACAGCATCAGGACCAACGCCGCCTACAGTTTCAGGAGAAACCAATGAAATTAACAGAACAGCAACTGGGCCTCCAATAATAACTCCTACAGTTCCTGTCAAGAACATAATCAGGGCTTTCGGACCTAAATTGAAAACCGCTTTTAAATCGATGCACAAAGTCATTAAAACCAATGACGCCGGCAATAAAAATCGGCTAGAAACATAATATAAATTTGATTCGTGCTTAACAATTTCACCGGCTTCATTCACCGATTCCCATTCCGGGGAAATAATTCCCAATGAAGTAAATATCGCAGGCAACAAATAAGCCATCAATAATGACGGAACAATTTTATAAAATTTTACCCAGCGGCTATTTTCGCTGGAGGAAGTATAAAAAACGAATCCTAGCGTCAGCATTAATATTCCGAAGGCAATGGTGTCTTGTGTAATAATTGGTGTTGTATCCATGTTTTTTTGAATTTTGGCTAAAATACTATTTTTTTTAATGAATATCAGACTAAAAAAAGTGTTTTTGGTTGCGTATATTTGTGGAATAAAATTTACAATATGAGATTTATAAAACTTTATTTTTTAGTGGCCTTGTTGGCAATTTCCTGCAAGTCAATTCAGGAAACAGCTTCAACTTCATCAAAAAACAGCGCTGTCACAAAACAAGATGTCAGAGAAATACAAGGAGGAATGTGGATTCCGTCCTTATTGGAAGGAATGAACGAAAGCGAAATGCTTCAATTGGGAAGCAAAATGACCGCAAAAGACATTTATGATGTCAACAATTCAAGTTTAAAAGATGCCATCGTGCATTTTAACGGCGGCTGTACTTCAGAGATTATTTCACCAAACGGATTGTTATTAACCAACCATCATTGCGGTTATGGCGCCATACAATCACACTCAACCGTGGAAAACGACTATTTGAAAGACGGTTTTTGGGCAATGAATTATGGCCAGGAATTGCCAAATCCAAGCATGAATGTCACTTTTATCAAAAGAATTGATGATGTCACTTCGGAAGTATTTAAAGGCGTAACTGCCAATATGGATGAAGCTTCAAAGTTGAAAATCATCAACCAAAATATTGAAAAAGTTGCAAAAGCAGCCCAAAAAGAGGACTGGCAAAATGCGAATATCAAATCAATTTATCACGGCAATCAATATTTGTTGTTTGTGACCGAGACGTTTAACGATCTTCGTTTGGTGGGCGCGCCGCCGTCATCCATTGGAAAATATGGTGCAGATACCGACAACTGGATGTGGCCACGCCACACGGGAGATTTTTCTATGTTCCGTATTTATGCCGATGCAAATAACCGTCCGGCAAGTTATTCAAAAGACAATGTGCCTTACAAACCAAATCATTATTTGCCAATATCATTGGATGGTGTGGAAGAAGGTGATTTTACTTTGGTATTCGGGTTTCCTGGACGCACCAATGAATATTTACCGGCTGTTGGCGTTGATCAAATTTCCAATGTTTTGAATCCTGCAAGAATCGAAATTCGTGACAATGCGTTGAAAATTACGGATTCGTTTATGAGAAAGGATGCCGACATTAAGATTAAATATGCATCAAAATATGCTTCAACCGCAAACTATTGGAAAAAATGGATCGGGGAGAGCCAAGGAATTCAAAAATCAAAAGCCGTTGAAAAGAAACGTGAACTGGAAAAGGAATTCACTAAAATAGTCAATGAAAAAGATTTGATCGGATATAAAACACTGTTGTCTGATTTTGAGAAATTATATAAAGAAATCGAAAGTGTTTCATTAGCCCGTGAATACTGGATGGAAGTAGCTTACAGGAATGTTGAGCTGCTTGGAATTACTTTTAGGACGTATCAACTGGAACAGGCTTATTTAAAAGGCGGCGAGCCTGCTTTTAATAAAGCAAAAGAATCTGCCTTAAACGCTTTTAAAGGCATTTATAAAAATTACAGTGCCACGGTTGACAAGCCAGTTTTTGAAAAATTAGTTGCATTATATGCCGAAAAATCGCCTAAGGAATATTTGCCTGCAAATATGACCGGAGTAAATTTCACGGAACTGACCAATCAAATTTATGCAAACTCAAAACTGACAACTTTTGAAGGTGCTGAAAAATTGCTTTCCGGAACGCCTGAAGAAGTGATTAAAAAATTAAATGAAGACAAGGCTTATGCCTTTGGAAAAGAATTGCACACTATTTTTTATACCAAATTGGAACCGAAATTTCAAGAATTAAATGTGCAAATTGAAGCGGTGCAAAAGGAATATATGAAAGCACTGATGGAAGTTTTTCCAAACAACAGATTTTTCCCTGATGCCAATAGCACGCTTCGTGTTACGTATGGAAAAGTAAGTGGTTACGAGCCAAGAGATGGGGTTTATTATAATACAACCACTTATTTAGAAGGTGTTATGGAAAAATATGTTCCGGGAGATTATGAGTTTGATGTACCGCAAAAATTATTGGATTTATACAAAACCAAAGATTACGGACAATATGGTGAAAACGGAAAAATGCCTGTGAACTTTATTGGCACAAACCATACAACCGGCGGAAATTCCGGAAGTCCGGCCATTGACGCCCACGGAAATTTAATCGGATTAAATTTCGACAGGGTTTGGGAAGGAACGATGAGTGATATGAATTACGATCCGGATATTTGCAGAAATATTATGGTCGATATTCGTTATGTGCTTTTTATCATCGATAAATATGCCGGTGCAAAAAATTTAATTGATGAAATGACTTTGGTGCATCCAAAAAAATAACAAGGTACAATAAACCAAAAAAAGGCTGTTTAAAAGTACGGAAATCCGTCATTCTGAACTTGTTTCAGAATCTCATCATAATGATTAAAATCACTATGAGAACCTGAAACAAGTTCAGGTTGACGAAAATCTCCCTTTCTAGACAGCCTTTTTATAATATAAATTTATTGCTTACTCAGGACTTTGATTTTTGGGCAAACGTTTTGCATCTTTCAAGCTTTTATTCAGCATCCATTCTAACTGTCCGTTTGTGGAACGGAATTCATCAGCAGCCCATTTTTCAATGGCTTTAAGTATATCTTCATCTATCCGTAATGCAAATGCTTTCTTCGACATATTTAATTTCTTTTATGAATTTAAGAATTCATCGTTCCAATTTTGTGCTGATAGGTATCAATGGTTCTTTGAATTTCTTCCTTTTTTTGTGTTCCAATTAAAATTTTCTTTCCATCCATCAATTCTAATTGAAGTCCGACATCGCCTTTCACTGTAAATGATTTCCCCTTACTTTTTCTAAAACTGAATTTTAAGCCCCAGCCGCCATATTCAAAAATAGCGTCATAATTCCGAACGTAGCACTTGGAAATGGAATTCCAAGGTAAAAATCGATAGGAAAAATTAAAAGGCAAATATTGGTAATAAACACCTTTTTCGTCTATTCTGGTTTTCAGCTTGAAAAAAATAAAAAGTATAAATACGAGTAATATAATCAGAATACCTCCCAAATCATTTAGCATTTCTCCAAAACTGCCTTGTGAAATATGAGCCCAATCTTTTATAATTGGCATTGTAACCACAATCAAACCAATCGCTAAGCCAATAAATAACCAAGATTGCGTGAACTTTTGTTCTTCGATAAAAATTTTCATTTTGAAAGTATCAAACTATTTTTAAAAAATTGGTTATCAATATTTATTTTTATCCCGTTCAAAAATCACTTTTGAAAAATCGCCGTGGCCGTTGCTTATAGCGCTAACCACTTCCCAGCCTTCTCGCGCATATTGGTTAAGTGTATCTTCAAAAAAAACGTCCTTTTTCCAAAACCCTTTCGATATAATTTTATATTCTTTCATGTGCGTAAAATTAATTACTAAAAAATCATTTTTGAAACTGTCATATAAATGATGAAAGTAACATATACTAAAATTGTGATCATCATTTAATGGTTTAAAGTTCCTGTGTTTACAATTGGTGTTGTGTCTTTATCGGAACAAAGCACCACCATTAAATTGCTTACCATCGCTGCTTTTCGTTCATCATCCAAGTCCACAATATTATTTTTGCTTAATTTTAAAATCGCCATTTCCACCATACTTACGGCACCTTCCACAATTTTGTGTCGTGCGGCAATAATTGCGGTTGCTTGCTGGCGTTTTAGCATAGCGCTTGCGATTTCTTGGGCATAAGCCAAATAACCGATACGTGCTTCCAAAACCTGGATACCGGCCATATCAAGACGTTCGGAAAGTTCCTCTTCTAAAGCCACGCTCACTTCATTAACGCTCGCTCTTAACGTAATTTCTTCATCTTTGTCATCATCTTCAAAATTGTCGTAAGGATACAAACTTGCCAATTTGCGAACTGCTGCATCAGATTGTACACGCACAAAATTTTCATAATTGTCTACATCAAAAGCAGCTTTGTACGTGTCTTTTACTTTCCAGACCAAAATAGTGCTGATCATAATTGGATTTCCCAGTTTGTCGTTAACTTTTACCCGCTCACTATCAAAATTGCATGCTCTTAATGAAATGCCTTTTTTAAGATATAAAGGATTTCCCCAGTAAAATCCGTTTTCTTTGACTGTCCCAATGTATTTTCCAAAAAGCAAAATTACTTTTGAGGTGTTTGGATTTACCAAAAAGAAACCGGGAAGAATAACAATCGCCAAAAAGATGGCTAGGGCAAACCAATCAGAAATGTTGGCAATGCCGTAAATCCCCACGATGCCAAAAGCAAAAAACAGGAATAGCATAATGTAACCATTTGATACTGTAATAATTTTTTCTTGAGTCATAATTTTAGTTTTAGTTGATATTAATATGATATCATAAAGATATAAAATAATTTTTAATATTT
>CAZBGP010000077.1:0-11128 GCA_964491495.1 uncultured Lutibacter sp. | reverse complement strand
ATGAATTTCAAGTGAAGGCGTTTGCGGCTATTGCACCTGCACTAACAATATTTACCTTTGTCTCTTATTACATTATACTTACCAGAATTAACGACAATTTCTCCTTGTATTTTGTTGCAGGTTCCTTAATTTATGTTGTTTTGGCCAATGTGAGTTTTCTGGAAACAACAGTGGGCACTGAATATTTTATCAATAAAGGGGTTCAGCCTATGTTTTTTGTTTATCTGGGGGCATTATTGCAAAGTATCATATTTTCGGTCCTGCTAGGATTGATTATTAAAAGAATTGAGCAAAAAAGTAAAAACGCAGAAGTTAAATTGGCCGTAAAATTGAAAGAAATGGAGGAACTTAAAATGACAGCGCTTCAAAGTCAGATGAATCCTCATTTTTTGTTTAATTCCCTAAATTCCATTAACAATTTCGTATTAAAAAATGACATCGAAAAAGCGTCAGATTATATTACAAAATTCTCTAAGCTTATTCGTGTTATTTTAAACAGTTCCTCCAGCCCAACTTCATCACTTACTGATGAGTTGAATACTTTAGCGCTTTATGTTAAATTGGAACAAATGCGCGTAAATGGTGGCTTTGATTACATCGTTTCCGTGGATAAAAATGTAAAATTGGATTATATAAAAGTGCCTACCTTATTTTTGCAGCCCTTTATTGAAAATGCTATTTGGCACGGAATCATGAAAAAAGATGGTGACAAAGAGATTGAATTAAGCATAAAAGAAGATCAGGGCAATATACTGTGTGTAATTCGCGATAACGGCATTGGAATTAATAAAGCCAGGGAACTTCAAATATCACAAAAGAAAAGATTTTTTGGTACCGAAACGACCGAAAATCGCATTAGGGTGCTATATCAAAATAAAAGCGTAACCATTGAAACTAACGATATTTCTGTAGGCATAAAAACAGGCACCCAAGTCTCTATAACCTTTCCTTCAGCATAGCCATAAACCTATTTTTAGAATCAAAGCAAAAAATGGTTAAATTTTTGGATTATTCTACAAAAAGATATCGTAAAATTGAAATTAAATAATTGATTTTTTCATAGGATTGAAATGGATGATTGTTAATAACCTATAGGTTATTAAATAAAAAAACAAACAATTTTAATGGCATTAAATATCCATTTGTTGTAAAAAACAATCCATTTGCATATTTTTTATGCCATTTTGCAAATTTTTGTAAAAAGTAATGTGCATCAATGGTATCTTTGATATGTATTAATGTCAAGAGGGGTTTTGGCACTTTACACTAAAAATATTAAATAAGTCTTTGGGGTTGATTTATTTATTCCTTGAACATTTTAATTATATTTATATATTAAAATGTTCAAGGTTTTTTTTTGCTTAAAATTTTAAAATGATTCCTGACTTCCCTGTTTTCTTAAATTAATTTAAAGAACATTAATTTATGACTGTTGATTGCTTAAATGCAATATATTTACACAGAATTCTGCAATAAATAAATGCCTGTTCACAATTAGCGATGATTCAAAGCACCAAAGCAATCGTAATCAATACCATTAAATATGGCGACACAAGTTTAATAGCAACTTGTTACACCGAAAAATATGGCATCAAAACGTATATGCTCAAAGGTATTTTAACAGCAAAAAAATCGACGATTAAACTAGCCTATTTTCAACCTTTAATGGTGCTTAATTTAACGGCGAATCACAACAACAAAGGCGCTTTAAATTTTATTAAAGATGTTGAAGTGCTTAATTTTAACCATTCCATTTATTCAACGATAAAAAAACAGACTATAGCCTTATTTTTGGCTGAAATCGTCTATTTTTCAATACGCGAAGAGGAAGAAAACAGCCAGTTATTTCAATACCTGGAAACCTCTTTTTTGTGGTTGGAAACGCACCACAATTCTTCAAATTTTCACTTGCTTTTTCTGTTGAATCTTACCAAATTTTTGGGGTTTTATCCAGAAATGACAGCGCCGAATACCTCATACTTTGATTTGACGGAAGGAAGTTTCACAAATCAGAACAAATTACATGCCGTTTCCGGAGAAAATTTAGTGCAATTTAAGAAGCTCTTAGGCATAAATTTTGATGTATTGCATGAAGTTGATTTTAGTGCCGCAAACAGGCAAACCGTATTGTCAATTTTAATTCAATATTTCGAATTGCATCTGAGTGGCTTTAAAAAGCCAAAGTCACTAACTGTATTAAAAGCTGTTTTTAGTTAATTATGAGGTTTTCTTTATTATTATTTTTCTTAATTTCACTATCAGCCAAATCACAACAGGTCAAAGTTCTCGACCGCGAAACCAATTTTCCTATTAACAATGTAACCATTTATAATGACAATAGGGATTTGGTTGTTTATACCGATAAATACGGCATCGCTGATTTATCTGCGTTTAAAGAATCCGATGTTATTTCTTTCAACCATCTGTCTTTTATTGAATATGAAATTTTAAAAAGGGAGTTAAGTGTTATTGATTTTATTGTTTATCTGTCCAACAGGGCCGAACAATTGGATGAGGTTGTGTTATCCGCATCAAGAGGAAAGGAAACCAGAAGCAGGGTTGCAGAAACAATTTCGATTACTTCAAGAGAAGAAATCAGAAGAATGGCGCCACAAACCTCTGCCGATTTATTGGCGAATTTGCCTGGAATAAAAGTACAGAAAACCCAAATGGGAGGTGGAAGTCCTGTGATTAGAGGTATGGAAGCAAACCGGGTGCTGTTGGTTGTTGATGGCGTTCGCATGAATAACGCGATTTATAGAACCGGACACCTGCAAAGTTCTATTACCGTTGCACCGACTGTTTTGGAACGAACCGAAATTATTTACGGTCCTTCTTCGGTAATTTATGGTTCAGATGCGTTGGGCGGCGTCATTAATTATTTCACCAAAATACCTGAAATAAATTCAGAAAATAATTTTAAATCTTCAATTTTTTCACGTTACAGTTCTGCCAATAATGAAAAAGCAATTCATTTGGATGTGGAGGCCAGTTTTAAGAAATGGGCTTCATTTACAGCGATTTCTTATTCCGATTTCGGAGATCTAAAAATAGGAGAAAACCGAAATCATGGCTTTGATAATTGGGGAAAAATATTTCAGTATTCCAATAATACCAATTCATTTTACAACCCAATTGGCCTTGTAAACCCAAATCCGAATGTCCAAAAAAATACGGGATACAACCAATTGGACTTGCTCCAAAAATTTTATGTCCCTCTTAGCAAAAAGACGGATATTGCGTTTAATATTCAATACTCCACCTCATCAGACATTCCGAATTTCGACAATTTAGCCGAAGTGGCTGATGGAAAACTTCGTTATGCAGAAGCCTATTACGGTCCGCAAAACAGGTTTTTGGCCTCTTCCAGTTTGCACTTCAATCCCAATTATTACTGGCTTGAAAAAGGAAGCTTGATTTTAGCGTTTCAACAAGTTGAGGAATCGCGCATTGAGCGCAGAATGAATAGTTTAGACCGATTTTATCGCACCGAAAATGTGGATGTTTACAGTTTAAATGGAGATTTTTCCGTTCCTTTAAATGAAGCAAAAAACAGAAATCTTTCTTGCGGATTTGAATTGACCCACAACGATGTGAGTTCTGAGGCAATTGGAAAAAAATTAGCCGTAAGCGGAAACGAAATCACTGGATTTACAAATGATTTTATCATCCAGTCCCGTTATCCAGATGGCGGAAGTGATTATTCAAGTGCAGCATTATACACCAATTATCGGCAAAACATTAACAGCAAATCAACGCTAAACACCGGAATCCGTTTTACGGCCACTTTTTTAAAGGCGCTTTGGGTAGATGACACTTTCATTACCTTGCCTGATATGGATGTTTATTCAGACAATAAAGCGGTATCGGCCACAGTTGGTTATGTGCACAAACCGTCGGTCAATTGGCAAATTAATACCTTGGTGTCTTCGGGTTTTCGTTCGCCCAACATCGATGATATTGGCAAAATTCGTTATAAAAGCGGACAAGTTACCGTGCCAAATATTTATTTAAAACCTGAATATGTGTACAATGTCGAACTTGGCTTGCTGCGTTATTTTAACAATAAAAAGTTTTTGCTAAGCGCCAACGCTTACTATATGTTGCTCCATCATTATATCGCGCGTGGCGCTTTTGAGATAAACGGTCAAAATACGCTGGTTTACGATGGTGAAACCGCCATTACCATGGCTAATATCAACAATAAAAATGCGTATATCGTCGGAGGAACTTTTGGTTTTCAGGGAACTATAGCCCATCATTTTAAAACAAACGGATCATTAACCTATACCAAAGGGGAAAGTTATGACACAAAAATGCCCTTATCGTCTATTCCGCCGCTTTTCGGCAATTTGGAAGTGAGTTATAGCCAAAACAAATTTCTAACCAGCTTGAATTACCGCTTTAACGCCGCCAAAAAATACAGCGATTACAATTTGGAAGAAGGCATTGACAATATAGAACAAACGCCTTTTGTGCCTGAAACGAACAGTTATTACGGAACGCCAAAATGGAGCACCTTAAATTTAAACACAAATTATGAGGTCTCCGACAAGGTTTCTGTCTCTTTCAGAATCGACAATATTTTTGATGTACACTACAAAGAATTCGCATCTTCCATCAGTGCGCCAGGTCGAAATTACGTGGGCAGTTTGCTGTTGAAGTTGTAAAAAAATCTAAATTTTAAAAATATTATAATGAGCCTGCCCGTCTTTTTTTAGGTGTTACCGCTGAAAAAGCGGTCAGGTTTTCCGTTTCAATCTGCCATTGCGCGAAATATAGCAATCCTTTAGAATATTTACGAGATCGCAATGTCAGGATTTTCACTGCAACCCTTAACACAAATTGAATTAGCATTTTAAATTTTAAAACCTTACAACTTTTGCACCCTTTACGAATTTCTTTATGTTCTTCGAGGTTAAATGCAAAATTCGTTTGAATTGCATTTTTATACTTTTTTACTTGGTTTTTATCATAACACACATATTAATTTACGATTTTTCTAAGTTTCAATTGCAATTCTCAATTAGCGCCTCCTTGATTAAAGGCAAAAATTTTAGCCGAATGATAATATAATTAGCTATCAATGTATAAGTTAAGTAAATATTTAATATATTTATTTTCTCAAAAAAAGCTAAGTTATGAAAAGAAAATACTGTTTTATGCCATAATCCTTAAGGATTAGGCGCTTTCTCAATTTTTTATTTTTTTAAAATAAGACAAACAAGCATCATTTTTTCGATGTAATTAATTTTTAGGATACGTATGCCCTAAATTTTATTTTATCAGCGTATAAAAATTCAAATAATATATTTTTTTGTATTTCAATATTTAAATTGCTTTGCTATGAAAAAAAAAATATTGCTAATGATTACTTTTTTGTGCGTTTTTAATACCTATGCTCAAAAAACACTTATACCCGAAACTTTTGAAAAATCCCTTGTTCGTAAAAAAAGTTGGACAATCAGGGTAGCCAAAATTGAAGATAAAAAATTGCAAAATATTGCAGCAGCAAGCAATTTAGACAGTGATGGTGATGGTTTTTTTGACAATATTGATATTGACGACGACAATGATGGCATTACAGATGTTGATGAAGAATTTTATTGCAGAAAATCTCCTTTTGCAATTTTGGGAACTCCTTGTGATACCGATAAAGATGGTGTTCCAGATGTTTTTGATTTGGACAGCGACAACGATGGCATTCCCGATGTTGTGGAAGCAGGTATAGAGCATTTAAGCAATGGAACCGGCCGCATAGCCGTAACTTGGATAGATAACAATAACAATGGAATGCATGATGCTGCAGAAACACACACGCCTGCTGATATCGATGGTGACGGCGTTCCAAACTATTTGGATTTAGACAGTGATAACGACAGTGTTTTTGATGTGGATGAATCAGGCGCAGGAAACACGAATGCATTTGCAGGCTTTGTAAATGGTGATGGCGACAGCAATGGAGATGGTGTTGGCGACGGGTTGGAATCGGAAACATTTGATGACGGAATACTAGATATTTTTGATTATTTCGAAGGAGTTGATTTTGCAACTTCTTATGGAAACAACAAACAGGGAACAAGTCCGCTTTTTGTAAAAGACACTGATGGTGATGGAACTCCCGATTATATGGATACCAAATCCAACGGAACAACATTCGATATTTCCGAAACTTTTTATGCCAATCTTGATACGAATAATGATGGTTTAATTGATGGAACAGCAGACGTTGACCGTGATGGAATTTTGGATGCTTTTGACACAAACACCTCTGTTTCTGGCTCGCCTAGAGATTTAAGTGGAAAACTGCATTTGTATTTTGACGGCCGGAATGATTATATTGAAGAAGACAGTGGAACCAATATTGTGAATGGTTTGCCTGAAGCCACTATGATGGCTTGGATAAAATTAGACCCAAATTTTATAGATCACGGAGCAATAATGGGACAAAGCAACTTTTGGATTCGAATTAATGGTAGCAGAAGACTGAGGGTTGAAATTCCAGATACTAAACCTTTCACAACTCCAACAATAACAGCTTTATCTTTAAATAAATGGACTCATGTTGCGGCAGTTTTTAATGGGGTGGATGCATATGAAAAGGTTAAATTATATATAAATGGAGAAAAAGTAGCCGGCACAAATCCAACAGGTTTGGGGTTAACAATTCCCTCCACCTCGAACACTAAATTTAGGATTGGAAGGGCACCTTCAAATGGAGATATTTATAATACAACTGCGGACATGTTCAAAGGAGAAATGGATGAAGTCAGGGTTTTCAACAAAGCCTTAACCGATGAAGAGCTTCAAAAAATGGTGTATCAGGAATTGGATGCCGTAAACGGTTTTAACAGCGGTGCTGTAATACCAAGAAATATTTCCCCTGCCATTGGTAACAATTTGTTACGATATTTCAGAATGGATGTGTTTAAAGATGATATAATCGATAATTTAACAACCCCAGCTATTGATATTTTAACTGGGGCAAAAATGTACAATTTTAAAAATATTTATGCGCAAACAGCGCCGATGCCTTATGAAACAAAAGCTGACGGTGATTGGTCAAATGCAGCAAGTTGGCTGCATGGCATTGTTTGGGACATTGATGCCGAAGCAACAAATAAGGATTGGGCCATTGTGCAGGTAAAAAATAAGCTGACAACATCAAAAAGTCATACTTTGTTGGGGTTAATTGTAGATAAGGATAAAAAATTAGCCATAAAAGCGAGCCAGGAACTAAAAAATACCTGGTATTTGGAATTGGACGGAGCCATAGATTTGGAAGAGGAATCACAGCTGGTGCAAACCGAATTCAGTATGTTGGACCAAGACAGTGGCGGATTTATAGAGCGCGACCAGCAAGGTACCGCAAACAGTTTTAATTACAATTACTGGTCGTCATCAGTTGGGGAAATAACGCCTTTAGGTATTAACCAAAATGGAAGCGGTACGGAAAGTACAAATGAAAGTTATACCTTAAAAAACATTTTGAGGGACGGTACAGTAGCCAATGAACCGAATAAATATGGGCCCATCTCCTTTTTGCCGGCGCATGGCTCCGCCGATGCTGGAATTACAACCCCAATAATTATAAGCACTTATTGGTTACATACATTTAATGGCACAGATAGCAATTATGGTGCTTGGAAACCAATTAATGAGAATTCTTTGCTGTTTACCGGTGAAGGCTATACCATGAAAGGAACTTCGGGCGCCATGAATATTGGAAATCAACAAAATTATGTGTTTAAAGGTAAGCCAAATAATGGTTATTTTACCTTGTCGATTTCGGCAGGAAACAGCAGGCTTGTCGGGAATCCCTACCCTTCAGCAATGGATGCCGATGAATTTATTAAGGACAACATCAAAGAAACGATCAACAGCAAAGCAGGAAGAAATACTGAAGGAAATATTTTTAACGGCGCCTTATATTTTTGGGACCATTTCGGAGAAAAAAATTCGCATTATTTAGCAGCATATGTGGGCGGTTATGCCACTTATACCTTAATGGGCGGCGCGAAAGCCATAGCAAGCGACACCCGAATCAATACAACTTCTGGCCTTTTATCATCGAAAATACCGAAGCAATATATTCCGGTAAATCAGGCATTTTTTGTGACAGCGGCGTTGGTCGGTTTAACAGGTACAACCCCATCTATTGATGGCGGAAAAATCGTTTTTAAAAATAGCCAACGAATATTTATGACTGAATCAATACCTAATTCCGTTTTTATGAAAGGTATGGGTGAAAAATCGGCAAAATCTTCTATTGAGAAAGCAAAAGATACTATAGAAAATATGGATAAAAGACCCAAAATTTGGTTGCAATTTGATTCACCAACTGGTTATCAACGGCAGTTATTGGCGGGTGTTGACGAAAATGCTTCCAATTTTTTTGATTTGGGTTACGATGCGCCCATTGCAGACATTGGCATAGAAGACATGTTCTGGACTTTTGACGGTGGTAAATTTGTGATTCAGGCCGTAAACAATTTTAACACCGACCAGGAATTGCCCTTGGGCATAAAGGTAAGTAAAACGGGATTGGCCCGCATTAAAATTGATGACCAACAACATATGGATGAAAATATTTCTGTCCATATTAAAGATAAACTAACCGGTGAAATGCACAATCTTTCGCGCAAACCTTTTGAAATTAGTTTAGGAGCAGGCACCTATTTGGACAGGTTTTCACTAACCTTTAAAATGCATAAATTGGTAGAAGAAGATGTAAATTCCGAAATATTTCTGGCTGAAGAATTGCAGCCAATCATTGAAGGCATTCAAGTATTTATGGACAACGCCATAGATGAAATTCAAATAAAAAATAACAGCGACCATGAAATTACAAGCATTGTTTTATACAATTATTTGGGACAAACTATTAAAACTTGGAATACCAACCTAAACAGAAGAACAATTTCATTGCCGATAAATATCGCAGCGGGCGTTTATTTTGTTCAGATAAGCACCAAAAACAACATGATTGTCAAGAAGATTGTCAAACTGTGAAGCATTCTTAATAACTGATTAAATCCAGACCAATTTCAGTTAAAGGAATTGTGCGGAATTTATTCAAAAAAATGAAGTCATCTTCAATGAGATAAATTGGTTCATTTATCCATTTATTTAATTAAACTTACCATTTATTTAAAATAAAATGCCATTCATTTTATTTTTTATGATTGAATATTAGGAAGTTAAGCTTTTTATTGTTAACTTTGTTTATTCAAAAACCCCGATAACATGAAAACAAAACTACTCTTAATTCTAACGCGTCTTTTTATTTCAGCCACTTTTTAGAAAACGTTTCTAATTTAGCCTGCATTGCGCCTTATAAATTCTTTTTAAAACTTAAATAATTAAAAAAAGAAGCACTAACAATTTTTTACTAAATTTTTTAGTTAACATCACATCCCCTTCTGTGTACCAAACAAATAATTATCATGGAACCCCAAAACTTTAAAATTACAAATTACAAACTCAGCTATTTAATAATGGTGATACTGTTTCTAAGCGCCTATATTGAAACAATAGCGCAAACAGTTACATCCCCGCAGGTTCCTTTTTTACAAAGAACTGCTGCAGCCACGCCATCACAAACGATTTATAATGTCAAAGGTGATTTTACGCTGATTGGCAACACCAACTTAACCCTCGAGACTTATGATACTAGCTATGATAACCAAAATAAAGAGATGCGATTTGTGGATATCGATGGTGATTCCAATACTTTAAACTCCTCTAAAGCTACTCTTGAACTCTCTAATGGAAGTGAAAATAGCGCCAACCAAGATTGCTCGACCGTACTTTTTGCAGGACTTTATTGGACTGGAAAATCAGACGATGCCAATGAAACTTTTACTTCAAATAGAAGAATATCCCACAATCAGAACGCCTTGAGTTCCAATTTTAAACTTACTGTTACAAGAGGAGGAGCTTCAGCTAATTATTATCCCATTTATACTTTTACCACAATTACAGGAACTACCCATACTTATGTTTTTAGTTTTACAAATGCAACATCGGGTTCTTCTATTGTCACCCTTAGCATTGATGGAGCTGCCGCAACTAATATCCCAGTAACTTACAATAGTATAGGAAATGCAACATTTACAACCCCTTACACATCGAATGCCGCTTGGGGCAATCAATTTGCACTTACGAGCTTAACTAGAAGTCCATCGAAAGATTTATCTTTAGCTAATTATCAAACCAGCAGTTCAGCGGGTATTGTAATCTCTGCTTCTAAAACATTTGACAAAAAATCTGTTTCTTTTAAAGGACCAGGCTCTTCTGGATATACCACTATAACTACTTCTTCAACCTTAAATTTTCCGGGAGCGACCCAAAGCGGTATTTATGTAGGCTATCAAGAAGTTACCGATTACGTAAAAACAAATGGTCCAGGAGCTTACACTGTTGCCGATATTGCGCTGATTGAAGGAAATAATGGGAACCAAAATTATGATCAAAACCCGGGTTATTCTGGTGGCTGGGGAATGGTTGTTATTTATGAAAATCCTTTAATGAAAAGTCGTGCCGTTACGCTTTTTGATGGTTATGCTTATGTAAATGGACAACTTGCCGGTGGTGGCGAATATGGAAATATTGACATTTCAGGATTTACAACCGTAGGATCAGGACCTGTTAACTTGAAATTAGGCGTAATGGCTGCCGAAGGCGATCGAAATCTTACTGGAGATTACCTTGCAGTTCAAAAACTAAATGCAGACCCAGCAGTATACCCGGCAAACTATTTGGTATTAAACCATTCTGGGAATGCAACTAACAACTTCTTCAATTCTTCTATATTCCCAGTTCCAACAGGCGGAACAGTGAATAGTAATCCCAATTTAGTAAACAATACGGGGGTTGACTTCAGTATGTATACCATTCCCAATACTGGAAATTTGGTTATTGGTAACAATCAAACATCAACTACTTTTAGATTTGGCTCGACCACTGACGTGTTTACCATATTTGGTTTTGCCATGTCAATAGATGCCTATATCCCTGAGCCAAAAGGACAGATAAGTGTAACATCCATTAATAATGTTACAAATCCTGCCATTTTAAATGCGTTGCCTGGGCAATCAATCAATTATTCTCTAAATATCACGAATGA
>CAZBGP010000076.1:2635-11264 GCA_964491495.1 uncultured Lutibacter sp. | reverse complement strand
CCAATTTGTGAATATTGTCTTGTTCCGTAACCTTCGCCATAAAAATACTCAGCAAAAGGATCTTTAACCGTTTTGTACATTGTATTTTTTACGTGAACCACAGCATTCAGCGTTTTTTCTGCAGCAACTGTAAAATCAGTATTTTCTGCGGATGTATACATCGCATTGCTATAATTTGCAGGTATGGTATTTAACCCGGCATCGACCTTCTTTTCAATTTGAATCTGTGGTTTGTCAAAAAATAAGACATAAGTACCCAACGTAATGGCACCGCCCAAAGCTGAAATCAAGATCATGCTTGCTATATTTTTCATCATCCAATTTATTTAAGTTTATTTCACAAAATTAACAATTTATTATTTTTAAAAAACCCCTTTAACTGTTTGTTAACGCAGTTTTAACGGATTTTAACACCTAAATTTTTCAGAAAATTTTATGGATAAAACCATTCTGAATTTAGTACATTTGCAACCATGGAAATTCATTTTTACAAATATCATGGCGCGGGAAATGACTTTATTATGGTCGATAACAGAACGCTGTTTTTCCCAAAAAACGATGTCAGTCTCATTCATAAATTATGTGACAGAAGGTTTGGTATTGGTGCTGATGGATTGATTTTATTGGAATCTTCTGATAAACAAGATTTTAACATGATTTATTTTAACGCCGACGGAAAAGAAGGAAGTATGTGCGGCAATGGCGGAAGATGTATTGTGGCATTTGCAAAAAAACTCGAGATTATTGGTAACGAAACCACTTTTAAAGCCACAGACGGATTGCATTATGCAAAGATTGAAAATGATTTGATAAATCTGCAAATGGCCGATATTGAAAATATTGAAATTTACGACACACACACCTTTTTAAATACAGGCTCACCACACCATGTGAAATTTTGCAATGCCATTGCGCCGCTAAACGTAGCTGAGATTGGTGCAAAAATCAGGTATGGCGCTCCTTATTTTGAAGAAGGGACAAACGTTAATTTTGTGGAACAAATTTCGGATAATTCATTTAAGGTGAGAACTTACGAGCGTGGCGTGGAAGATGAAACTTTGGCTTGCGGCACCGGAGTTACTGCAGTTGCCATTGCGGCCAATAAAACAGACAGAACTGCTGAAGAAAGAATTTTTATTGAAGTTTTAGGCGGTAACTTGGAAGTTTCCTTTAAAAAAGAAGGTAATTGCTATAAAAATGTATTTTTAAAAGGTCCCGCCCAATTTGTTTTCGAAGGAAATATCAATGTATAATGGCAACTTTACACAGCAAAAATAGCAACCTGCGCGCGTTAGAACCAGAAGATCTTGATTTTTTGTTTTCTGTAGAAAATGATGAATCTTTTTGGGAAATTAGCGGCACACAAATTCCTTATTCAAAATATATCCTCCAAAAATATATTGAAAATGCGCATCAAGATATTTACGAAGCAAAACAGTACCGTTTTGTAATTTGCAATACGCAAAATATTCCTGTTGGAATGATTGATTTGTTCGATTTTAATCCGCAACACAACAGGGTTGGCGTCGGAATTTTAATCCTTCCTCAATTTCAAGGCAAAGGTTATGCTTCTGAAGCCATGGAAATGATTATCGATTATGCATTTATGTATTTAAACGTACACCAAATTTTTGCAAATATTACAGCCGACAATAAAAAAAGCATCGCGCTTTTTGAGAAATTTAATTTTGAAAAAGTCGGAATTAAAAAAGACTGGATTTTTGCTGATAATTCCTTTAAAGATGAAATTTTATACCAATTAATTAAAATCCCTAATGAATTCTAAAAAACTTATTCTGCTCATTCTTGTTTTATTGCTGGTTCTTGGCAGCGTTTTGGGCATAAGCCTTTACAGTAAAATATTTAAAGGCAACACTGTTGAAGAAGGCTATTTATACATTCCAACAGGCAGTAATTTTGAGGAAGTTGAAAATTTAATTCGTCCGTTTTTAAAACGCGTAAAACCTTTTGTATTGGTTGCCAAAAAATTAAATTATCCCGAAGCCGTTAAACCAGGGAAATATAAAATATCTAAAGGAATGAGTAATTTTGAATTGGTCAAAATGCTTAGAAGGGGCAATCAAACGATGGTAAACCTATCTTTCAACAACCAAGACACTTTTGAGAAACTTGCCGGAAGAATTTCCCAACAAATTGAAGCTGATTCAATTTCATTGCTAAAAGCTTTTAATGACACTGTTTTTATTAATGATGCCGGATTTACGCCTGCCACAGCCATTGGAATGTACATACCGAACTCTTATGAATTTTATTGGAATACAACAGCCGAAGATTTTATAGCTAAAATGCTTGATGAACACAACAGATTTTGGGATGAAACAAGACTTGAAAAAGCAAAAAAATTAAATTTAACCAAAAATGAAGTCATTACCCTTGCGTCAATTGTTCAAAAAGAAACCGCAACGGTAAAGGAAAGACCTGTAGTCGCCAAATTGTACTTGAACAGATTGGCCAGTGATTGGCCTTTGCAAGCCGACCCAACAATAATTTTTGCCATAAAAGCAAAATTGGGAAATGATATGGTCATTAAACGAGTACTTTCGAAAGATTTACAAATTGACTCACCTTACAACACTTATAAAAACACTGGATTGCCTCCTGGCCCAATTTCAATGCCTGATATTTCATCCATTGAAGCGGTTCTTAATCCGGCAAATCACGACTATTATTATATGTGTGCCAGCGTTACGACTTTTGGAACCCATGAATTTGCAAAAACGCTAGACCAACACAATAAAAACGCAGCTAAGTATCAGCAATGGTTAAACAAACAAGGCGTTAACAGGTAGCTTTATATTATTTGTGGAAATGGTTATTTTGAGCCTATAAACACTACGTTTCAATAAGGTTTTATTTTTTTAATTTTAATTCAACGAATATCAATTTTTGTTAAATTTTTACTAAAAGACAAGCCGATTTTTCGATTTTTCTGCTGTTTAATAAATATGTTGTATATTTGCATCTGAAATTTAATAGGCCAAACACCATTAAATTATGAAAAAAACAATATTTTTTACAATTTTACTGACCATAGGAGTTTTTATATCAAGTTTTACCAAAGATAAAAAAGACGTTAGCAGTACAATTATTTCCACCAAAGAAATCGCCTTTGTTCCAACAGAAAAAGAGGTTTCCCAAATCAAAAAAAGCGTTATTCCTTTTGTTGGCAAATCATTCAATGGATTTAAAGAAGCGGTGGCTTTTAGAGAATCTGGCGGAAGATATGACATTGTTAGTTCATTTGGATACTTGGGTAAATATCAATTCGGAGAATCGACCTTAAAAAGATTTAACATTCACGACAAGGAACATTTCTTACAAAATTCTGAATTGCAGGAAGATGCATTTATGGCATTGTGTTCCTTGAATAAATGGATTTTGAGAAAAGAAATTAAAAAAAAGGTTGGTAAAAAAATCAACGGTATCGAAATTACTGAATCAGGCATCCTAGCTGCAGCGCATTTGGCAGGAACAGGAAACATTATGCAATATTTACGAACCAATGGCAAACATCGATTTACAGATGCTTTTGGCTCTTCAATGCAGCACTACCTTAAAAAATTTGGAGGCTACGACACTTCAATAGTTGAGGCAGATAAAAATCCTACGGTATTGTAACCCAAAACATTTTAAAGAATAAAAAAGGCCTGAATTATATAATTCAGGCCTTTTTTATTCTTTATGGATAATAAATATGGTGGGTCTTTTCTGCAAATCAGGATGTTCGTTTTTCCAGTCATTAGTATGCAACGTTTTAATATATTCTGTTGATAAAGTGATATCGCAAGCAACGCAAAGTTTTGTAGCGGGATTTAAGGTGCTTTTTAAATCGACAAATAATTTTTCATTTCTATATGGTGTTTCTATAAAAATTTGTGATTGATTTTTATCTTTCGATAATTTTTCCAAATTTTTGATGGCTTCTTTTCTTTCTGAAGCTTCAATGGGTAAATAACCATTAAACGCAAAGTTTTGACCGTTAAATCCTGAGGCCATCATCGCTAAAATTATAGATGACGGACCGACCAAAGGAATTACCCTGATATTTTTTTGATGCGCCAGTTTAACAATTTCAGCTCCAGGATCAGCAATGGCAGGAACTCCGGCTTCTGATAGCAAGCCAACTGATAAGCCTTTCTCACAAATATCGAGGTAAGTATTTACTATAAGCTGATCTGCATATTTATCCAAACTAAAAAGCGTCAAGGACGGTTGTGATTTTCCCGGAGCAATTCGTTTGATAAATTTTCGTGCTGATTTTTCGTTTTCGACAATAAAATAATCCAACTTTTCAATCACTTCTTTAACCAATACAGGAAGTACTTCCATAGGCTCATTGTCCCCTAAAGTTGTTGGTATTAAATATAAAAAACCCTTTTTATTGTCCATTCGGATTTATTTTTTTTGCAATGATGTCACAGGCTTCATCCAGCATTTTATATACATTTTTAAATCCGAAATCCCCGCCTAAATAAGGATCCGGAACATCTAAATTTTCATTGGGAAACACTTCATTTAAAATCATTTTCACCTTAGCAAGGTCTTCCCGATTTCTCGCTAATGAAATAACATCGCGATAATTTGCCTGATCCATCACATAAATTAGGTCAAATTCATCAAAATCTTCCACCAAAAATTTTCTGGCTCGCTGATCGGTAATGTCAATTCCGTTAATTTTTGCGATGGCTATTGAACGATTGTCTGGTTTTTCAGCAATATGATAGGCGCCGGTACCTGCAGAATCAATAATTACATTAGCCCTAAAAAGTTTGGATTTTAAAATTCCTTCTGCCAATGGCGAACGACAAATATTGCCGAGACAGACCATCAATATTTTAGTCATTTCAGCGTATTAAAAAGTGAGTTTTTTGGTAATATCATCCACATACTTTCTGAATTGCTTGTCGGTTTCTGTTAAGTTATCAACAGTTTTACAGGCATGAAGTACTGTGGCGTGATCTCTTTTCCCGATTTGGGAACCAATGCTGGCCAATGAGGCTTTTGTCATTCTTTTGGCAAAATACATAGCCAATTGACGCGCTTGAACGATGTGGCGCTTGCGTGTTTTTGATTGCAGCGTTGCCACATCCAATTCAAAATAATTAGAAACAATTTTTTGAATGTATTCAATAGAGACTTCACGTTTGGTATTTTTAACAAATTTATCTACAATTTGTTTTGTTAATGCCAAGGTAAATTCCTTTCTGTTAAATGATGCCTGTGCAATTAGAGAAATTAAAACGCCTTCTAATTCCCTGACATTTGACTTTATGTTTTTGGCGATATATTCAACAATTTCAAACGGCATTTCTACACCATCTCTATACAATTTGTTTTGCAAAATTAAAACACGGGTTTCATAATCAGGCGCCTGAAGTTCGGCCGACAATCCCCATTTAAAACGGGAAAGCAAACGTTGTTCAATATCCTGCATATCAACAGGTGCTTTATCGGATGTCAATATTACCTGTTTTCCGTTTTGGTGCAAATGGTTAAAAATATGGAAAAATACGTCTTGGGTTCCTGTTTTACCCGATAAAAACTGAACGTCATCAATCAGCAAAACATCAATCATTTGGTAGAAATGAATAAAATCATTTCTGGAATTTCCTTTTACGGAATCTATATATTGCTGCGTAAATTTCTCTGAAGAAATGTACAGTACTATTTTATCTGGATATTTATCTTTAATTTCCACACCAATGGCGTGCGCCAAATGTGTTTTTCCTAAGCCTACGCCGCCATAAATCAACAATGGGTTAAAAGAGGTGCCACCAGGTTTATTGGAAACGGCCATACTTGCTGAACGCGCCAACCTGTTTGAATCGCCTTCAATAAAATTTTCGAAACTATAATTTGGATTTAACTGCGATTCAATTTTAACTTTTTGAATACCCGGGATAATAAAAGGGTTTTTTAATTCACGCTTGTTAACATCTATTGGAAAAGCGATTCCCTGCGGAACCATCGGATTTCTGTTAGAGCTTGGAATTTTTACGGTATGCTGATTGTTGCTGCTGTAATTGTTCTCCATGCGAACATCATAAATCAGCTTGGCATCTTCTCCCAATTGTTTCACCAAAGCAACCCTTAGTAATTTAATATAGTGCTCTTCCAGCCACTCATAAAAAAATTTACTAGGTACCTGAATAGTAAGTGCTTCACCAGATAATTTCACCGGTTTGATTGGCTCAAACCAGGTTTTGTATGCTTGCGGCTTTATGTTGTCCTGAATAAAAGACAGACACTCCTCCCAAACTGATGATGCAGTTTTACTCATTTTTAATACAATCGTATTTAAGTTATAATTTAGTTGACTCCATTAAAGCATTATTTAGGGGACTTATTTAATTTTACAAAAATGTGAATAAATTTTAGCATAAAAAAATAAAATCACTATTGATTCTTATTTTTTTTTTACGTATAATAATAATCATAAAATAATAAAAAATGAAATCAGACGAAATTCAATTTAGAGTACGCTATGGAGAAACAGATCAGATGGGCTTTGTTTACTATGGAAACTATGCCCAATACTTTGAAATGGGCCGTACGGAATGGCTTCGGAAATTAGGAATAACCTATAAAAAAATGGAAGAAGATGGTATTATGTTACCGGTGATGAATTTAAATATAAACTATTTAAAGCCAGCAAAATATGATGATTTGCTCACTTTAAAAACAATATTGACCAAACTTCCTTCCGCAAAAATTGAATTTTCCTATGAAGTATTCAATGAGGAAAATGAACTGTTGACAACAGCAAACACTACCTTGGTTTTTGTAAATATGAAAACCAACAAACCAACCCGGGCACCAGAATATATATTAAAAAAATTGCGGGATATTAGTGCTTGATTTCCTGAATTTTAAGGCAGCGCAAATCATTGAATAATTGAACAATCTTTGCGACATTTTTTTTTCGGACTTCAATTAAAAAAAAACAATTTAAATTCATTTTTTGGTCTAAAATTTCAAGATCATTTTCTTTGATAATCCGCATCACTTTATCCATATCCTGATACTCAAAAGTCAGTTGAAAAGAAACATTCACAGTCTTATTAACAATTTCCGCTTCATCCAAAATTAATTTCGCCGCCGTTTTATAAGCATTAATAAGTCCGCCAACGCCTAATTTGGTGCCCCCAAAATATCGAACTACCACAACCAACACATTGGTGATGTCTTTTGACAATATTTGTCCGTAAATGGGATTTCCAGCTGAATTGTTTGGTTCACCATCATCATTCACCCGATAGCTTGTCTCTAAAGCGCCCAATTGCCAGGCATAACACCAATGCCGTGCGGCATGATGTTTTTTCTTTAATTCATCAAGATGCGTTTTAACGTCATCCTCCTTTTCAATTGGAAAAACATAGCCAATGAATTTGCTGCCTTTTTCTTTATAAAGCGCATCTCCCCAGGCAACTTCTATGGTTTTATATGTATCGATTTCAGAAATACCGTTGGTGTTTTAAATCACAAATATATCAAAAGCAAATTCCTAAATTTCTATTTTAATTTTAATATATTTGAAAATCAAATTAAAATCCATGAAAAAAACTTTATCCCTATTGCTTATAACAATCGTATTAATGTCTTGTGATGTTGATACTGCTAAAAAGGAAACTGAAACAATGCGAGAACCAAATTCATTCGCCATCGTTATCCACGGAGGTGCCGGCGGCATTAAAAGAGAATATTTTACCCAGGAACAACAAGATGCTTATGCCGAAAAACTGCAGGAAGCCCTTGATGCCGGATATGCCGTTTTAGAAAAAGGCGGAATTTCATTGGATGCCGTTCAGGCGGCCATTAATGTGATGGAAGATTCTCCTTTATTTAATGCAGGAAAAGGTTCGGTGTATAACAGTGACGGAAATCAGGAAATGGACGCAGCGATTATGGACGGGAAAACTTTAAAAGCAGGCGCTATTGCAGGCGTAAACCATATAAAAAATCCGATTTTGGCTGCCCGAATGGTGATGGACAGTTCTGAACATGTGATGCTTTCAGGAAAAGGTGCTGAAATTATGGCCGAAAAATTTGGCATTGAAATGGTGGACAGCTCGTACTTTTTTACCGAAAAAAGATTAAATCAGCTGCGCGAAATTCAAGGACAGGAAAAAACACAATTGGATCATACCGCATATTTAATTAAAAATGAATTGATTGACGACCACAAATTTGGAACGGTCGGCGCTGTTGCGATTGATAAAAACGGAAATATTGCTGCGGGAACTTCCACCGGCGGCATGACCAATAAAAAATATGGCAGAATTGGCGATGTTCCAATTATTGGTGCAGGCACTTATGCCAACAATTTAACTTGCGGCATTTCTTGTACGGGAACCGGCGAATATTTTATGAGAACCGTGGCTGGCCATGAGGTTTCGAGTTTGATAAAATACAAAAAGTTAACGCCGAAAGAAGCGTTGCATGAAGTACTTTTTAACCAAATTGGTCCACTTGGCGGCGAAGGCGGCATCATTTTATTGGATAAAAACGGCGATGTTTACTGGGATTTTAACTCAACAGGAATGTTTAGGGGATTTAAAAAATCGAGCGGAGAAACCAAAATTGAAATGTTTGAAAAACCAGAATAATT
>CAZBGP010000076.1:0-2625 GCA_964491495.1 uncultured Lutibacter sp. | reverse complement strand
AAAGTAAAAATTGAAAGTTTTATATAATTAAAAAGCAGACTTCATTTCCTTATGCAAGGTTTGTGGATATGATCAAAAGTTTAAAAAAACCAGAATAATTAATAATTCACATAAATTTCTAAAGCGTCGTCTGAAATTTCTCGAATTTCATTTGGCGCTTTTTTTAGTTCAGGTGCTTTGAGTCCGTTTTCGAATTTTTTGTTTCCGACAAAAACGAAGGCTTCATCCCATAAATTTTCAGCTATAAAAGTTTGCAGGGTTTGTGCACCGCCTTCAACAAGTACTGATTGAATTTCATGTGCATACAAAATGGCACAAATTTGTTCCGCTAGGTTTTTACTGAAATCAATCTGTTCAAAATGGGTGTTTTCGTTTAAACTTTTAACGGATGCTTTTTCAGTGATAACAATCGTTTTTACGCTTCCGTCATATACATTATAATGAAGAGAAATTTTTAAGGAGCGATCCAACACAATCCGAACCGGATTCAATCCGGACCAATTTCTTGCGTTTAATTTAGGATTGTCATTCAAAACCGTATTGGTTCCCACCAAAATTGCCTGTTCTTCGGCACGCATTTTATGAACCAGTTGCTGCGAATAAACGTTTGAGATCCAGTTTGGGGAATTTTCCGAATTTTCATCGCGTAATTTATCTATAAATCCGTCTTGTGTTTCGGCCCATTTCAAAATGACAAAAGGTCTTTTTTTGTTATGGTACGTAAAAAAACGCTTATTCAAATTTAAACATTCCTGCTCCAAAACCCCTACAATAACGTTACATCCATTGTTTTGTAAATGCAAAATCCCTTTTCCGCTCACTTTACTGTTGGAATCGACGCTGCCAATCACCACTTTTTTGATGCCGTTTTCCACAATTAAATTGGCGCAGGGCGGTGTTTTTCCGTAATGAGAACACGGCTCGAGATTCACATAAATTATTGACTGTTTTAACAGCGATTTGTCTTTGACGGAATTGATGGCATTGACTTCCGCATGCGGTTCGCCCGCTTTTTGGTGCCAGCCCTCGCCTATTATTTTATCGTTTAGAACAATGACGCTGCCAACCAACGGATTGGGATAGGTGGCGCCCAAGCCATTTTTCGCCAACTGAATGCAGCGATTTATATATTTTTCGTGTATATTCACCCCACAAAAATAACACATTAAAATGACTCATAACAACTTTAAAATCAGAGAAATTCAACTGAAGGACAATCCGAAAATAGCCAAAGTTATCCGTAAAATTTTAATTGAATTTGGCGTTCCAAAAGTTGGAACTGCGTATGCCGATAAAATTTTGGATACGTTGTATGAAGCTTATGACACTGAAAAAGCCATTTATTATGTGATTGAAAAAGAAGGCGAAATTTTTGGCGGTGCCGGCATAAAACAGCTGGACAATTATGAAGGAAATGTTTGTGAGCTGCAAAAAATGTATTTTTTGCCTGAAGCAAGAGGCATTGGTTTGGGAAGCAGGATGATGGAAACCTGCCTGCAAAAAGCCAAGGAATTCGGATTTGAACAATGTTATTTAGAAACCTTGCCGTATATGGAAGATGCCAGAAAATTATACCGAAAAGCAGGATTTAAAGATTTGGATGCGCCGATGGGCGACACCGGACATTATTCCTGTAATTTGTGGATGTTAAAAGAATTGTAATGCTGATCCAGGAATTTAAACGTCATTTCTTTTCAGAACTCTCCATTTTATTCCCTGAAACTGAAATTCAGTCATTTTTTACGATATTGATTGAATTTAAGCTGCATTTATCTCGGATTCAATTGGCGCTGGAACACAATTTTGAATTAGACAACGACGATTTTGAATTTCTTCAAAACGCTTTATTGAAATTAAAAAATCAAATTCCCATTCAATATATTGTTGGGGAAACTGCCTTTTACGGACTTATGTTTAAAGTGGATAAAAATGTACTGATTCCCAGGCCGGAAACAGAAGAATTGGTGGAATTGATACTACAAAATCACAAAAACAGCAATTCACTTAAAATTTTGGATGTAGGAACCGGAAGTGGCTGCATTGCCATTTCATTGGCCAAAAATGTGCCAAATGCAGAAGTTTCAGCTTTGGATATTTCGGTGGAAGCCTTAAATGTTGCTAAAAACAACGCAGCAATGAACCAAGTGACCATTGATTTTATACCTGCCAATATTTTAACCATTGAGAAATTACCCGACACTTTTGATGTTATTGTCAGCAATCCGCCATACGTTCGTGAATTGGAAAAAGCGCAGATGCAACAAAACGTATTGTCCAACGAACCGCATATTGCTTTGTTTGTAAAAGATGAAAATCCGCTCTTGTTTTACGATAAAATAGCTGAACTGGCCAAAAAGCATCTGACGGAAAATGGCGTTTTGTATTTTGAAATCAACCAATATTTAGGGCTGGAAACTGTTGAATTGCTAAAATCAAAAGGTTTTAAAAACATTGAACTGAAAAAAGACATTTATGGCGTTGACAGAATGGTGAAATGTTCTTTTTAAGTTATGCGTTATTTGTTATAAATTATTGGTTATTTCCGGATTTTTATATTATTAATTGTATTTGCGTTAGTGATTGCAGTGAAAATCCTTTTTTGAGGTTTTTCTCCGAAAAAAAGAT
>CAZBGP010000075.1:0-11402 GCA_964491495.1 uncultured Lutibacter sp. | reverse complement strand
TATTATAGAAAATCAAAAATTTATAAAAAAATAAAAACTGGTTCCAACTTTGCGCGAGCGTCCGGCTCGTGATTACTTAAAAAAACAACAAATGAAACCTTTTCAATTCAAGCAATTTACCATTCAACAAGATAAAACAGCAATGAAAGTTGGCACCGATGGCGTTTTATTAGGCGCTTGGGCGAATTTAGATTTCTACCCCAACAGTATTTTGGATATTGGTGCCGGCACAGGTTTAATTGCATTAATGATGGCGCAGCGATGTGATGCGGAAACGATTGACGCCATAGAATTGAATGATGAAGCTCATGAACAAACGGTTGAAAATTTCGAAAACAGCGATTGGGGAGACCGGTTGTTTTGTTATCACGCTTCTTTATCAGAATTCACCGATGAAATTGATGAGAAATACGATTTTATCATTTCAAATCCGCCTTTTTATACATCAACTTACAAAGAACTTTCAGAAGAACGTGCGATGGCGCGCCACTCAGAAAGTTTAACATATGCTGATTTATTGGAATCCACTTCAAAATTATTGTCGGAAAATGGAAATTGTGCGTTTATAATTCCTTTTGAGGAAGAAGAAAACTTTCTTAAAATTGCAGAAGAAAATAAGCTTTATCCAAACAGAATTACGCGCGTTAAAGGTGCTTTAAATACTGCGGTTAAAAGAAGTTTATTGCAACTTTCTTTTGGGAAAAGCGAAACAATCCACAGTGAATTAACGCTTGAGTTGTCCCGTCATAATTACACGGAAGATTATAAAAGCTTGGTTCAGGATTTTTACCTGAAATTATAATATTAAGTCAAATTTGAAAAGCTCCTAATATCAAAAAACAAAATTCCCATTCCTGAATATAGTTTAATTTTCGGCAAATTCTCCCTTTAGGGTCGGGGTAAAATTTGCTGAAAATTGAATAATGCGCTTGTTAGCGTGAACGCTGTTTACCCGGTTACGCGTTCCGGATTGTAACCCAAATAAGGCACAATTTTTTCGTGAAACACGATGCCGTTTTCTTCCAGTTCTCTCAGGATTGGCACGTAAACTTCCTTCAGAATTGGCATTTGAACGCCCGGTGTTTTAATTTCTCCGTTTAATATTTTCAACGTGGCTATGGCAACAGGCAATCCAACAGTTTTTGCCATTGCGGTATACGTTTGGTTGTCGCCAATGCAAACCATACTGCTTTCAATTTGCTGTTTTTCGCCATTTAATTCGTAGCCGAAAAGATGCTGCATCACAATCATATCTTTATCATTTTCTTTCAAAGTCCAGCTGTCTCTCAATATTTTTTCAAGAATTTGGGCCGGCGTTGCATTTTTAAGTCCAACCATTTTTGTAGAACTAAAAATATCCAATTCGGTCAATTTGTCCCAAACAATATCGTCCTGATCAATTTTTAAATAATAGCGTAATTTTAATTCAACCGAATCAAATGGATTGTATGCCAAAAAGGAGTTTGTAAATGCTCTGTAACTCATATGTTCTGAGTTTTCAATGGTATAACTGTCATCGGTCATTCCCAATTGAATAAAAACATTCCAGGCTCTTGAAAATCCAACTCGCCTTATGGTTCCGCGGTATAGTGTCAGAATATTGTCCAATCCGTAAACACTTTTATATTTTAATGAATCTCTGTTGGCGTAGGCTTCAAATTTGCCGTAACCGTCAATATTCAAAATTTCTGTACGTCTGAATAATTTGTGATAGGGAATGTATTTATAGGTTCCTTCCTGCAAAAATTTGGCGGCACCGCCCTGTCCGGCCAACACCACATTTCTCGGATTCCAGGTAAATTTATAATTCCACAAGTTGTCGTCGCTTTCAGGAGCCACCAAACCGCCGCAAAATGATTCAAAGAGCAACATTTTACCGCCTTTTTCACGAATACGGTCAATTACCTGCATGGCACTCATATGATCTACACCTGGATCCAAACCAATTTCATTCATAAAAACCAGATTTTTTTTCACCGCTTCTTCGTGAAGTGCATTCATTTCGTTCGAAATATAAGAGGCCGTCACCATGCTTTTTCCAAACTCAAGGCAATCTTTTGCCACATTAATATGCAAATGCGCAGGAAGCATAGAAACTAAGATGTCAGCATTTTTTATGGCTTCTTTTCGCTCGGTATCATTTAAAATATCAAGCGTTCTCGCAGTGCCATTTTCATGATTGTTAACCTTGCTTTTGGCAAGTTCCAAAGAAACATCGGCAACGGTGATATGAAGATTTTCGCTAAAAGATTTGTTTAATAAATAGGTAATTAATGAAGAAGCTGATTGGCCTGAGCCAATAACCAGAATATTTCTCATTCTCGTATTTTTATAGATTTAAGAACACGAAAATACAATTTTTATAGCAAATTTTGAAAGTATGCCACATTAAATGCTATGGTCGTCAATTGATAATAAAATCTCTTTTGCCTTTTCAAAATCGGCACTGTTCACTTTAAGTCTGTAGCCTTCAACAAAAGCGGTTCCTATAATGGAATTTAAATTTTCGTCAAATACAAAACTATTGATTCCATAAGAGGACAATAAGGTTTGGGCGATATGTAATTCGTGGATTAAACTGGAGTTTAAAACAGTTACCAAGGAGTCTGAGTTGCTTTGCATAATTCTTAAATTTTACCTAAATATACAAAATATGCATTTGAAACCACGATAAATTTTATCTTTACGCACAAAAAAATATAGTTACAGGGAAACGAGCGTAACAAATTTTGATACACGAAGGAATGATTATGGTGAACCTTCCTTGATAGAAGTCAGCAGCTGTTACCGCTATAAAATAAAATTTAAACAGATGAAAAGAAATTTGGGAATTGCCTCTTTATTGGGTGCGTTAACAATTGTTTTGGGCGCTTTTGGGGCGCACGCTTTGGAAGAAACTTTAACTGTTGATGGACTTAAAAGTTTTGAAACGGCAGTACGTTATCAAATGTATCATATAATTGTATTGCTGTTTGTGAATACGTATTCCGAATTTTCCTTAAAAACAAAAAACAGCGTCAGTTATTTCTTTTTTGCGGGTATTTTGTTTTTTTCAGGGTCTATTTATGCCATTACTTTGGGCGTAAACCCAAAAAATATTTGGTTTATAACGCCATTGGGTGGATTATTTTTTATTTTGGGATGGCTAAAAATGGGAATTTCCTATTTTAAGAAAGAATAAAAGGATGATATGATAATTAATAGATAATCCTTCAATTTTTTTTGTTCTACTAAACAAATAAATCTACTTTTGCCAAATATTTTTTAAAAGGAAAAAAAGAAAAAAAGTTTTTTTTTCACAAAATACGAAAACGATTTCGTGTAAAAAGAATCTACCGTAAAAATAGTTAAAACACAGAATGACTGTAATATATGAAAATGAAAACGTTATCGTAGATAGTCCATTTTTACTGATAAATATCATAAAAGTAACCTTTAGTTAGTCCGAAATTTGTAATATTAATGATATGAGATTACCAATAAAAAACATAAATAATACTGATAAAATGAAAAATATTAAAGTTATTCAGGAGTTACATGATTTAGGAATTACAGGTTATCATGAGGTGTCGTACAATCCTTCTTATGAAGAATTATACCAGGCCGAAGTTTCTCACCAACGCGTTGGATTTGAAAAAGGTGCTTTAACAGATAGCGGTGCAGTGGCCGTAAAAACAGGTATTTTTACCGGACGTTCACCTAAAGATAGATTTATTGTAAAAGATGATGTCACTAAAGACACCATTTATTGGGATGATAAAGTGAATTTTCCAACCACGTTGGAAGTTTATAACGATTTAAAAGCTTTGGTGCTTGACCAACTTTCCACTTCAAAAAAATTATACGTGGTTGATGCGTTTTGTGGTACAAATTCAGACACCCGATTAAAAGTTCGTTTTGTGATGGAGGTTGCGTGGCAGGCACATTTTGTTACCAATATGTTTATCAGACCTTCAATTTACGAATTGGAAAATTTTGGCGAACCAGATTTTATTGTGATGAATGGCTCAAAAGCTGTTAATCCAAATTGGAAAGCACACGGATTAAATTCTGAAAATTTTGTAGTTTTTAATCTTACAGATAGAGTTCAATTAATTGGCGGAACCTGGTATGGAGGTGAAATGAAAAAAGGAATGTTTGCCATGATGAATTATTACTTGCCACTTAAAGGAATGGCTTCAATGCACTGTTCTGCCAACGTTGGCGAAAAAGGTGATGTTGCCGTTTTCTTCGGATTGTCAGGAACAGGAAAAACCACACTTTCTGCCGACCCAAAACGTTATCTAATTGGTGATGATGAACACGGCTGGGATCATAATGGCGTATTCAATTTTGAAGGCGGATGCTACGCTAAAGTAATCGATTTGAGCGAAAAAAACGAACCGGATATATGGAGAGCTATTAAAAGAGACGCTTTATTGGAAAATGTAGCTGTAAATGAATATGGTGAAGTAGATTTTTACGACCATACAATTACGGAAAACTCTAGAGTTTCTTATCCTATCTATCACATAAACAAAATTGTGTTGCCTTCTAAAGCTGGCCACGCAAGCAAAATAATTTATCTTTCTGCCGATGCTTTTGGTGTTTTGCCTCCAGTGTCTATTTTGGATGATGCGCAGGCACAATATCACTTCTTATGCGGATTTACTTCTAAATTGGCAGGTACAGAAAGAGGAATTACGGAACCGCAACCATCTTTTTCTCCGGCTTTTGGTGAAGCGTTTTTAACATTGCACCCAACAATGTATTCTAAAACGTTGGTTTCTAAAATGAAAGAACACAATGCCAAAGCTTACCTTGTGAATACAGGCTGGAACGGAACAGGAAAAAGAATATCCCTAAAGGATACACGCGCCATTATTGATGCCATTCTTGACGGTTCAATTGACAAAGCAGAAACGGTGTACATTCCATTTTTAAATTTGAAAGCTCCTAAATCATTAGCGAAAGTGAGTGACATTTTAGACCCTAGAACTACGTACTCCAATGTTGTTGAATGGGAAGAAAAAGCGATAAAATTGGCAGGATTGTATATTAAAAACTTTGAACAATATACTGATACCGAAGAAGGAAAAGCTTTGGTTGTTGCAGGTCCGCAACTTTAAGCATAAGTAAAATCTATATCAATATTAGAGCCTTCTATTTAGAAGGCTTTTTTTTTATTTCAAAAGGGCTTATCTTGCGAACTGAATTATGAAGAAAAGAATAAAAGCAGTTAGTGGTTCCTTAAATCAATTTATACACCTAGAAACAACAGCAAGTTTATTGTTGTTTGCATTTTCTATTTTGGCCGTAATTTGGGCAAATTCGCCTTACGGTGATACCTATACCCAGTTTTGGCGTTATAAATTTACAGTTGGATTTGCGAATACAAGTTTTCATTTGGAAAAATCGTTGATCTTATGGATTAATGATGGGCTAATGGCCATCTTTTTCTTTGTAATTGGTTTGGAAGTAAAACGCGAAGTTTTGGCTGGCGAATTAACGACATTAAGAAAAGCATCGTTGCCAATTTTTGCTGCCGTGGGCGGTATGGCTTTTCCGGTGATGATATTTTTATTTTTCAACCAAGGAAAAGTTGGTGGAGAAGGTTGGGGAATTCCTATGGCAACCGATATTGCTTTTACGCTGGGAATTTTAAAATTATTGGGAAATAGGGTGCCGTTGGGATTAAAAATATTTTTAACGGCCTTTGCCATTGTTGATGATATTGGTGCTGTTTTAGTGATTGCAATTTTTTACAGCGTAAACATTCAGTGGGATTTAATTACTTACGCCATTTTAATAGTTGGAGTGCTTGGATTTTTAAGCTATAAGCATTTGTATTCAAAATACTTTTTTTTCGTAATGGGATTTGTGGTTTGGGTACTGTTTTTAAAATCTGGAGTGCACCCAACAATTGCCGGAATATTATTGGCGTTTACCATTCCAATGTACCGGGAAATTAATTTAAGTGAATACGAGAAAGAATTATCGGCCCAACTTCAGACTTTCAAAGGCTACAAATACAAAAATCCTCAATTGCTTAACAAAAAACAATTAGCGATTGTTGATGAGATTGAAACCATTAGCAACCAAGTGCAGTCTCCGCTACAACATTTGGAACATTCGCTTCACGGATGGGTTGGGTATGTGATTATGCCAATTTTTGCCTTGGCAAATGCAGGCGTTGTTTTAAGTTTTAGCGGATTGGAAAACACAAGTCATATTATTTTAAGTATTGCGATGGCACTGGTTTTTGGAAATACCATTGGTATTATGCTACTTTCCTATATAGCCATTAAATTTAAGTTTGCAGATTTACCAAAAGGCGTAAAATATAAAGAATTATTGGGTGTGAGTATTTTGGGCGGACTAGGATTTACCATGTCTTTGTTTATTACCAATTTGGCTTATGTTGATGAAGTTTATATTGCTGCCGCAAAAATGGGCGTTATTTTAGGTTCTCTTGTTGCAGGATCTTTAGGGTATTTGATTATAAGAATGCAATTGAAACCCAAGAATTAGAGCGCTAATTAAATCGTTGTCTGTATTTGTACTCCACAAATTTAAAATAATTGTAAAGTTTATAATTTACCTCTAAACCGTAATCAATATTAAAATCGTAATCTATTTCGTTTTCATAAATATCGCTGCGATATCTTAAAGGATTTCGGGCTCTTATGTTCCACTCAGTAACATAAAAACGATTTTTGGTTTCATAATATTCCTTTGAATAATAATTCATAGGTTTGGCAATGGTATTTAAATAAGTTTCAAACCCAATATCCATTATAATAATTTCATATTCCAAACTGTCATTGGCGATTCTCACAACTTCTTGTTCAAGATTGCCTTCTTTTGTTGCAGTTTTTGTTGTTGAGGAACATGCCGCTATAAATAAACCAACAGCTGTGTAATAAAATATAGTTTTCATAATCAATTGGTTTTAGGTTACTTAAAATTACAAAAAGAATGCCAATTTGTATGTTAAAATTTTTAATTTAGCGAGAACTTAAATCGGAATAAAATGGAAAAAATACGTTGTGGCTGGTGCAAAAATGATCCGCTTTATATGGCTTATCACGATACGGAATGGGGATTTCCCATTTATGAAGATGATAAATTATTTGAGTTTTTAATTTTAGAAACGTTTCAGGCAGGATTAAGCTGGATTACCATTCTTCGGAAAAGGGAAAATTTCAGAAATGCTTTTGATCATTTTGACTATAAAAAAATCGCCAATTATTCCGAAGCCAAATACGAAGAATTATTGCTTGATGCCGGAATCATAAGAAACAAATTGAAAATAAAAGCCACCATTTCCAATGCAGTTGCTTTTATGGAAGTTCAACAAGAATTTGGTTCGTTTTCAAACTATATTTGGCGCTTTACCGATGGAAAACCCATCAAAAATAGGTGGAAAGCATTGCACGAACTTCCTGCAACTACTGAATTGTCGGATATTGTTTCAAAAGATTTAAAAAAACGCGGATTTAAATTTGTAGGTTCAACCGTAATTTATGCGCATATGCAAGCCACCGGAATGATCAATGACCACGTAACCGAATGTTTTAGGTACCATGAAGTGTAGAAAGGATTTACGATTTTAGATTTACGAATTACGATTTTTTTTTAATTTTGCATTCAACATTTTCCCGTTCCAATAATAATTCCCCCTTCGGGGGTTAGGGGGCTATCGGTATATAAATTTCCGTAATCCACTTTGCCGGATTTCGGCTATCATTTGGACCAACTACATAAAATTCAAAAGGTTCTGCACCTGGTATTTCAGTGAAACCTTGCGCAACCAATCCATTGTAGGCGGCTTCCCACGCTTCATTGGCGAATTTGTAATCGCCTTTAAAAATAGTTTTAAAAGTTTTTTGCGGTTTTAAATACCCTGTTAAAACGTCACCGGTCGTAATTACCCTGTCTTTTACGGGAATACAGGTAGAAAACATAGCCGTATTATTTTGTTCGTCCCATTTGTGGTTGAGTGTAAATGGTTTTCCTGAGGATTCAATATTATTTTCGGCCATAAAGGCAACAATAACGGGAAACATTTCACTCATTTTTTGCTCAATTTCCTGAATTTGGCACGAAATCGTTTGGTATAAATAAAATCCGCCGCCATAATCAACCGCGCCTATTGCTTCAAATGAGTGTTTTTCCAGTTCTGTTAAGATATATTGTTCCAGTAATTCCAGGCCTTTGTCATAAATCGGAATCGTATTTTTTTCGATGCCACCTTTAAAAAGCCAGTAAAATTTTTCGCTGAATGAATTTTTTCCTCGCATTCCCCAGATAACTTCCGTGCCTTCATCAACTTCAGTAAAATTCCAATAAACTTCAGCAATGTGGCCTTTACCAAAACCAATTTGTTGTATAATTTCTTTGTTTGGGATTGCGGAAATGGTTTTTAAATCGCCTTCCCCATCTTTTCCTTTCCAGCTGTAAGTTGCACCAACACCAGAAGTAGTATCTTTATAAGAACTTACCATCGTTGGATCTTTTTCAAGCCAAGGACTCCAATTTTCCCAATTTTTAAACTCATTTACGCTCTCAAAAACAACTTCAGCAGGTGCTTTTATGATTCGGGAACGTTTTATATCGTACTTACTTTCAAGGATAGCACCATAAATGGCCAGCACAATAACTGCCGCAAGAATAAAGAAGACGAAGTATTTTAGATATTTCAAAAGAGGTAATTTAGAATTACTAATCTCTAATTTAGGGAATTATTCTTTTATATTACAGTAAATTTGTAGATAAATTTTAAAATTATCCATCAAATGAACATTAAATATTTTTTACCGATGCTGTTATCGGCAGCACTTTTCTTTTCTTGTGCCGATCAAAAGAAAGAAGAAAAGCCAATAGAAGTTGTAACAGAATTTAATTATGAAGTGGAACAATTTGCCGATGTAAAAATTCTGCGCTATCAAATTCCGGGTTTTGAAAATCTGACTTTAAAACAAAAAAAGTTGGTGTATTATTTATCCCAAGCGGGTATGGAAGGACGGGAGATTATTTACGACCAAAATTATCGCCATAATTTAACCATAAAGCGTGCGTTGGAAAATATTTATCAAAATTATGCCGGTGATAAAACAACGGCTGATTGGAAAAATTTTGAAACGTATTTAAAAAGAATTTGGTTTTCTAACGGAATCCACCATCATTATTCAAATGATAAATTTAAACCTGAATTTTCAAACGCTTATTTTGACACTTTGTTAAAGGAAACCAACACCAATCTTACAGGTGAAGCTTATGAGGTAATTTATAACGATAAAGATGCTAAAAAAGTAAATCTTGACGAAACTAAAGGTTTGTTGGAAGGTTCTGCCACAAATTTTTATGCGCCAAATGTTACCGCAAAAGATGCAGAAGCATTTTATGCGTTGAAAATTAATAAAAACGACAAAATGCCTGTCGAGTTCGGTTTGAATTCTAAATTGGTTAAAAATGCTGACGGATCTTTGGAAGAAAAAGTTTGGAAAGTTGGCGGTATGTACAGTGCATCCATCGAAAAAATGGTAAGCTGGTTAGAAAAAGCGGTGGAAGTTGCTGAAAACGCGAAGCAAGCAGAAGCTTTAAAATTATTGATTGATTATTATAAAACGGGCGATTTAAAAATCTGGGACGCTTACAATGTTGTTTGGGCAACCAGCACCGAAGGCGACATCGATTATATCAACGGATTTGTGGAGGTTTATAACGATCCAATTGCGCACAGAGGTTCTTTTGAGTCAATTGTTCAGATAAAAGATTTTGATATGTCTAAAAAAATGGCTGTTTTGGCTGAAAATGCCCAGTGGTTTGAAGACAATTCAACCTTGCAGGCTTCCCATAAAAAGAAAAATGTGGTGGGTGTTTCATATAAAACAGTAAATGTGGCTTCAGAATCTGGAGATTCTTCGCCTTCAACGCCAATTGGCATCAACTTGCCAAACAACAACTGGATTCGTGAACAGCACGGTTCAAAATCTGTTTCTCTTGGAAATATTATTGAAGCCTACAATATGGCCGGAGGAACCGACAGGTTAAAAGAATTTGCTTTTGATGAAGCCGAAGTTGAAAATGAAATTAAATATGGCCAGGAAGCAGATAAATTACACACGGCTTTGCACGAAGTTATTGGTCACGCGAGCGGACAAATAAATGACGGTATTGGGCAGCCAAAGGAAACTTTGAAAAATTATGCTTCAACATTGGAAGAAGCACGGGCAGATTTGGTTGGATTGTATTATTTACCTGATGCAAAATTGGTTGAAATGAAAATTTCTCCAAATGCGCAAGGGATTGGAAAAGCCGCATTTGACAATTATATCAGAAATGGTTTAATGACGCAATTAATTCGTGTAAATTTGGGTGATGACATTGAAGAATCACACATGAGAAACCGACAATTGGTAGCTGCCTGGGCTTTTGAAAAAGGCAAAAAAGACAATGTGATCGAAAAAGTGACAAAAGACAATAAAACGTATTTTGTTGTTCGTGATTATGCAAAATTAAGAGTTTTGTTTGGTGAATTGTTAAGCGAAATACAACGCATCAAATCGGAAGGAGATTTTAAAGCCGGTAAAGCTCTGGTTGATACTTATGGTATAAAAGTTGACCAGGCCATTCATAAAGAAGTACTGGATCGCAACAGTAAATTTAAATCGGCGGCATACAGCGGTTTTGTGAATCCGGTGTTGACTGCAGAATTAGATGCTGATGGAAATATTATTGATGTAAAAATAGTGCAACCTGCCAGTTTTGCTGAGCAAATGTTGGATTATGCAAAAAGATACACCAATTTGCCAAACGTAAATTAAGAATACGAAGAATTTTTTTAAAAGTCCGTTTCAATTTATTGAAGCGGATTTTTTAATGTAAAGAGAAGGTGATTAAAGTAAAAATCATAATGATTAAAATCACCGAAATTAACACAAGAAATGCGTTTTTATAGTATTTTTTATGAATTTTAATGTCTTTTTTGTAACTCCAAACCATCGCTATGATAAAAGCGATAACAAAAAATGCCGCAAAAATTAATTGTCCTTTACTAAACATATAAATGTGTATATTGAGCCTCAAAAATACGTAAATTTTTAATATGAAAACTGCATTAATTATTGGCGCATCATCGGGAATAGGGAAAGAATTGGCGAAATTATTGGCTGAAGATGAATACAAAGTTATTATCACGGGAAGAAGAGAAAAATTGCTGGAAGAAATTAAAGCAACCAATCCCGAAAATTTTGTAGTAAAAGTGAATGATGTTACCGATTTAAATGCTTGCGAATCGCTATTTTACGATTTAAAAAATGAATTTAAAACCATCGATTTAGTTGTGTACAGTTCGGGCGTTGGTGATCCAAATTATGAGTTGGCCTGGGAAAAGGAATTGCCAACTTTGCAAACCAATG
>CAZBGP010000074.1:367-11464 GCA_964491495.1 uncultured Lutibacter sp. | reverse complement strand
TAATTCAATCCAAAAATGATTTCATCTCTGTCAAAAGCATCATTGGCCACTAAAACACCAGCAGTATCTGCGTGAGTATTGTGTTTTTCATAACGTAAAAACGGTGTCAGTTTTTCAACGCCCTTTAAATCGAAACTATAAGCCACTTCTCCATATAAACCGTACATTTTAGAACCTAAGTCTTTTCCTGTTAACAGATTATAATCTTCCGTGTCGGTTAAATTTGTATGAATGTATTGTCCTCTTAACTCCAAATTATTGTATTTATAGCGTGCATCCAGCCCAATCATTGAAATACCGACAGTTGATCCTTCTATAGCAGTATTATCAGTTTGTGTTTTTCCAAAATAACCCGACAATCCCAATCTTAATCCTGTTATTCCATAATAATCCAATTTCGTTGATAAATTTGGTGAATTCACCACAGATTCTGCACCTTTTTGACGGCCTCTTCTGAATCCGTCCGTTCCGCGCAATATTCCTGCTCCGGCAGCATAAGATTTAAATCCGTTGAATAAATACGCTTGGTATTTTAGCGATGCGTTGTCTATTTTTCCAGAAAATCCAACACCTATTTCTCTCCAGGTTGTTGGCACAATAAAATTATCTACATTTGGTCGTTCAACGCCATAAAACGTTGTTGGCTCATGATATTCGTTGATAATTCCCATTGGCACCAACATTAAACCTGCCAATACATTGAAATTTTCGTTGGCTTTGTACTTTAAATATGCTTGTTCAACATAAAGTTCCGAAACATGTTCATATTCAATTTCCGACATAAAGCTCACTTTTTCGTTAAATTTGTACCCTAAGTACATGATCATTCTGTGTACATCCAATTTCCCTGGTGCTGAACCATCAGGTTCGTTATAATCTATTTGGGCATAACCTCCAATTGATACGCCTTCCGAAATTTTTGTTCCCAAATTTTGGGTGTTCTCCTCTGAATTTTCTTGTGCGAATCCTGCGAAACCAATTAATAATGCTGCGAGTAATTTTATATTTTTCATTTTTTTGATTTGAATTAAACTATTTTTATTTAGACTCATTATAAATAATAGTACAAAAATATATAAGATCAAAGAAATAAAAAAACTTTATTTAGAATAATTATAAATAAGATGACTTATATCATATTTTCTGAAAACCAAAAAATTTATTTGATTGTAATTGAGGTAATTAACTGTTAACCAAAAATCTTCAATGCTTCATTATAAGCACTCTCAAAACTCATCGCATTGATATTTGTGGATGCTTTTTGCTGGTTGAAATAAGAAACTAGTTTTTCAGTAGGCATATTTCCCGTGAGATCGTCCTTCGCCATCGGGCAACCACCGTAACCCATAATGGCGCCGTCAAAACGATTGCATCCAGCTTTATAAGCCGCATCAACTTTTTCAAACCAGGAAGTTGGTGTTGTATGAAGGTGCGCTCCAAACTCAATTGTTGGATATGCCGGAATTAAATTCGAAAAAAGATAATCTATAATTTTTGGTGTTGAACTTCCTACTGTATCCGACAATGAAAGAATTTTTACGCCCATTTTTGACAGTTTCTCCGTCCAGTTTGAGACAATTTCCACATTCCAGGGATCTCCGTACGGATTTCCAAAACCCATCGACAAATAAGCAACCACTTCTTTATTGGTTTTGGCGGCTATACTTAAAATTTCATTCAAAATTTCAATGGATTCAGCAATCGTTTTACCGGTATTTCGCATTTGAAAATTTTCAGAAATCGAAAAAGGATAACCTAAATAAGTGATTTCTTCAAATTGTGAGGCCTCCTCTGCTCCGCGAATATTGGCAACAATCGCCAATAATTTACTTTGGCTATTACTCAAATCTAGTTTCGATAGCACTTCAACGGTATCTCTCATTTGAGGTATCGCTTTCGGAGAAACAAAACTGCCAAAATCAATGGTGTCAAAACCAACCCGCAACAATGCATTTATATATTGTGCCTTAGCTTCAGTAGAAATAAAATGCGATTTTATACCTTGCATGGCATCTCTCGGACATTCTATGAGTTTTACTTTTTTCATTGGGATTTCAAATATACGAAACCAATTAAGAAAAAAGGATAAAAATGGAAATCCCGACAAAAACTAAAATTTTAAACCATTTTATTTTTGAGTTGAAGGTTAGATGCGTTTTTAAATAGGATGCAAGATTGCCGGACAATAGTGAAACCAATGAAAAAATAACCAATGCCTGAAGCATAAATAATCCGCCCAAAGCATAAAATTGTATGGTGGTGCTTTGCGTTGAACTGTATAAAAATCCGGGGAAAAAGGCCAAAAAGAAAATAGAGACTTTTGGGTTTAATACGTTCATAAAAAACCCTTGTTTAAAAAGTTTTACCAAACTTTTTCTGTCGGCTTTCTCATTCAGCACCAATTCTTCATCCGATTTAAATGTTAAATACGCTAAGTACAATAAATAAATGGCCCCAAACAGTTTAATGGCAAAAAATATATTTTCCGACTGTTTTATCAAGGCCGAAACGCCAAAAGCAACCAATGTAGTGTGAATAATAATCCCTGAAACCAATCCAAGCGAAGTGGCAATCCCGTATTTCTTGCCATTGGTCATGCTTTGCACCAAGACATAAATAATGTCGGGTCCTGGCATAATGGTGAGCAGCATGGATGCGCCAATAAACGACAAAAGAATCTCGTAATTCATTTAAAATTTTTAACGATTTCAAAGTTATCATTTTTCATCAAACAAAAAAACTTGTTTCGGTATCTTAAAATAGTCAAGCCAACTATTAAAAATACCAAAACAAGTTCTTAAAATTAAACTTTTTTAAGGATTAAAATTTAAAATTCAGCCCCAATTTAAAGTTTCTGCCTTTGGTGGTGTAGCCAATAGTTTCCACATAGCTTTCATTAAAAATATTGTTCGCCTGAACAAACAATAAAAGTCGGTCTTTTATCAAATTGTGGCTCGCAAATAAATCGACCAAACTGTAGTCCTTTAAATTGATATTATCTCCGGTTCCCCATTGGTCAAAATATGTTCTTTTTGAAATATTTTTAAAACGCAGCGACAAATAAGTGTTTTTAATGCTGTTGGTTTCAATTAAAGCAGTGATTTTATGTTTTGGAATGTAATCGGTATCAGAATTTTTATAAATATAAGCATGGCCAAATTTCACAGTTGCATCTTTAAAAAGATCGAATTCAATTTCAGTTTCAACGCCTTTTGCGTTCAATTTTTCATCGGAATTTGAGTAAGTCACAAAATCGGGCAAAATAATGGCATTTTCTTCTTCTCTGTAAAAGAAAACCGAATTAACTTCAACCTTGTTTTTTAAGAAATAAATAAATCCGAATTCCATACTTTTATCTTCTTCAGGCTTTAAATCCACATTTCCGTATTCCGAAAATAACTGATAAGTGCTTGGCGCAATAAATGCGGTGCTTAATGATGCCAATACCCTAAATTCTTTTGAAAAATTATAGGAAGGATTCACGTTATAAACCCAATGATTTCCATATTCGCTGTGATTGTTAAGCCTTGCGCCAGCATTAATATTGAATCCTGATAACGCATTGTAAACAACCGTAAAATAAGGATCGATGGTGTGATAATTTGCCAATTCTTCATTGATATCGCCATACGGACTGTTTGTTTCGTTGCTTTGTTTCTGGTAATTCACCCCCGTAATCAACTGAAATTCATCCGAAAATTTGTAATTATTGATGGCATCTGCCACGTAGGTTTTCCCGGTATATTCAAAATGGTCGGTAGCATTTGACCAGCTGTTAAAAATATCAAGCATCCTGTCGTTTTTGTTATAAGATGCGCTTGTCGACAGTTTTCCTTTTTCATAATCAAAGTTCGTGGAAAAACCAAATCGAAGTTGTTTATTTTCGCCGTTGTTAATATCAGAATCCGAAAATGCCCCACCGTCAAAATCATAAATGTCTTTATCGTAATTGCTAAATAACTGAATATTAATTTTCTCATTAAATTTATAGCCTAAACGCACAAAAGTATTTGTTGCCTTAAACTGGTCGCTATCAAATTTTGTAGCGCTTTTTTCATCGCTGGCATCAGACAAACCATCAACATTTGAAAAATTAGCGGCCGCCAAATAACTGAATTTATTTAAAATGCCGTTAACCGTAATATTTTGGTTGACGTCATTAAAATCCAATTTTGAATCACTTTGCGAATTGTTGGTTCCTGCAGAAATTTCATAATTCATTGAAATTGGTTTGTCAACAGGTTGTTTCAGCTTAATGTTGATAACTCCGGTAGCTGCTCCAGATCCATACAACGTGCTTGCTGCGCCATTCATCACTTCAATGGATTCAATTTGGTTCAGCGAAAGCAAACGCAAATCGAAGGTGGTGTTCACACCCGATGGATCGCTTACCGAAACACCGTCTATAAGCACAATCACGTGACGATCACGACCACCTCTAATAAAAATACTTTTGTTTTTTCCGGCAGAACTGTTGCTGCCGTTTATGCTGATTCCCGCGATATTATCCAAAATATCGGCAACAGATTTTCCCTTCAGATTTTCAATCTCTTCTGGCGTAATTTGGTAAATTATTTTACCTACATGTTCTTTTTTAATGGCAAATTTTGTTGCGGTAACCACAACTTCGTTTAATTGCTCAATACTGTCATTTTTTTGTTGAGCCGAAAGAGAGGTTAATGCAAAAAATAGGCACAACGCACTTGCATAAAATGAATGTTTTTTCATTTTTTTGATTTATAAATTAATAAATAAATCAGGTAAGTTTTCAAGTACAGAAAAACTATACTCAAACAATTCTCCCGAAAGTTTGAACTATACAGATTTTGGCAGGTCTCCTGGCTTGCGTATTGTTATTTACCTTCCCGTCCTGAACGAACAGTGGCTTAAAGCTAATAACAACCACCAATTTTTGGCTAAGCTTACAGTTGCGGGAACAGCTTCGGATTTAAACCGAATTCCCTTTTCACTTGGTTATACAGAAGTATAATTAAGAACCATAATCTGCCGTAAAGTTAAATTAATTAAGTGTAATTGTCCGTATTAAATTTCTAAAATATTACTTTTGCCTAAATTATTTTTTTATGAAATTACTTTCCTCTACCGTTTTTATGATTGCCGTTACAATGCTGCTATTGTCTTGCGGAAACGATCAAAAAAATAATTTAAAAGCTGTAAAAACCACTGAAAAAAGTGCCATAAAATACGCGAAGGGATTTGACATTCAACATTTTAAAAATTATACAAAACTTACCGTAAAAGCACCCTACCAAAATTCAACAGAAACTTTTGAGTTTATTCTAACTTCTATTAAATCAAATTCCGATTTAAATACCATCCAAATTCCCATCAATTCCATTGTGGTCACAAGCACCACTCATATTCCAATGCTGGAATTGTTGCAGGTTGAAAATAAACTGGTGGGTTTTCCCAATACTGATTACATTTCATCGCCAAAAACAAGAAGTTTAATCGCTAAAGGTTCCATTAAAGAACTTGGACATGAGGAAAGTATTAACACCGAATTATTGCTGGATTTAAAACCCGATTTGATAGTTGGTTTTTCACTGAACAGCAACAATAAAATGTTTTCAGTTGTTGAAAAATTAGGAATTCCTGTATTGTTAAATGGTGACTGGATGGAGGAAACGCCACTCGGCCGCGCAGAATGGATTAAGTTTTTTGGCGTTTTGTTTGATAAAGAAAAGATGGCGGACAGTATTTTTAATGACATCGAAAAAAATTATTTGGAAGCTAAAACTATTGCCTCAAAAGCGACTGAAAAACCAACGGTAATCTCGGGCGGACTTTTTAAAGATGTATGGAATTTGCCTGCCGGAGACAGTTTTGAAGCCTCTTTTTTGAAGGATGCCAATACCAACTACCTGTGGAAAGATTCTAAGGGTAAAGGAAGCCTTTCCTTAAATATTGAAAATGTGTTTGAAAAAGGAAAAGATGCCGAATTGTGGATTTCCCCAAGTTATTATGAAACCATGGAACAGCTTAATGATGCAAATGACATGTATCCAAAATTCAGTGCCTTTCAAAACAAAAACATCTTCACTTACGTAAATAAAAAGGGAGAATTAGGCGGAATTATGTATTTTGAACTGGCTCCTGCCCGACCGGATTTGGTTTTAAAAGATCTGATTAAAATTGCACATCCAGCGCTGTTAAAAGACTATGAACTAAATTTCTTTGAAAGATTAAAGTAAGTTTACAGTTAAATAGTTTGAATGCTAAAAGTTAGAAAGTTGCTGTTATAGTGCTGTCTCTTGTCTCTATTCTATTTTCTCAAAAACTTAAAACAACTTTATTTGCCCTGCTTCATTGGCTAGACTGTCATTTTCAGAATCCGAATCATCATCAAAAGATTCAGGGCTGTTGTCTATCACCTCTTCGTCATTCACTTCCACATTTTCAATTACAGGCGCTTCATACGGTAAAGGCTCCAGCATATTCACTTGCTTAATTTTATCGGCAGTTAACTGATTTCCTTGCGCTTTTATACCCTTAATTGCAATGAATTCCTCAAAATTTAAGAGGATTGGTTCCAAATTTCGCTTTGAAAACTGTACTTCTGCCATTGGCCGGTATTCTGTGGCAACAATTTCAAGTTGCGATTTTGGATGTTCAGAAATAAAAACTTCTTCCTTATTCGGATTGTCAATCATAAATCTTTTCACAAAGTATTTTTCCTTATCACCGTCATAATAAATCACAGAAATCGGCTTTTCTGGAACCCATTTTTCCAGCACAATCATATCACTGTCGAAATGCGTGGTAAGCTCTGGTTTAACGGTTTTTATGATTCCTTTCTGGTTGATTATCAGCAATCGGTCTTCCGGTTTAAATTCGCCAAGCAACTCCCCTCTTTTATCAACATTTAAGCGTTGTACGGTTTCATCAAACCAAATTTTTCGAGGTTTCAATGTTGAAACGCCTTCCGATTTCAATTCAATTTTTTTGATGGCGTGTTTTGAAACGATGTTTCCTCTGGAACTTCTTCCTTTTATAGTCAAGTCTGAAAAATCAATATCCCATTTCAATTTTTTAACACTTCCTGCAGCGCGTAAATTAACGGTGATTGTTTCTGCCTCGCCATTCGGATTCTCAGTAAAATAAAGCACCTGAGATCCTTTATTTCCCGCTGTTAAATCATATTCTTTATCGCGCGTCACTCCGGTAACATTAAAACGTTTTATATAGCTTGGCCCGTTTTTGCCGTCTCTGTAAATCATATTGTAAACGGTGCGCGTATCGTTCTTTTTAAATACCGCCACGTGAATAATGCCTTTTCCCACAAACGTTTTTGCATCAACTTTTGTAACCAGCATTGTTCCGTCTCCCCTAAAAACAATCACATCATCAATATCGGCGCAATCGTCAACATATTCATCTTTTTTTAATGAAGTTCCCACAAAACCTTCTTCCCTGTTTACATACAATTTCGTGTTTCGCATTACCACTTTAGTGGCAATAATATCGTCGAACAAACGGATTTCTGTCAAACGCTCTTTTCCTTTTCCGTATTTTAATTTAAGGTTTTTAAAATAGTCAATTGCAAATTCTATAATATTGGCCAGATGCTTTTTTACTTCCTCAATTTTTTCTTCCAGACTTTCTATAAATTGTTTGGCTTTGTCGATATCAAATTTTGATATTTTCTTGATTCGAATTTCTGTCAAACGCACTATATCTTCTTCGGTAATCGGACGTTTTAAATGTTTTATGTGCGGTTTTAAACCTTCATCAATCGCTTTAATTACACCTTCCCAAGTATCCTGATCCTCAATATCTCTATATATTCTATTTTCAATAAAAATACGTTCCAATGAAGCAAAATGCCATTGCTCATCCAATTCATTTAACTGGATTTCAAGTTCCAGCTTTAATAACTCAACGGTATGGTTGGTGGAGCGGATTAATATTTCTGAAACACCAATAAAAACCGGCTTATTATCGTCAATTACACAACACAAAGGCGAGATCGGATTTTCACAACTGGTGAAAGCGTAGAGCGCGTCAATGGTTTTATCCGGAGAAATGCCGCTTGGCAAATGTACCAGGATTTCAACATTAGCGGCGGTATTGTCTTCTATTTGCCTGATTTTAATCGTTCCTTTTTCGTTTGCTTTTAAAATGGAATCAATCAACGTGGATGTGGTTGTTCCGAATGGAATTTCTGTAATGACCAATGTTTTTTTATCAAGTTGGCCAATTTTTGCCCTAACCCTGATTTTTCCTCCTCTTTTTCCGTCATGATATCCAGAAGCATCTGCAATTCCGCCGGTTAAAAAATCCGGAATCAGCGTAAAAGGTTTTCCCTTTAAATGTTTTATGGAAGCATCAATCAATTCATTAAAATTGTGCGGCAAAATTTTTGTTGAAAGTCCGACCGCAATTCCTTCTGCGCCTTGGGCCAGCAACAGCGGAAACTTAACGGGTAAATCGATAGGTTCTTTTTTTCTGCCGTCATAAGACGATTGCCAATCAGTCGTTTTAGGGTTAAAAACCACCTCCAAAGCAAATTTCGACAAACGGGCTTCAATATAACGCGCTGCTGCAGCACGGTCACCGGTTAAAATATTTCCCCAGTTTCCCTGCATATCAATCAGCAATTCTTTTTGGCCCAATTGCACTAATGCATCAGAAATAGAAGCGTCACCGTGCGGATGGTATTGCATGGTATGCCCAACAACGTTTGCCACCTTGTTGTAGCGCCCGTCATCCAAATCCTTCATCGAATGCATGATTCGGCGTTGAACCGGTTTAAAGCCATCTTTTAAGGCAGGAACGGCACGCTCTAAAATAACATACGAAGCGTAATCCAAAAACCAGTCTTTATACATTCCCGTAACCTTGGTAATGGTTGTCTGATTTCCAAACTCCTCGTTTAAATGTTCTTCTAAATGTTCGTTTTCGTTATTTTCTTCATCCATATTTCCCATCCTTAATCCTTCCCCAAGGGAAGGAATTTGATTTGATATTTATTCAAAATTAAATCATAAATCGTAATTCGTAAATCATAAATTTTCTTCTATAATGTCCAATTCAAATTTTAAATTTTCTATAATAAACTTTTGACGGTCGGGTGTGTTTTTTCCCATATAAAATTCCAGCATTTTATCAATAGACATTTCTTTATCAAGCATTACGGGATCCAAACGAATATCATCACCAATAAAATTGGCAAATTCATCGGGTGAAATTTCACCCAATCCTTTAAATCGCGTAATTTCCGGTTTTCCTCTTAAGGAATCGATTGCATTTTGTTTTTCTTCCGGGGAATAGCAATAAAAAGTCTGTTTTTTATCTCGCACCCTAAACAGCGGCGTATCCAAAATATACAAATGGCCTTCTTTTATTAATTCAGGGAAAAATTGCAGAAAGAAAGTGATTAACAGCAAGCGAATGTGCATTCCGTCAACATCGGCATCAGTTGCAATCACAATATTGTTATATCGCAGGTCTTCTATGGATTCTTCAATATTTAAAGCCGCCTGCAACAAGTTAAATTCTTCATTTTCATAGACGATTTTTTTGTTCATTCCATAGGAATTCAAAGGCTTCCCACGCAAACTGAATACCGCTTGCGTATTTACATTCCTTGATTTGGTGATGGAACCGCTGGCCGAATCTCCTTCTGTAATGAACAAGGTACTTTCCAAACGATTTTCTTTCTTTAAATCACTTAAATGAACTCGGCAATCGCGTAATTTTTTATTGTGCAATCCTGCTGTTTTAGCACGTTCACGGGCTAATTTCCTGATGCCAGATAAATCGTTTCGTTCTTTTTCTGCCTGTAATATTTTTTTCTGGATTCTTTCGGCAGCAATCGGATTTTTATGAAGGTAGTTGTCTAGATTCGTCTTCACAAAATCGGTAATAAAAGTTCGTACGGAAGGCAATTTATCGCCCATTTCCGTAGAGCCCAATTTGGTTTTGGTCTGGCTTTCGAAAATAGGCTCCATAACTTTTATGCTGATGGCCGAAACAATGGATTTTCGAACATCGGCAGCATCATAGTTTTTGCCAAAAAACTCACGTATTGTTTTTACGATGGCTTCCCTAAATGCATTTTGATGGGTTCCTCCTTGCGTGGTATGTTGTCCGTTTACAAAAGAATGGTATTCTTCGCTGTATTGCGCTTTGCTGTAGGTAATTGCAACTTCTATGTCATTTCCTTTCAAATGAATTACCGGAAACAGCATCGATTCTTGTGAAATATTTTCTTCCAACAAATCTTTCAATCCGTTTTCAGAAAAATACTTTTCTCCGTTAAAAATGATAGTCAAACCTGTGTTTAAGTACACATAATTTTTTATCATTTTTTCAATATACTCGTTTCTGTACTTGAATTTTGTAAAAATGCTTTTATCGGGAACAAAGGTTACTTTGGTTCCTTTACGATGTGCGGTTTCTTCAGGTTGATCAACGTGAGTGATATTTCCTTTTTCAAATTCTGCAAAAACCGTTTTACCGTCTCTGAAAGACTGCACTTTAAAATAAGATGACAAAGCGTTTACTGCTTTGGTGCCGACACCATTTAGGCCGACAGATTTTTTAAACGCAAGAGAATCATATTTTCCGCCGGTATTCATTTTAGAAACCACATCCACTACTTTTCCCAACGGAATTCCGCGTCCGTAATCTCGAATGGTAACCGTATCTTCTTTCACCAAAGCTTCAATCGTTTTGCCGGCACCCATCACATATTCATCAATGGAATTATCAATAACCTCCTTGATTAAAATGTAAATACCATCATCGGGTGATGAACCATCACCTAATTTACCGATATACATTCCGGGACGAAGTCTAATATGTTCTTTCCAATCAAGCGATCGAATATTATCCTCGGTGTAAGCTGTTTGATCTGTCATTTATATCCTGTGATTCTTGAAGCGTGGCTAAAGTACTATTTTGCTTTAAGAAATAAAAAAAAGTCTGTCAAAATAATTATTAACACTTAGAGAACTGAAAGTTTATAAGTATTAATAATTATATGTTATAAGTTCATTTTCAAATTCCAACAATTTCATATTTCATGCCAAATTAAACATTAAACCTAAAATGCATAATATCACCATCTTG
>CAZBGP010000074.1:0-222 GCA_964491495.1 uncultured Lutibacter sp. | reverse complement strand
CGCGTACTTCTTTAACGCCTGCCGTAAAATAGGTTTGCTGGTTTAATAATTTGTAGGCGGTTCTGATTAAAACTGAAGCGCCCGGTTCTTTTAATCCTAAATCTTCTAAAAAAAGCTGACGCTCGTCAAAGGATTCCAATTCCGTAATATCAGCTTCCGTTCCAACCGCTAAAATAATCACTTCTGCGTTTTCACCTTTTACCGCTTCTTTTACGATATTTA
>CAZBGP010000073.1:0-11566 GCA_964491495.1 uncultured Lutibacter sp. | reverse complement strand
AAGCATATTGAGCTTCGAAATCATATGGACACCCAAAGAAATTTGTACAGTGAACTTAAGGGTAATTTTTTTCGATTTCTTTCAAAATATATGTAAAGAAAGTTATAAGTTTTTCATATTAAACAATTAGCAAATAACGGTTAACATATAACGCATAACATATAACCAATAAATAAATTCATTTCCGTGGATGCAAATTTTATCATTCAAACAGAAAACGGGCAGCTTACAGAATTCGATTTTTTGATAAGAATGTTGGTGACTGCAGGCATCGGTTTTGTGTTGGGCTTGGAACGTGAATATTCCCAATATTCAGAAAAAGGAGAGATTTTTGCTGGCTTACGCACATTTACGCTTGTTGCTTTATTGGGTTTTTTAACGGCTTATTTAGGAATTACTTTTACTTATTGGATTTTTATTGCAGGTTTTTTAGGCGTTGTAGCCATTGTGGCCATTTCTTATTGGGTAACTTCAAATGAAGGGAATATTGGAAGTACCACAGAGTTTGCAATCATTTTTACGTTTTTGTTGGGTGGTCTTGTGCTTGTTGGCAGCATAAATCTTAGTTTGGCGCTCACTGTAATTACCTTGGTTTTACTTTCTCTTAAATTAAGATTGAAATCTATGATTGGACAACTCACACAAAAGGAACTGTTTGCTTTTGTGCGTTTTGTGGTAATCGCATTGTTGATTTTGCCTTTTTTGCCTAACGAATTTTATGGGCCTTATGAGGTAATTAATCCGAGAGAAGTGGGTTGGATTATTGTATTGACTTCTGGAATTGGTTTTGTTGGCTATATTTTAATGAAATTTTTGGGAACCGACAGAGGTATTTTGCTAACCAGTATTTTGGGAGGACTGGTATCGAGTACGCTGGTAACTTTTACATTTTCGAAAAAAAGCAAAGAAAATCCTGAGCTTTCACAAAATTATGCTGTAGGAATATTTGCTGCGGCTACCATTATGATTGCCAGAGTGTTTTTGTGGGTTTTTATTTTTAATAAATCCATGCTTGTTTCATTGACATTACCATTGCTTATTATATTTTTTACAGCTTTTGGTGTTGCATTGTTCTTTTATAATAAACAATTTGAAAAACAGCGATCTGTTGACAAAATAGTGCTGGGAGATCCCCTAAATATTAAAAATGCGGTATTTTTTGGTGTTTTTTATATGGGAATATTGCTTTTGGTGAGTTATGCAAACCAAACTTACGGCGCAAATGGAATTTATTTCTCCAGCAGTATTAGTGCTTTAACAGATGTTGATGCCATTGCTATTTCAGTTTCTAAATTGGGCGGTACCACAATAAATCTTTTAATTGCTCAAAACGCCATTTTGCTGGCTACATTGTCTAATACCGTCGTAAAAATTGGAATTGCCCTTTTTACAGGAAGCCACAAATTGAAAAATTATGTGTTGATTGGATATGGCTGTATTTTTATTGCCGGAATTATCGGATTTTTGGTTTTGAATGCTTAATTAGGAATTTGAAAAGAATATGGAATAGAGTAACGCCTGTTTTGGTTTCTGAATTTTTGCTGAAGGTAGAAAATAAAAAAACTCCTGAAATTTTCAAAAGCTTGTAAATATTTTATGGTGGTTTATTTATTCATTATCCGGAGCTACTTCAAAAGTTCTGATTTTCTAAGATGTCTGAAGAATATATTTTACTGGTTTACTTGTTTTTTAAATATACAATCATCGCCGGAATATATTCCGAAGGATAACAAACGGTTCCTTTAACGGTTCCGCTGGTACTGCTGCAACTTATCAATAAATGGATGATAAAAACAAAAGTATAAATAGGTTTTTCATTGTAGGGATTTTTAAAGAAAACAGTTTATGAATTTTGGTGCAATTTGCACAAATAAGTAATTTAAGCTTAATAAAATAATAATGAGTTCTATTAATTAAACAGTGCTACCAATTCGTTTGAAAATTTGGGTGAGGAGCAATGTGCCAAATCCAAATAAAACAACCAACCCAAATTTATCAAGCGATAAAGGAATTATGGAAAGTGCTTTGGCAATTGGTGGGGTAAAAATGGCTCCTGCGGTTATAAAAATGGACAATGCAATGGCGTACCAAATCCAAGGATTTAACGTCACTTCATTTTTAAAGAATGATAAATGGCTTTTTGGCATATTAAAAACATTGAGCAATTGGGCAAAAATTAAGGTAAAAAATGCCATATTGTTAATTTCATTTGGTGTAAGTTTCAATACAAAATGGGAATAAGCAGTAATGCCAAGAACACCTGCGGTAATGCACAAGCCGTAAATTAGGGTTGCTTTCCATAATTTCAACGTCATAATGGGCTCATCTGGTTTTCTTGGCGGTTTGTTCATAATATCAACTTCGCCTTTTCCAAGTCCCAAGGCCAGTGCCGGGAAAATATCGGTTATCAAATTCAGAAATAATATTTGGAGCGGTAACAGTGGCGAAGGCAATGCCAACAGTGCGGCAACACCAACCGAAATTATTTCGGCCAAATTGCTGGATAAAAGGTACACCACAAACTGTCGAATATTTTCAAAAATGGCCCGGCCTTGTTTGATGGCCAATTCAATGGAAGTAAATTTATCATCTTTAAGGATCACATCGGCTGTTTCTCGCGCGGCTTCAGTTCCTCTAATTCCCATTGCAATGCCAATATCTGCTTTTTTAAGTGCCGGAACATCATTTACACCATCGCCAATCATTCCCACAATATTGTTGTTTTGCTGAAAAAGGGAAATCAAGTCTAATTTTTGTTTTGGCGTAACCCTTGCAAAGACAACAGTGTTGAGCAGTTTGTTTTTTGCTGTTTCGCTTAAATTTTCCATTTCAGGAATGTGTTTTCCCGCCAGTACTTTGTCATTGTGCGCATCAATTTCCAGCAAACCAATTTCCTGCGCTATTTTTTTTGCGGTTCCGGGATGGTCGCCTGTCATCATTACTACCCGAATTCCGGCACTTTTATAAGTGGCAATTGTTGCTTTAACATCTTCCCTGGCCGGGTCTATAAATCCAATCAAACCTATAAAAGTGAGTTGTTGCAGCAAGGTTTCATATTCGGGAATTTTTTTTGATTCTTTGCAGGCAAATGCCAAAACCCGCAATCCCTGAGAAGCCAAATCATCAACTTTTTGATGCCATTGCGCTTTGCTTTCGAAGTTTTCTGTTTTGCCATTTTTCAAAATTGAGTCGCAGCATTCAACAATACTTTCATAAGCACCTTTTGCATAAACATTATAGTTTTTTTGATGTTGGTTTACCGTTGCCATCATTTTACGCTCTGCATCAAAAGCCACTTCCATTTTTTCCGGATTATTCTTTTTTACAGAAGTTGGATCAAAGCCGGCATCAATAGCAAATTTAGTCAACGCCAAATCTATGGAATCACCGTGTTTGTCTGTGGGCGTAAAAATGGCATCATTGCAAAGTATGGCAGTCATCATCATTTTATCAAAAGAATGCAGATTTTTAAAGTCGTTTAAATCATTGTTATTTTTAAGATTTATATTTTCAAAAGAAGCATTTTCAAAAACCAGTGTATGCACTTTCATTTGATCCTCAGTAAGTGTTCCTGTTTTATCCGTACAAATAATGTTGGTGGCGCCCAGCGTGTGAACGGCCTCCAGTTTTTTAATGATGACCTGTTTTTTTGACAATTTGAGCATTCCCTGGGCCAATGCAATGGTTGCCACAATCGGCAAACCTTCAGGAATTGAAGCTACAGCAAGCGCAATGCCTGTTTGAAGCATGAAAATAAAATCGACACCTCTAATAAATCCCGTAGTCACAATAATTACGGTTAATGAAAGTGTTAGCCAAATAAGCCACTTGCTGAGGTGGCGCAATTTTTTTTCAAGTGGCGTCATTTCCGCGTCAACTTCTGTGCCTAATTGTTGAATTTTTCCTAATTCGGTAGCGCTTCCAGTTGAAGTAACAATCGCTTTTGCTGAACCTCGTGTAACCAACGTTCCTTTAAATATCATGTTGTTTTGCTCTACAATGGGCGTATCGATTGGTAAACTGTCGATTTTTTTTTCAACTTGGGCGCTTTCTCCGGTTAAAGCAGCTTCTTTTGTTGTTAAATTTTCTCCGGTGATTAATCGTGCATCTGCCGAAACCACATCTCCAGCTTCTAAAATAATGATGTCACCAGGAACCAAAAAAGAAGCTTTTATGCGAAATAAATTACCCTCTCGCAACACACTTGTTGCTGCTTGCCCCATTTTACGCAAGGTTTCCAAGGAGCGAAAAGCCTGCAACTCCATAAAAAATCCAATAGAAACGGTAATAAAAATGACAACAAGTATGGCGATTGTTTCTGCCCAGTCCTTATATATAAAAGCAAGTAATGCGGCGGCAGTTAAGATATAAATGATGGAATTAAGAAATTGTTCCGCGAAGATGCGCCATTTTGTTTTTGGTTTTTTCAGCGGAATTTCATTTTTCCCGAATTTTACAATGCGTTCTTTGATTTGTTGTTTGTTCAAACCAATTTTTGCATCGCTATGTAACTGATTTACAATATTTTTTAAGGAAACTGCATGAGGGTTTTTTACGAAGTGTAAGGTTGGTAAATCCATATCAACGGGAATAAAGCAAAACCTTAAATTAAGCCCAAAATGTCATTTCTAAAATGATTTCGCTCAAGTTGAGCATGTAAATTGATTTATTAAAGCAGCAATATTTTGCGTGATTATAATTCCATTCAAACTCCAATGAATGAATTTTCTTTCCGTAAAACACTAAAATGTTATTGAAAGTTTGATTTATTGCCCTTTTTTCTTAATAATTAGTAAATAGTTTCTAAATCTATTGGCTCATTATTGGTTTCTCTGTGAATATCTTGGTGTTCATAATCCATTTCTTCCACAATAATTTTTTTTGGCTTCCTGCTAAAAGCGTCCAGAACTAATGATGACAATGCGCCAACTACGCCAGGATTTTTTGATATCAGGTTTTCAACGCTCATCATTAAAGCGCTGCCGATAAAATTTTTAAACGGAACACGCACAACGCCTTGAAACAGCAATTTTGAGAGATAACCGGCGCCTAGGCCAACGGAAGTAGTTAACAAACTGTCTTTTATATTTTGGGATTCATTAGGCTCTTTAAATAAGTTTTTAATTATATTTATGGGTTTTGCATTCTCATAAATCATATAAGACAGCTCTTTTAGCAATTGTTCATCTTCAGCCTTTTTAAACTTCAACAGTTTTATAGTGTCTTCAAGTTCTGATAGCGATTGTATTTTTTCCATAACTATTGCTGTTTAAGTATTTGTTTAACAATTGAATCGCCCATTGGCTTTTTAATCCAGCTATAGAGAAAGAAATGGAAAAGGATGCCTATTACCAGGTAAAATGCGGCAACAATAAAAAATCCAACATATAAATTATCGAATAATTCGCTCAGCCAAAAGGCTATTCCAACGCTCAAAATAAGCGTAAAGAAAAAAAACACCAACACAACAATGAGCCTTGAAATTAATGAGGGAACAATAATTGCTGTTGTTTTTAATAATTTGAACTTTATAAGTTCATAGTTCGTTTTGCCGTATTCTTCAATTTTCTCAAATAACAATTCAATTAAACTTTTCGAGGTGCTCATCTTTTTGCCTTTTAAAATTGCAACTATGGATTTAAAAATTATTTGACAATTAGGGGAAAATTCATGTTGAATTCCCGCTAATTGTCAAATTTTTGGACTTTTCCGTTTTTTGAGTTTATGGAAGTTGATGTTATGCTTCAACTTCTTCTCCGTATTTGGATTTTTTTGCCATTCTTTCAGCTTCCTGTTTTGCTTTTTCAGTCACTTTTGCAGCCTCATGCTTCGCTTTTTCAGTGAATTCCTCAGCTTTACGTTTGGCTTTTTCGGCCATGTCAGCAGCTTTTTCTTTTAAATCTTCGAATTTTTCGTTGATGTTTTCAATAAAATCATCATACTTTTCTTCTAAATCATCGGCAATCTTTTCCCCTTTTTTAATAATTTTTTTACGTGTAGAGGAACCTTTATCCGGTGCAAACAAAATTCCCATTGCAGCTCCAATTGCTACCCCAGCTAAAACGCCTAATAAGATATTTCCAGTTTTCATAATATTGTTTTTAATAATTTAACAATTGTTTTAATTTTAATATTCCGGACTTTATTTGTGGGGAAATATCGTCCGGAATAAAGATAAGAAACTTCTTCTACAAAATTTCTATCATTTTTGGTTTTTGTTTTTTTGCTTCCTCTCTTTTGGCAAGACTAAATTTTAAAATACCGTTTTCATATTTGGCTTTTATCTTTTCATCGATTACAGTTTCAGGAAGCTGCAAAGATTTTTCAAAAGAATTGAAGCTAAACTCTTTACGCGTATAGTTTTCGTCTTTTTCTTCTCTTTTTTCAGATTTTTTTGCCATAATATTTAAGCAGCCATCAGCTATGTTAACTTCAAAATCTTTTTTATCGAATCCTGGAGCAGCAAGCTCAATTTCGAATCCGTCTTTTTTTTCTTTGATGTTTAGAGCTGGTTCGTTCATTCTTTTGAGCCATAATTTATCATTGAATAAATTGCCGGCATCAAAATCCAACAAATCTGATGTAAACAGATTTTCCCATGGTCTTTGTCTAAATTTTACTAGTGTCATAACAGAATCATTTAAGTTAAACATAATTTATAGCTCAAATATAAATTCTTAATCAGGGTTATAAAATGATTTCCCTCAATTTGAGCATATTTAGTTTGATAAAATTAAAAGGCCAATAAACAACAATGCTGGCGCAGTTCCGCGATAAAAAAATATTAAGATTCCTTATTTGTGATTTATTTTTGTATGATAGAAATCAATTTTTATATTGGAAAAAATAAAATATTTTAAGCAACTCTTAAGAAATGCCCAAGATTTTTTTCTAACTTTAATGATTAATTTTGCTGAATGAGAATTTTAATAGTGGAAGACGAACCAGGAATATATAATTTCCTGAAACAAGGCTTGGAAGAAGAATCATTTTCAGTTGACATTGCCGAGAATGGAAACAAAGGTCTTCAATTGGCGCTATCGGGCGATTATGATTTGTTGTTGTTGGATTGGATGGTTCCCGGAATTAGCGGGATTGAAGTTTGCCGCCAGTTCAGAAAAGAATTTAGCGACACACCAATCATTTTTTTGACCGCCAAGGATACGGTTGATGAAACAATTTTCGGATTGCAGTCAGGCGCTAACGATTATATTAAAAAACCATTTCATTTTGAAGAACTTTTGGAAAGAATTAAGGTGCAATTAAGGCCAAAGTCGGGAGAACATTCTCTTTTTAATCTTGGAAATATCACTTTAAATACAGAAAATCACCAAGTTTTAAAGAATGGCGAAGAAATTAATTTGACGCAAAAAGAGTTTGCGTTGCTGGAATTTTTAATGCGGAATAAAGGTGCGGTTTGTCGCAGAACCCGAATTATTGAAAGCGTTTGGGATATACATTTTGAATATAACACCGGCGTTATTGATGTATATATCAATGCGCTAAGAAAAAAACTGCAACTGAATGCAGATGAAAATTATATTCAAACCATCAGAGGAATTGGTTATATGGCAAAGGAACTTTAATCATTTTCATCAACCAAATAAAAATTTATCATAAATGAATTTAAGTTTCAGAAATAGAATAGCCTTACACTATATGATTGCCACAGCCATTATTGTGGCGGTTGTTTTTAGTGTGGTATTTTTTGTGGTTCAGGAAACGGTTTATCATAATTTGGACAATGACCTTACATATGAAGCTGAAAAACATACCGATGAAATAAAAATATTGGGTGACAGCATTCAGTTTATAAATAAAGAAGAATGGGCTGAAATAGAGCATCTGGAAATTGATGTAAATCCTGTTTTTATTCAGATTTTTGATAAAAACGGAAATTTGATGGACAAATCACCCAACTTAAAAGGCGATGAACTTCCGTTTAGAAAACAAGAACAATTTGGCGGTCATTTTAATGAAATTTTAAATAAAAAACCCATTCGTCAAATTCAAATTCCGATTGAACAAAATGGCAAAATTAAAGGTTATGTAGTGGCCGCAATGTCTTTGGAATCCTCAAATATGGTGTTTCTGAAATTGAAAAACGTACTTATAATTTCCTATTTGCTTCTTTTGGCGGGTCTTTATTTTATTTCACGGTTTTTGGCGGGCAGAAGCATTGTTCCAATCAGAAATATTATTGAAACCACCAACAGGATTACAAAAAATAACCTGAATGAAAGGGTAAATTTGCCAGATCATAAAGATGAATTATTTGATTTGTCATCGAGCATCAACGAGTTGTTGCAACGCATAGAGAATGCCATTCAAAAAGAGCGTCAATTCACTTCCGATGCATCGCACGAACTGCGCACGCCGCTGTCATCCCTGCGAGGAACGCTAGAGGTTTTAATCAGAAAACCGCGTGAGCAATTTGAATATGAGGAAAAAATTAAATACAGTCTTTCGGAAATCGACCGAATGACCGCAATTATTGAGCAATTGTTGGTGTTAGCAAGACTGGATTCAAATTCCAACACAAACAATATTGTCTCAAAAACAACAATTCACGAATCATTGCCCATACTTATTGACGAAATTTTATCACGTTATAAAAATGAAATTTTCGCCAAAAATCTAACCTTAGATTTGCATATGGAATTACAAAATGAAACTATGGCTCAAAAGTATTATGCCAATTTAATTTTGGACAATATGATTGGCAATGCCATTAAATATTCAACCAAAAATTCAAATCTTCAAATCACTGTAACGGATACAGAAACTGGAATTATTTGTGAAATAAAGGATGAAGGTATTGGTATAAAAAGGGAAGATATTGACAAACTTTTCAATCCTTTTTTTAGGTCAGATGCTTTAAATCACAGAGACATATTTGGGAACGGGCTGGGACTTTCAATTGCCAAAAAAGCTGCGGATGCCATCAATGCGAAACTCTTTGTGGAAAGTGAGTTGGGGGTTGGCACTACCGTCACCATTGCATTTTAAGCAAATCTTAAGCTAAGGTTTAGAAATACTTTAGCTATGGGAGCTAAATTTGATTTTTATTTTATTAAATCATAAAAAATGTTAGGAAAAATTATTCAATATAGCATTCACCATAAGCTTATTGTTTTGCTATTTACCGCTGGTATAGTTGGCTTTGGTTTGTATTCCTTATCAAATATTCCAATTGGCGCAGTTCCGGATGTTACCAACAATCAGGTTCAGGTGATTACCACCTCAAGAAATTTAGCGACTGAAGATGTTGAGAAATTTCTGACCTATCCTGTGGAATTGGAAATGGCGAATTTACCGGGTGTTATAGAAATTCGTTCGGTTTCAAAATTTGGATTGTCAGTTGTTACCGTAGTTTTTGAGGATAAAATGGGAACGTATCTTCCGCGTCAGCTGATTGCAGAAAAGATTAAAAGTGCCGAAGAAAAAATTCCTGCCGGATTTGGAACGCCATTTATGGGGCCGGTTTCAACTGGTTTGGGCGAGATCTATCAATATATTATTGATGTTGATCCGAAATATAAAGACCAATATTCTCTTTCAGATATCAGAACCATCCAAGATTGGACGGTAAAACGTCAACTCTCCGGAATTCCTGGTGTGGTTGAAGTGAATACCTGGGGAGGCCATTTAAAACAATATGAAGTTGCCATAAATCCGGAGCAATTGCGTTCGCTGAATATCTCCATTTTTGATGCTTTTGATGCCTTGGAAAAAAATAACAGCATTGCGGGTGGCGGCTATATTGAAAAAGTAAATGAAAGTTATTTTATTCGGGGCGAAGGACTGGTTGGTTCTATTGAAGATGTTGAAAATATTGTTATTGTCACCAGAGAAGGAATTCCGGTTTACATTAAAGATATCGCCACCGTTGGTTTTGGTTACGCCAATCGATTTGGCGCCATAACAGGAAATGGTGAAGGAGAGAAAGTTTTAGGACAGGTCATGATGCTTAAAGGCGCAAACTCAAGTGCAGTTATTCAAGCCGTCATACAAAGGGTTTCAGAAATACAGGAAACATTACCTCCGGGAATTTCTATCAATCCGGTTTTGGAAAGAAGTGAATTGATCGCAAAAACAACATTTACAATTGCAGAAAACCTGATTTTGGGTTGTTTAATCGTAATTTTTGTGGTGGTTTTGCTGCTGGGAAATTTACGGTCGGGATTGGTTGTTGCATCCGTAATTCCGCTCACGTTGCTTTTTGCGTTGTCAATGATGTATCTTTTTGGGGTTGATGCCAATTTAATGAGCCTTGGCGCCATAGATTTTGGGATTATTATTGATGGTGCCGTTATTATCGTTGAATTTATTGCCTTCAAAATTACGAGTCAGCGTGCCAATTTGATGGCGCTTCCAAAAGCAGAAAGACAAGGGTTGATTGATAAAATTACCTATCAAGGTGCTTCAAAAATGATGAATTCCGCAGTTTTTGGGCAGTTAATTATTATTATCGTTTTTATTCCAATTTTATCTTTGGTAAATGTGGAGGGTAAAATGTTTAAGCCAATGGCATTGGTATTTGTTTTTGCACTAATTGGCGCCATGATTTTGTGTTTTACCTACATTCCGGTGATGGCTTCTATGTTTATAAAGCCTTCAAATACCGAGAAAAAAACCATTTCATCGCGATTAATCGCATTTCTTATTGCGAAATATCAACCTACCATTTCTTGGGCTTTAAGAAGGAAAAAACTGGTTTTATCCTTGTCAATTGGATTGTTGATAGTGACAGGATTGCTTTATAATTCTATGGGCGGGGAATTTGTGCCAACGCTAGATGAAGGCGATTTTGTGATTCAGCCGGTGCTTAAAACCGGAACTTCTTTAACAAGAACGATTGAAGCCACCACACAAATGGAAAAAATATTAAAGAAATTTCCTGAAGTTGACCAAGTTGTAAGCCGCATTGGTGCTGCTGAAATACCTACAGATCCTATGTCGATGGAAGAAAGTGACGTCATCATAAAATTAAAACCAAAAAGCGAATGGGTTTCTGCCAAAACGAAGGATGAATTGGCTGATAAGTTTAAAGAAGCTTTGTCTGAAATTGCCGGCGTTGATTATGAATTTACCCAGCCCATTGAAATGCGTTTTAACGAATTGATTACCGGTGTGCGTGCCGATTTGGCTATTAAAATATTTGGGGAAGATTTGGATTTGCTTTACAAAAAGGCTTTAGAAGTTGAAAAAGCCATAAAAAATGTGGAAGGCGCCGCAGATATTTCTGTTGAAAAAACAGCCGGATTGCCGCAAATGTCGGTAAAATATAACCGCCAAAAAATCGCCAAATACGGATTGAATATCCAAGACCTTAATAAAGTGATAACAATGGGTTTTGCCGGAATGCCAGCGGGAACTGTTTTTGAAGGAGAAAAGCAATTTGATTTGGTGATTCGATATGATGATGCCCATCGCAAAGATATCGATAATATTGAAACAGCAACTGTTATGATGCCCAACGGCAACCGACTTCCGCTAAGTGAGTTTGCAGAAATAAGTTATACCAAAGGTCCGGCAAAAATATCGCGCGACAATACCAAAAGAC
>CAZBGP010000072.1:0-11804 GCA_964491495.1 uncultured Lutibacter sp. | reverse complement strand
AATTTCATGGCATTTTGCGACATTTCCAAACCTGATACACCTACACCACCGGCATTTGCTGCTTTACCCGGCGCAAAAGGCAATCTGTTTTTATGAAATAATTCAACAGCTTCAGGCGTACAACCCATATTGGATACTTCAACAATATATTTTACGCCATTTTTAATCAACAATTTAGCATCTTCGCCGTCCAATTCATTTTGGGTTGCGCTAGGCATTGCAATATCAACAGCAACTTCCCAAGGTTTTTTTCCTGCGTAAAATTTGGCTTCCGGAAATACTTCTGCGTAAGGAGAAACTATATCATTGTTTGAAGCTCTTAGCGCCAATAAGTAATCAATTTTTTCAGCATCTAAACCTCTTTCATCATAAATATAGCCGTCAGGACCAGAAATGGTCACCACTTTTCCGCCAAGTTCGGTAACTTTTAGGGCAACGCCCCACGCCACGTTTCCAAAACCAGAAACAGAAACTGTTTTTCCTTTAAAAGTATCGTTATTAGTTGAAAGCATATCATTTGTGAAATACGTTGCGCCAAAACCTGTAGCTTCCGGTCTGATCAAACTTCCTCCCCAATTTAAACCTTTACCTGTAAAAACACCGGTATTTTCAAATTGCAATTTTTTATACATTCCGTACATAAAACCAATTTCTCTACCGCCAGTTCCAATATCACCGGCCGGTACATCTTGGCTAGGACCAATAACGCGCCATAACTCTAACATAAAAGCCTGGCAGAAACGCATAATTTCAGCATCTGATTTTCCTTTCGGATTGAAATCGGATCCTCCTTTTGCACCACCCATTGGCAAGGTTGTTAAGGCATTTTTAAATGTTTGTTCAAATCCTAAAAATTTAAGGATGCTTAAATTTACGCTAGGATGAAGACGTATACCGCCTTTGTATGGTCCAATTGCATTGTTATATTGCACTCTGTGACCTAAATTAATTTGTACATTCCCTTCATCATCAACCCAAGAAACTCTAAAAGTTAAAATTCGGTCAGGTTCAACCAATCTTTCAATAATTTTAGCGGCCTCATATTGAGGATTTTCATCATAAATTGTTTGAATCGATTCTAACACCTCATGAACGGCTTGTAAGTATTCCTTTTCACCAGGATGTTTGGTCTCAAGGTTTGTCAATATATTTTTTACATTCATAATAATATAATTTAAACGTATATGAAATTTATTAAATATTTAAATAATTAGGTACAAAATTACAGATAATATATTAATTCTAAAACAAAAAAGTGGCAATAATTTTTAATTTTTGCATTTTTCTAAAACGATTTCGTTAAGCAAAAACAAAAAGCGCAAAAAAGGTCATTTTTGCGCTAAAAATTTTATTGAAATTTGAATTTTTGCTGTTTATACTATCCTCAGCTTTTTCCTAAGGAAAGGGCGTTTTATTTAGCTATTAAAAATGCAAATTTGTTATTGCACTTCGGTCTTCGGTCTTCCGACATTTGAAATTTCTTACATAAAACCTTCCAATTGTTCATCCTCATCTAATTTTACGGTGGGATTTTGGCCTTTATTCAATTTATATCCTTCTTTAAAAATGGCTGCTTTGTTGCTTTTTCCCTCAATAATAACGGTTAAAGGCGATTTAAAATGCACATGCCTTAAATAATCATCTTCATAAATTGCCCGCTGCTTATTTAAATAATCCAGGTTGAAAAATCCATCATCCATAAATGGGTTTATGGTTAAATAGCCCACTTTAAATGAGGTTAAATTTTGGAAAAAATGTGTTCCCTGACTTGGGTCAATCCTAAAATTATTAAGGCCGGCTTCCACAATTATTTTTGCTGATGCTATTTGTGGCCAAATCACGGGAATTCCCAACCAAGGGTCGCTAGATCCCCATCTGCCTGGTCCGACTAAAATATAATTTTTGTCTTTTTCGGCGAATTTTTTATTGATTTGTTCAACCGCGGCTGCTATTTTTCTTGTATTTGCCGCGTTAAAAGTTTCTGGTTTGATATAAATAAAATCTTGAATATTCTCATAATTCCCATTACCTAATGCCGATTCCGAATAAATGATGGTGTCTTCAACATTAAAATCCTCCGGAAGCGTGCTCAGGGTTTCGATGCTTTCTATAATAGGCCTGATTTGTAAAAAGCTAAATTCTTTCGCTTGCCCATGCGGAACATCCAAATTAACAGCAAACTCCATTTCAATGGGGTTTCGCATTTCACGCTGGCCGATGCGCAATAAATCCTGCAAAATTTCGGGTAAAGGAAAGGTGTTGTATTTTAAAATATTGTCAAAAGTAATTACGCGAAGTCCGTCATGCAAAACGCCGGGCTTGATGATATTATTTTGCAAGTCGTAGGTTGATGCCACAAATTTTAGCGACCCATGTTTTTCTGCATTTCTAATGGTTATTTTCTTTTTATTGACGGCTTCACTGGTTGATGCCACATAACTGTCGGGGTTCATATCCAACCCAAAGAAATATTGCTGGGTATCGCGTTGCGTTGAACCCGGAGAGGAAAGTTGCAGCACTTTTTTTGGATGATAGGGTGAAAACCGCAACGTATTTCCGCCGCCAACAATAATTTCACCCAAACCCAAGGCAATATTTGCAGTGCCTTCATTGGGCAATTCCTGATCAATCGGATAAAAATTTATAGAACGGGCCACGCCAGAAATATTTGGATAATACACATCATCATATTGTTTGCCAGTAACTTCCTGTAAAATCACTGCCATTTTATCCTCTTCAATGGTGTGGGAAGTTGCTTTTAAATAAATTTTGCTGTTTTGAAAAAAAGCGGATGCCATGACCGACTTGATGGCGCTGGCCACCATCTCCGCCATTCTTGATTTGTCGGTATTTGGAATCATATATGTAGAAAACACACCGGCAAAAGGCTGATAATGAGAATCCTCCAAAACGCTGGAAGAACGCACTGCAATTGGTGACTTGCTTACGTTTAAAAAAACCTGAATGTCTTCCATCACCCATTTTGGCAATGGTTTTGAGATAAATTTGTTTAAAATTTCCTCATCATCATCACACGTGGCCACAAAACCAATCAAGTCGTGTTTTTCCATAAAATCATCGAAAACTTCCGTACTTAAAACCACGGTACGCGGAATACAAATATTGACATCTTTGTATTTATTGAACAACTTGTGGCGTTTTAAAAACGAATCAATAAACGCCAATCCACGACCTTTTCCGCCTAAAGAACCTTCACCAATTCTTGCAAATCCCAAATATTCATCATAAGTATTTTTACTGAATTTTGAAATAACGCCTCTCGACCTATAAACCCGATAGGCTTTAATGGCTCTCAATAAAAAATCCCTGATTTCCTCCGGATCTTCAAAATCTTCGTATTCTACATTACTGAAGAGGTTTGCCAACGGGAAAAGCGCCCTTGACCTTAACCATTTTGAATATTCGCTTCTTTTGGCATGGTACACAATAGAATCCAGCGTTACATTGTTTAACGCTTTTTGAAAACTGTTCAGATCTTCCACCGTTGCCAGAACCTTCATTTGAATCGGATCCCAGAATTCAAAAGCTCCAAAAGAAAAATATTTGGTGATGTAATTTTTTATTTCCTTTCCTAAGGTTTCTGAATGCTTGTATAAAAATTTTCCTTTAAGTTCTAAGGCGCGTTTTTCATTCTTTTGATCAGAAGATTGCACCAGGAACGGAAAATAGCGTTCATGACTTCTTACGTATTTCAAAAATTCAAAGCCTGCATCAGGATCTCTTTTACCATCTTTAGGATAACTGACATCAGAAATAACGCCCAACAAATTGTGTTTGTACTTTTCAAAAAGAAACAATCCTTCCTCATAATTTGTGGCCAGTAAAATTTTTGGCCGGCCCCGCATCAACATCATTGCCCTGTGCTCATTAAGGCCTTCCGACATAAATGAGCGTGTTTGTTTTAAGATGATTTTGTACATAATGGGCAAATACCGAGAATAAAATTTCAAGGAATCTTCCACCAGTAAAATGGCCTTTACACCAATTTGATTGATGTCTTTTTCGGCATTCATCCGATCTTCGGTAAGTTTAATGATTGCCAAAAAAATATCAACATTACCGTTCCAATGGAAAACAAAATCGATGATTCCTGTGTTTTCGCTGAGCACTTTTTTTCTTAATTCAGATGAATAGTGGCTTAATGCCGCAATTGGAATGTTTGGAAAAGCTTCTTTTATCAGTTTTGAAGATTCAAATGCCTTGTAATTGCCAATATCCAACCAGGTTATCACCAAATCAATTTTATCAGAATTCATCATTCCTATCGCTCTTTTGGCTGAATTTGCATGAATAAAACTAGGCGGATATCTTAAATTAAGCGCCATATATTCATTAAAAATACGCTCATCAATCCTGCCGTCTTCCTCCAACATATAATAATCATAGTTAGAACAAACAATGAGCACTTTATTAATTCTGTTTTGCATCAATTGGTTAAATGCAACCTCTTCAAACTCATGATTTTTTAAATCGGGCAGTGGATTTTTGTTCATTTTTATTGGCCTTTATTTTCAAATGCAAGATATCATTTTCGCCTTAAATTTTCAGATTTTCTTTTGATAAATTATAAGGCAAAAAAAAAGACTGTCGTAAATGGACAGTCTTTTGTATTTGATAAAATTTTTAATTTAAACCACGCCTTGCGCCAACATAGCATCAGCCACTTTAACAAAACCGGCAATATTTGCACCTTTCATATAATCAACATAACCATCCTCTTCAGCTCCGTATTTAATGCAAGCTTCATGGATATTTTCCATAATGTTTTTTAATCTTCTGTCAACTTTTTCACTGCTCCAATTCATTCTCAAAGAATTTTGACTCATTTCCAAGCCGGATGTTGCAACGCCACCCGCATTGGAAGCTTTTCCGGGAGCAAATAAAATTTTGGCATTTTGATAAACCTCAATGGCTTCAATGGTTGAAGGCATATTGGCACCTTCAATAACCGCAAGACATCCGTTTTCAATCAAAATTTTTGCGTCTGGACTGTGTATTTCATTTTGGGTTGCACAAGGCATGGCGATGTCACATTTAACTTTCCAAGGATTTTCATCTTTATGGAAGGTTGCTTTTGGGTATTTTTTAATGTACTCACTAATTCTTCCTCGTTTTACATTTTTAAGTTCCATCACAAAGGCCAATTTATCGGCATCAATGCCATCTTGGTCATAAATATAACCTGAAGAATCTGATAATGTGACCACCTTAGCGCCCAATTGTGTTGCTTTTTCACAAGTATATTGTGACACATTTCCCGATCCTGAAACAGTCACTATTTTTCCTTTTATGGTATCTCCCTTAAATTCCAACATATTTTGTGCAAAATATACACAACCATAACCTGTTGCTTCGGGACGAATTAAAGAACCGCCGTAGGACATTCCTTTTCCGGTTAAAACCCCGGTAAATTCATTCCTCAATTTTTTGTACATGCCAAATAGATAGCCAATTTCTCTTTCGCCAACACCAATATCACCAGCAGGGATATCGGTATTTGGACCAAGATGACGAAATAATTCACTCATGAAGCTTTGGCAAAAACGCATAATCTCAATATCCGATTTCCCTTTTGGGTCAAAATCAGAACCGCCTTTTCCGCCTCCAAGTGGCAACGTAGTTAAGGAATTTTTAAAAACCTGTTCAAAAGCCAAGAATTTCAAAATGCTCAAATTTACGGATGGATGAAATCTTAAACCGCCTTTATAGGGCCCGATGGCTGAATTCATTTCAATTCTGTACCCTCTATTCACCATTATTTCTCCTTCATCATTAATCCAGGGAACGCGAAACATGAGCACTCTTTCTGGTTCCACCATTCTCAATAAAATATTTTTGCCATAATACTTTTCATTATTGACGATAAAAGGAATAAGTGATTCTGCTACTTCTTGCACCGCTTGCAAATACTCTGGTTCATGTTGATTTCGCTCATTTACCTCATCCATGAATTTCTTTATGATTGGTTTCATCATCTTCTTTTCTGTTATTTTATTGATTAATTTTCCCAAAGTAAACTATTGCATACCTATTTACATAAAATACAATAAAATATAACAAATAAGCTATTTTTGTTAAGTTATTTTTATTAAATAGTTTAAAACGTTAAGTTTTTTTTAAATTTTAAAAACGTAAGCCCATTGGTTTAAGCTAATTATCCTGTTCTTGGACTTATCAATGCAGAAATTTTAATAAACAATCTGTATTCTTTAGATGACGGTATATATCTTAGAACGTATCTTGCATTTTATAAATATAAAATTATGTAAATTTGCAACCTAATTTTCTGTAAAATGTTAGCTAAAGTAAAAGAACTGATTGGTGAAGTATTGGCTTTTAACACCACTTCCAAAGATGAACTTGAATCGTTCAGAATTAAATTTTTAGGTAAAAAAGGGTTGCTTAACGATTTATTTGTTGAATTTAAAAACGTGGCACCTGCCGAAAGAAAAGATTTCGGACAAGCATTAAATACCTTAAAAGATGCGGCGCAAAACAAGGTTGACCAATTAAAAGAAGCATTAGAAAATTCGAGCGAGCAAAAAGGGATTTATGGAGATTTAACGCGCCCTGCCGAACCAATTGAACTGGGTTCGCGCCATCCAATATCTTTGGTGCGAAATAAAATTGTGGATGTGTTTTCACGCATTGGTTTTACCGTTTCTGAAGGTCCGGAAATTGAAGACGACTGGCACAATTTTACGGCATTGAATTTACCTGAATATCACCCGGCACGAGATATGCAAGACACTTTTTTTATCGAGAAAAATCCGGATATTCTTTTACGCACGCACACCTCATCGGTTCAGGTACGCTATATGGAAACCCACAAACCGCCTATTCGCACCATTTCTCCCGGACGTGTTTTTAGAAATGAAGATATTTCTGCACGTGCTCATTGTATTTTTCATCAAGTGGAAGGTTTGTATATTGATACTGATGTTTCTTTTGCCGATTTAAAACAAACGTTGTTGTATTTCACCAAAGAAATGTTCGGAAAATCCAAAATACGCTTGCGCCCGTCTTATTTTCCTTTTACAGAGCCAAGTGCTGAAGTTGATATTTATTGGGGGCTGGAAACGGAAACCGATTATAAAATCACCAAGGGAACAGGTTGGCTGGAAATTATGGGCTGTGGCATGGTAGATCCTAATGTACTTAAAAACACCAATATAGACCCTGAAATTTATTCTGGCTATGCTTTTGGAATGGGTATAGAACGTATTGCGATGCTGTTGTACCAAATTCCTGATATCAGAATGTTTTACGAAAACGACGTTCGCTTTTTAGAACAATTTAAGTCTGTTTACTAATCGACATAATCTTAAATTTGTCTAGAGATCTTTCAAAAATACAGAAATTCGATGAAAAGATGCTGAACTAAATTCAGCACAAGAAAATGAAAAAAGACATCCAAATTCCTGAAGTTACCGAGGTATTTATGGCCATTGTGAAAGAATACAACGAAATTTTTCAATGTGATGATTGGAATGCCTACATCATTAACAATAAAGAAGTTGATTTAGACATGGTTTTGGTGGTTTCAAAAGGTTATGATGAAGATGAGCTGATTGAAACCTCTTTGCTGCGCCATAAAATTGAAAAACTTCCCGCAAAATCTTTCGCAAAAGTTGAATTGATGCAAGAAGCCGTTTTAAAATTGTCCAATTTTTTTAACGTGACTTTTTTTGAAGGAAATGCGATGTTCGACAAAAAATACCTTTTCGAAAAAGGAACCATAAAAGAAGGTGCTTTAAGAATGATTCCCTTGTTAAATAAGCGTGGTATTTTAGTAAAATAAATATCCTGTAAAATTTTAAAGATGAAACCATACTTTTTTGCTATTTTATTGTTCATTACAATTATTGCGACTGCACAAAAAATTCCTATGTACGTTGGTACTTATACGGATGAGAACAGTGAAGGAATTTATATGTACGATTTTAACCTGAAAACCGGCAAACTCACCAATAAAAAATTAGTTGCTAAAGCTGTAAATCCATCATACATTACCTTTTCATCCGACAAAAAACTGCTCTATTCCGTTGGTGAAACAGACAATTTTGAAGGCACAAAAAGCGGCTTTGTAAATGCCTATTCCGTTTCAAAGGACGGAACACTTGAATTGCTAAACAAAGTGAGCAGCAACGGTGCGCATCCTTGCCATATTCAATTAAACGAAGACAATTCCAAAGTAGCTGTTTCAAATTATTCCGGCGGAACGGTTTCTGTGCATTCAATAGCAAAAAATGGTGAAATTTCAACGGCAACACAAGTCATTGATCAAAATAATGCAACACAGCAATCACACGCACATTCTGCTAAATTTTTTAAGAATACGTTGTTTGTTGCCGATTTAGGCCGTGATTTTTTAGCGCAATATGTTGAATCCAAGAATAATTACCTTTTGAAAGAAAATTATTCTATGGAACCAAAAGCTGGTCCGCGCCATTTTGAAATTTCAAAAAGAGGTAAATTTATTTATGTGATTAATGAATTGAATTCCACCATTTCTGTATTGAAGAAGAAGAATGATCGCTACGATTTTGTTCAAAACATCAGCACTTTGGATACTGGTTTTGACGGAAAAAGTTTTTGTGCCGATATTCATTTATCAAAAGACGGCCATTTTTTATACGGATCCAATCGAGGCGAAAACAGCATTGCGGTTTTTAAAATAAATAAGCGCAACGGTAAAATAAAAAAAACGCAAACCATCAGCACAAATGGCGATTGGCCGCGAAATTTTACGCTGTCGCCTGATGGAAATTATTTATTGGCCGCCAATCAGAGAAGTAAAAATATCAGTGTTTATCGTGTCAACAAAAAAACCGGGAATTTAACTTTTTTACACAGTATGGCCTCTCAAACACCGTCTTGCCTGCTATTTTAGTTTAAAATTGATAATTTGCTTCTTAATAATTATTTAAAGAACATTCGCTGTTTTTTCTGCCAATAAATATTTACTTATCACCAAATTTAATACGTCTTTGCTAATTGGTTTTGCTATAAAATCGTCACAGCCTGCCAAAAATGCTTTTTCTTTTTCCTCTGGCGTTGAATAAGCTGTTTGGGCGATTATTGGGAGGTTTGGGCGAAATTCCTTTATGCGCTTTGTGGCTTCGTGCCCATCCATTTTAGGCATTTTAATATCCATGAGTACCAATGCAATGTCGGGATTGGTTTTTGTTAACTCAACGGCTTCCATACCGTCTTTCGCATGAATAATGGTGCAAGGAAGTTTAATTTTGTCGACCAGCAATATTTCTAACACCATAAAATTTACTTCCTCATCCTCTGCAATTAAAATGGTGTATTTGTCTTTTTTTTCTGAAGTTTTTTCCTTTGCCTTCGTGATTTCAGCAGCAATATTTACAGGTTTGTAAGGAATGCTCACAAAAAAAGCGGCACCTTCGCCAAGTTGCGATACCACTGTGATTTTTCCTCCCAGCAACTCCGCATTTTCTTTGGCGATGGAAAGTCCGAGGCCCAATCCGCCAACTTTTTTGGAAAGTGCTTTTTCCGCTTGAGAAAACCGATCAAAAATGAGCTTTTGTTTTTCGGGCTTAATGCCAATTCCGCTGTCTTTTACATAAATCTCCAGTTCGGCAGGCTCGCTATCCTTATTTAGTTTATAGCCCAATTCAACAAAGCCTTCATCTGTAAATTTTAGAGCGTTTTCCAACAAATTGCTTAATACTTTATTCAGCTTACTTTTATCGGTGAGAATGGAGCTTTCCTGATTTGTAAGCTCATTTTTTAAAACCAATGTGAGGTTTTTATTGCTTGCTTTTATATTAAAAACAGTATACAATTCGTGCAATAAATCGTTTAAGCAAACTGGATTTTCTTCCGACTTTATTTGCTTGGTTTCCAGGACTGAAATCTCCATAATATCGTCAATAATACGCAATAATTGGTGGGTGCTGCTTTTAATGATTTCAATAAACTTTTTTCTTTTTTCATCAGATAAATCAGGATTGTCCAATAATTCCGAAAAACCCAAAATACCGTTCATTGGCGTTCGTATTTCATGCGACATATTTTGAATGAATTCCGTTTTTAGGCGGTTACTTTCTTCCACTTTTTCTTTGGAAATTATTAACTTATCCAACAAATCCCTTTTGTCTAAAAATACTGAAATATTTCTTGCAAAGGTTTCAATAAGATTTGCCTCATATGGTTCAATAAATGGTAAATCTTCCCTATAGGCAACTTTTAATTCGCCTATTTGCTTTTCATTAATCCTAATTTTTCCAGATAAATAATTTTTGCCTTCCGGTAATTTATAATTTTCATTATTGCTGCAAACGTGATTCTTTATTTCCAGTTCACAATAAACCTTATCAACATATTGAAGACTTTTTGGAATAATATCATTGACAAGCTTTTCATAAATAATTTCAGGGTCTGTATTTCTCTCAGTTAATTGGTGCAGCGAATATATTCCCTGTATTTCTTTTACACGTTCCTTTAAATTATTTTCACTTTCCTCTGCTTTTTCTTTGGCTTTTTGAAGCTCATTAATAAAATTAAGCCTATCGGCAATATTTCTGATTACGCCAATATTGCCAATCCATTTTCCTTGGTTGTTGAATAATTTTGAGCCAAAAGTCTCTCCCGGAAAAATTATATTTTCTTTGGTTTTATAATAGGTAATATAATCGTCCTCTTTACTTATTGAATCCTCTTTAAATACTTTGTCACCTGCCTTTTCAAATTTTGAACTGTCGGCATAAAAAATTTCTGTTCTTTTTCCTATTAATTCTTCTGGTGAATATCCAAAAGTATTTTTTACACTATGGTTCGCCATCACAATTTCCTGATTGGTATTTGTAATTATTATGCTGTCATGAATGGCATTGAACATCTTTTCAAACAAAAGCTTTTGTTCCGATAATTCGTTTGTTGCATTTCTTTCCGCTGTAATATCGATCACAGAAGCGATGGAAATTCCATAATCATCAATAATTACTGATTTTATAAGCGCTAAAATAAGAGAACCGTCTTTTCCTGCCAATTCGGTTTCATCGCTAAATGTTTTATTATTTAAGCCAATTGAAACCAATTCTTTTTTAAGCACTTCAAGCGCTTTTTTGTTATTTGTTTTGCCAAGGTGAATTTTGAGTTCTTCAACGTTTTTTACACCGAACATTGCAAGTGCGGCTTTATTTACATTTAAAATCTTTATGTTTAAGATACATTCGTCAACAAAATTTGGGTTTTCATCCAAATAATTTTTTAAATCATTTGTTTCGTCTTTCTTTTGATTTATTAGCTTTATCACCGCAGAAAAATCCTGTTCCCAAAGTGGCACCGGGTTTTGTTCAAATAAATTTATAAAGCGGTCCTTACTGTCTAGAAGCAATCTATTTTTTTCAGACAACTTGTTGCTTAATTGCTTTAGTGCTGTATTTTGGGATAAATAATCTTCAGACAGCAACTTATATGCTTCATTTTGCTTTTGCAATTGTTCTTCAGCATTTTTGCGATGCGTAATATCTCTCCAAACACAATGAAGTATTTTGTTGCTGGGTTCATTTTCTATGGACGTCAACAATACCTCAACCGGGAATAGTTCTCCATTCTGTTTTTTGTGCCACCACTCAAAACGATAGGTCCCTTTTTCTAAGGCAATTTTTGTTACTTCTTTTTGTTTTTCAGCAGAACTTATACCGTCTGGCTGAAAAATTGGTGATAATTCTGAAGGCTTAAGATTTAAAATATCTTCAAATTCTTTGTAACCAAGCATGTCAATAGTTGCCTGATTGCAATCTACAAAT
>CAZBGP010000071.1:0-11871 GCA_964491495.1 uncultured Lutibacter sp. | reverse complement strand
AATAAAAATGTTACATTTGTACATAGAAGGCTTTTATTTTTTAAAACATTTCACAAAAAAAATGTTAGGTTATGGCAAAATTCGGAGAATTAATTAGTTCAGAGATTCCTGTGTTAATCGATTTTTACGCAGAATGGGAGGGGGAAAAATCTGACGATGTACACGATATTTTACGGGATGTGGCAGCTGCCCTTGGCGATAAAGCGAAAGTCATAAAAATTGACATCGATAAAAATGAAACGCTTGCCAATGCGCTTAGAATTAAAGGAAATCCTACGTTTATTATCTACAAAGACGGGGAAATGAAATGGCGTCAATCCGGTGACCAGGATGCAAATACGTTGATTAGTTTGGTGCAGCAATATCTTTAAAGTCGGAAGACCGAAGACCGAAGTCTGAAGTTTTTTTAAATCAAATCAAACTTCATTTCCATCAGACAGTGCAGGCGCCATGATTAAAAGTTCTTGTTTTTTTTCTCTATTCTCTCCTCTCTTTTCTCTTTTTAACTCAATACCAAATGCTATCTACTCAATATGCTTAAATTTATATCCCAAATAAGAATAATATTCCAACAATTTTGGCAACACAAATTTTAGTTTTTCTGAAGCTTTAACGCTGTCGTGAAAAACTATGATACTGCCATTTTCAATATTTCTGATGACATTTTCCAAGCAATTTTCATTAGAAACATTCGGATCAAAATCGGCGCTTAAAACATCCCACATCATTATTTTATAACCCATTTTCCTAATATTTTTGGATTGGGAAAATGTAATTTTTCCGTAAGGAGGCCTAAATAATTTAAGATTTACGATTTCAGATTTACGATTTTCTTCAAAATATTTTTCTGCTTCTGCTATATTTTGAAGGTAAGCAGAGGTATTGGTTTTCCAGCCATTTAAATGGTTGTTGGTGTGATTGCCAAAAGCGTGATTTTCCTTAAGAATTTTTTGGAATATTTGCGGGTGTTGCGCTATATTTTTTCCGATACAGAAAAAGGTGGCTTTTGCCTCGTATTTTTTGAGTTCATTGAGCGTCCATTCCGTAATTTCCGGTGTTGGGCCATCATCAAAAGTGAGGTAAAGCACTTTTTCTTTTGAGGGTAAACGCCAAACCCAATTCCTAAATATGAATTTTAACAGGTGTGGTGTTTTTATAAAATAAGGCTTCATTCAAATGAATTGTATTGGCGTAAAAAAATCCAAACAGCGTCTGTAAAATGGCAAACGCTGTTGAACTTTATTATTCTTCCTCTTCGCCGATTAAATAATCAAACAATTTTAAATAACCGACATATTCTTCTTTAAGGGTATTTGCATAAGCTTCATCATCAAAGCGAATTGCTGTTTTAATGAGTTGGTCATACATCAGTAAACTGCGTTCTATGTCGCTAAAAACAGCTTCAACCGTAGATTCATCAAACTGGCTGTAATATCTTAAATTTTCCTGTAAAACAATTTTTAACTCCGCAGTTAATTTTCTGGCTTTTTCTTTTTTATTTAAGCCGTAATATAAATCAACATAACCAATTAGCATGCTGTAATGGCCAAATTTGGCCACCGGCATTTTTTCTAAGGATATATCTACAATTTCTTCCGCCTTGTCAAATTTCTTTTCATTGATAAGTGTTCTTGCCAAACGTTCCATATTGTTACGATAAGTCACCGAGTTTTTTCGTGTTTCAGGATCTAAATAAATGTTATCGTCTGTAATGTTTCTCCAATCCCATTTTTTGACATTTTTGTACATCACATCGGTATTTATGCGACCCATTTCGAAGAAATTCCCGTCATCGGGCGTTAAAATTGGCACCAGTTTGTAGGTCATTCCATCCAATTGCAAATAATCTTTAAGCCAAATATATTCTTCATCAGCCTGTGCGCCACCTGTAAAATAGATGGGCTGTTTCCAATTGTTGTTGGCCAAAATATCGAGCATTAAAATTCTTGCTTTTGTAAGTGCACCATCAAACTCAATGTCGATATAAGGCAAAATAAGATCTGCATCTTTTTGGGCTACAATGCCGTTTTTCAACACCATTTCTTTATCAACAGGCACCCTTATTTTATTGGTTGGCAATATTTTTTCCTGAATGCCGTCATCATCCAGGTCGTAAAAAGTAATGTCTTGGTCGCTTTCAATCCATTTCATAAAATATTGGATATCCACGATAGAATCTTTCAATTGCGGAATAATTTCAGGAAAATAGTATGCAACATCCAACGTTCCCCATTTGTATTGGTCGTGGGTTAATTGCGATGGAATGGGTGCGGCATCATACGTTTTTCGCTTCATTTGGTCAATATACCAATCGGTTTGAAAAAGACTGGTATTGATCAGCTTAATGTCGGTTCTGTAATTTTCAACTTCCTGCATATACCAAAGCGGGAAAGTGTCGTTATCGCCAATGGTGAACAAAATGGCGTTTGGCGCACAGGAATCCAGATAGGCGGTTGCATTTAAGCGTGAAGTGTAACGGTTAGACCGGTCGTGGTCGTCCCAATTCTGAAATGCCATCAATACCGGCACGGCCAACAAGGAAACAACGGTAACCGCAATGGCGACCATATTTTTATTGGCATATTGTTTTAACTTTTGATAAAGCGCCAACACGCCAAAGCCCACCCAAATGGCAAAAATGTAAAATGAACCAACCACCGCGTAATCTCGTTCCCTTGGTTCAAAAGGTTTTGGATTGGTGTAAAAAACAATGGCCAAACCTGTAAATACGAAAAAGAGAAACAGCGTGTAAAAATCGTTTTTGCTCTTTTTCAGATGGAAAAACAATCCGATAATTCCCAAGATAAAAGGAAGGAAATAATAGGTATTTCTGCCTTTGTTATTTTGAACATCCGAAGGTAAATTTGATTGAATGCCCAGCCTGAATTCATCAATAAACTGAATGCCGCTTAACCAATTTCCATTCTGTAAATCGAGATTGCCCTGTTCATCATTTTGTTTTCCAACAAAATTCCACATAAAATAACGGCCGTACATATACCCAAATTGGAAATCGACCATATATTTGATGTTTTCAATAAAATTGGGTCTGTTCTTGCTGCTTTGCGGAATGCCTGCAATGGCTTTATAATTTTTTATGACAGAAGCATCTGTGCTTACCATTCTTGGAATGATGCCTTTATGGGTGCTATTCCAGTTTGGCAACGCATCTTTGTAATTATTTACAATCACATATTTTTCTGCTTTTAAATCCTTTTCATATTTGGGTTTGTCATCTCTTGTAGGATTGCTTTTGTCGGTTTCCCTATTGTAAACAATGGAATAATAGGTATCATAAAAAACGTTAGAATCCCCGTATTGTTCTCGGTTGTAATAGGCCAGCAATTCACGCGCACTCGACGGATTGTTTTCGTTAATGGTGGTGTTCGCATTCGCCCTGATTGGCAGCATCAGCCAGGAAGAAAAACCAATCATAATAAACAAAACAGACAAAATAACAGTGTTGGCATCTGCTTGTTGTTTTTTATGTGTGTATTGCAACGCAAAGTAAAAAAAGGCAATCAGCAATATTCCCGCAATAATACTTCCCGAATTAAACGGCATGCCGATGGAATTCACAAAAAACAATTCAAGCGCGCTAAAATATTTTAAGGTGTAAGGAAATAGCAATTTAAAAACCAGAAACAGCACAAATACGGCCACAATATTGGCGACAACAAATTGCTTTATATTTAAATTTTTGTATTTTTTGTAGATGTAAAGAAACACAATGGAAGGAATTACCAGCAATGACAATATGTGCACGCCAAACGACAATCCCACCACAAAACTGATCAGCAACAGCCATTTATCGCCGCGCGGTTCCTCCATTTCTTTTTCCCAATGTAAGCCCAACCAAAATAAAAGTGCCATTAAAAATGACGACATGGCGTAAACTTCCCCTTCAACTGCACTAAACCAAAAACTATCGGAAAACGTATAGGTTAATGCGCCAACCAATCCACTGCCCAAAATGGAAATTGAAGTGCTTTTGCTTATTTCCTTGCTGTTATCAAACAACCTTTTGGCCAACATGGTAATGCTCCAAAACAAAAATAAAATGGTGAATGCGCTGGCCAGAGCCGACATAAAGTTGACCATTCTGGCGATCTCAGTCACTTCGCTGGTAAACAACGCGAAAAATGCACCCAACATTTGAAATAAAGGCGCTCCCGGCGGATGCCCAACCTGAAGTTTTACCGAGGTGGCAATATATTCACCGCAATCCCAGTAACTCACTGTAGGCTCAAGGGTTAGCGTATATGTGACTAAGGCTATTGCAAAAGCAGACCACCCGATGATGGTGTTCCATTTAGAGAAATTGAATGCGTTCATAGTAAATAGTTAAAACGAAGCGAATTTAGTAAAATAAAAATTAATTATCGAATTTATGGCGATATGGGATGGCAATAAGGTGTATATGTGTTTTTAATATAAATTTTCTAAAAAAAATACGGCAAATTATTTGTTGAATTAAAACTTTAGGCTAAATTTGCACCCGCAAAATGACCCATGGTGTAATGGTAGCACTCCGGTTTTTGGTATCGTCAGTCAAGGTTCGAGTCCTTGTGGGTCAACAAAAAAGCTTCAAGTAATTGAAGCTTTTTTTGATTTTACATTCCGCAGTTTTCTGCATTATATTTTTTTCTTATATTTCTTGCTATTCCCAATGCGTATTTAATATTCCATATTGTAAAGACTTTTAAATATCTTTGCGCCTATGAAAGGAGTTGTTACAAAATCTACAGGAAGCTGGTATCAAGTGTATGCCGAAGAAGGCGACAAGGTAGAGTGTAGGTTAAAGGGAAAGTTTCGCATGAAAGGCATCAAAAGCACCAATCCGGTCGCTGTTGGCGACCACGTGAACTTTGAATATGAAGAAGGAAAACTGACCGGCGTTATCAATAAAATTTTCGAACGTAAAAACTACATCATTCGCAAGTCCGTAAATCTTTCAAAACAAACGCACATCATCGCTTCTAATATTGATACGGCTTTTGTTTTGGTAACCATCGACAGTCCGCCAACATCACCCGGATTTATAGACCGTTTTTTGGCCACTGCGGAAGCCTACAGCATTCACGCTGTAATTCTTTTCAATAAAATTGATATGTATTCGCCTGAGCAGTTGGAAATAAAAGCCGAATATGAAGCCATTTACAAGGCAATCGGCTACCAATGTATCGATGTTTCTGCCACAAAACACATCAATATCGAACAAGTTAAGGAATTGATGAAAGACAAAACAACGATGTTTTCAGGGCATTCGGGAGTTGGGAAATCCACCTTGGTTAATGCCATAGAACCGAGCTTAAATTTAAAAACCGCTGAGGTTTCCAAACAACACAAACAAGGACAACATACCACCACTTTTGCTGAAATGTATGAATTGAGTTTTGGCGGATTTATTATTGATACGCCCGGAATTAAAGGATTTGGGGTGGTTGATTTTGAACCCAAAGAAATAGCGGATTATTTTCCCGAATTTTTTAAGCTGAAAGGAACATGTAAATTTCACAATTGTTTGCATATGAATGAACCCAACTGCGCCATAAAGGACGCTGTTGAAAACGAAGAAATTGCCTATTCACGGTACAACAGTTATATTCAAATGGTTGAAGGCAACGAAGAAAATTACAGAACGGATATTTATACATAAAAGTCGAAAGACCGAAGACCGATCCCGATAGCTATCTGGACGGAAGTTCTAGCTAAATAAACGATTCAACAATTAAACCTATCAACAGCAATAAATGAAATCAGTCATCCAAAGAGTTTCAAAAGCATCCGTAACCATTGACGAAATAAAAGTCAGTGAAATTAATACTGGTTTGCTTATTTTATTGGGCATTGAAGAGGCTGATGATAAAACGGACATTGAATGGCTCACCAAAAAAATTGCCAATCTCCGCATTTTTAATGATGAAAACGGCGTGATGAATAAATCGTTGCTGGAAATAAACGGTGACGCCATTGTGGTAAGTCAGTTTACCCTGCACGCCAGCACCAAAAAAGGAAATCGCCCTTCTTATATCTATGCCGCAAAACCCGAAACTGCGATTCCGTTGTACGAACAATTTATTGCGCAAATAGAACTTCTGCTACATAAAAAAGTGGGAACCGGTCAGTTTGGCGCCGATATGAAAGTGGCATTGATCAACGACGGGCCGGTGACAATTATTATCGATTCGAAAGAAAAGGCGTAAAGAACTTTTATATAATAAGCGCCATTTGTTAAAAAAAATATAAAAACACTTTCGTTAAAAAAGATTGGTTATTTTTTTAGTATCATTGCACTTATTAATAATCATTATAAATAACGAAACATGAAAAAATCAAAATTAATACTATTTGCAATGGCTTTTGCCGCTTTTTCTTTTGTGAGCCAATCGGCAGTTGCACAAGATAATTTCAAGGTAACTGTTGAAAATTCTAAATTAACCTGGAAAGGATACAAACCAACAGGTGATCATACAGGTACTATTACACTGGCTTCAGGAAACATTGCCGTAAAGAATAATAAATTAACCGGCGGAAGTTTTGTTGCCAATATGAACACCATTAAAGACAATGACGGAAGTGCAAAACTGGAAGGTCATTTAAAAAATGCCGACTTTTTTGATGTTAATGTATTTCCAACAGCAAAATTTGACATTACCAAAAGTGAAATCAAAGGAACAAAAATTCATGTGACCGGAAATATGACCATTAAAGGCATCACCAAACAAATTACATTTCCTGCCACACTTGCGGTTAACAAAGACAATGTGACTTTAACAAGCGATACTTTTCAAATTAACAGAGCCGATTTTAACGTGAAATATAATTCAAAAACATTTTTTAATGATTTGAAAGACAAGTTTATCAACGACGATTTCGATTTTCAGGTGACCATTGTTGCCAAAAAATAATAACTACTGACTATTTTGAAAGTCCAAATTTTTTAATTTGGACTTTTTTTATGCCAGTATAAATCCTGTGCTGTCTTTGGTTGATGACATCACAAAAGTGCTTTGTACATTGGCAACAGAATCTAAAACAGACAATTTATTCTTCAAAAAAGCCTGATAACAGTTCATGTCTTTCACAATTATTTTTAGTAAATAATCGTAATTTCCTGCCACGTGAAAGCATTCCATTACTTCATCTAATTTATTTATGGCATTTTCAAATCGCGTAATCATATCTTTTGAATGCACCAATAAAGTCACTTGGCAAAAAACTTCAATCGTATAACCCACTTTTTCTTTATCCAACACCGCGATATAATTTTTAATCACGCCGTCTTTTTCAAGTCTTTTTATGCGTTCATAGGTGGGCGTTTGGGTCAACCCAATTTTCAGGGCGATTTCTTTAATGTTCGCTTTTGAATTTTGCTGAAGTAGGTTGAGAATTTTTTTATCCGTTACATCTAAGTTGACCATCATAAACAGTAATTTTTTCTAAAAATAAGCAAAAATATTTAAGTGTAAAGTAAATTACGCTATTTTTATGACTTTATGAAGAAAAATACACTAAAAATATAATTTAAATCAGTTTATTAAGTTGAAGTTTGCTAATTTTATATGATAAATTTTTATGTTATGAGCAACAAACCAGCAAACAAAATCCAGGATTTACAATATTTTGGAGAATTTGGAGGCGTAAATCCTTCCATTTCAGATTCAGCAACCTATACATTTTTACACGCAAAAACAATGCTTGATACTTTTGAAGGTCACGCAGAAGGCTGTTATTTGTATTCTCGTCATTCAAGTCCAAGCAATTTATATTTAAGCAAAGCCTTGGCAGCTATGGAATTTACTGAAAATGCAAACGTTGCCGCATCGGGTATGGGTGCCATTACTTCAGTATTTTTGCAGGTTTGCGACGCAGGGGATCATATTGTTGCAGGACGTACAATTTATGGCGGCACGTATGCTTTTCTAAAAAACTTCACGCCAAAATTGAATATTTCCACAACATTTGTGGACATTACTTCATTGGAAAATGTGGAAGCAGCTATTACGCCTAAGACTAAAATGATTTATTGCGAATCCATCAGCAATCCTTTATTGGAAATTGCGAATATTACCGAATTGGCAAAAATTGCCAAAAAACACGGAATTATTTTGGTGGTTGACAATACTTTTTCACCGATGATTATTTCCCCTCAAAAATTGGGTGCCAATGTCACCATCCACAGTTTAACCAAATTTATAAATGGCACAAATGATACCGTTGGCGGCGTGGTTTGCGGTACTCAAGAATTTATTGACAGTTTAAAAAATGTAAACGATGGCGCTATGATGTTGTTGGGTCCTGTGATGGACAGTTTACGCGCTGCCAGTATTTTGAAAAACTTAAGAACACTGCATATCAGAATGAAAAAGCACAGCGAAAATGCCATGTATTTAGCTGAAAACTTTGAAAAAGACGGACTTAAAGTGGTGTATCCTGGATTAAAAAGCCATAAAAGTTTCGAATTGATGAAGTCAATCTACAATGAAGAATATGGTTTTGGCGGAATGATGACCATTGATGTAGGGAATTTGGAAAAAGCAAACGAATTGATGGAATTGATGCAACACGAAAACTTGGGGTATTTGGCCGTGAGTTTGGGATTCTATAAAACATTGTTCAGTGCGCCCGGCACAAGCACTTCCTCAGAAATTCCTGTTGAAGAGCAACTTGAAATGGGACTTTCAGATGGAATTATTCGTTTTTCTATTGGGCTGGACAATGATATTGAACGCACCTACCGAGCTATGAAAAAATGCATGAAACAAGTGGGAGTTTTATAGATCAAAACCATAAATTAAAATTTGATTGATTTTATTGTTACAATGATAAAAAACAGGTGAAAACCCCATTCAAAAAATGAATGGGGTTTTTCATCTGTTTAAATTTATTTTTTTATCGTTAACAACTGCTATTATCAATTAATCATTTTTTTGCGTATCAAAATTTGTTATGCTCGTTTCAGCTGTTTAATTTTATTTTTTTGGCACAGCTGCTGTTCGCTAATAATCATTTTTCTACATATTAAAATTTGTTATGCTCGATTCATTTGCAAAAACTTTCAAATTTACGTATCATTACATTTTTAAAACATAAAATTGAATGCAGTACAACAACTTATCTGACATAGAAATTCAAAACCAAAAAATTATTGACAATAAAGAACTCAATCTTTATGAAGCTTTAATTCCGGTAGTAATCTTGATGGCCATGCTTGCCTACAACATATTTTTCGCCGGCGGTGAGTTGTTGGGTGAATATTCCAACCAGTTTATTTTATTGATGGGTGGCGTCATAGCTTCCTTAGTTGGATTTTTCAACAAAGTTTCCTTAAAAATAATGCTCAAAGAAATTTGGGAAAACTTAAAAAGCGTTTTTATTCCAATTATGATTTTATTTTTGGTGGGCGCTTTGGCCGGCACTTGGCTGATAAGCGGTATTATTCCTGCAATGGTCTACTACGGACTTCAAGTGTTGAGTCCGGCCATATTTTTGCCGGCATCCGTTATTATTGCATCCGTTATTTCTATGGCAACAGGAAGTTCCTGGACCACCTCTGCAACTGTGGGAATTGCTTTGATAGGTATCGGAACTGCATTGGGAATCCCAACAGGAATGATTGCCGGCGCAGTGGTATCAGGTGCTTATTTTGGTGATAAAATGTCGCCTTTAAGCGATACCACAAACTTGGCGCCTGCAATGGCAGGAACAGATTTGTTCACGCACATTAGGTATATGACGATAACAACAGTTCCGTCCATATTAATAACCATTGTGGTTTTTGGTATTATCAGTTTAAATATTGATACCACTGGAACTGCAGATATCAGCGGATTGCTGAACACGATTAACACCACTTTTAACATTACGCCCTATTTATTTATTGTTCCATTGGCAGTGATTGTGTTAATTTTATTTAAAATAAAACCATTAATTTCCTTAGGAATAGGGGTTGTTATGGCGGCAGTATTTGCCTTTATTTTTCAACCTGAAATTTTAGCAAGTTTGGCGTCGTCAAATTTAAGGGCGATTGTTAATGCTGTTTTTATGGATACCGAAATTGTAACCGAGAATGCCAAATTAAACGAATTGTTTAGTGCCGGTGGTATGAAAGGAATGTTGTGGACAATTTTTCTGATTTGTTGCGCAATGGTTTTTGGCGGCACGATGGATGCCATTGGTGCCTTGGCAAAAATCACCAAAGAATTGTTGAAACTGGCAACATCAATCTTCGGATTGTTCTTTAGCACCGTTTTAAGCTGTATCGGATTAAACGCCATTGCATCCGACCAATATTTGGCCATTGTAATTCCCGGAAAAATGTTTAAAAAAGCATATGAAGACAAGGAATTGGCACCAGAAAATTTAAGCAGAACTCTGGAAGATTCTGGAACTGTAACTTCTGCATTAATTCCTTGGAATACTTGTGGCGCTTATCAAAGCGGTGTGCTTGGCGTTCCGGTTGCCGATTACGCCATCTATGCCATTTTTAACTGGTTAAGCCCAATAATGACCTTGATTTTTGCAGCCTTTAGCATCAAGATAAAACAACTTGTGACTAAAAAAGTTTAAAGTTTAAAGTTTAAAGTTTCAAGTTTTTTTGAAACCTAGAGCTTCAAACTTGGAACCTGAAACCTGAAACCAAAATAACATTTAACTCACAACTGACAACTGACAACTCACAACTGACTAGATAAACCAATTCCAAACCAAGCCAAAACGGACCGTTAAATCACGGTACGGATAGGTTGGTGCAGAATAATAGGTTCTGCCGGTAAAACTGGCGCCAAAATTTTCAACTTTTAAGTAAAGACGTGTTCTTTGTATTTGTGCATTGGCGAAAAAATCTAGCATCGGGAAATTCCCTATTTTCTGGGTGTTTTGCAATACAAATTCACTTAAAAGCGGATTGTAAGCACCGGCATTAAATTCAGTAAAATACTTAACAGTTACTCCAGTTTGCAAAAACAAAGGTTTTCCCTTGAATAAATAACTTGAAAAATATAAGGTGTTTCTGGTCACAATTTCAGGAACTCTAAAAAACGATTCACCGCTGGAAACATTTTGGTACATCACTGTATTGTCTATCGTGAATTTTCTGAAAGTGATAGAATTGCTTAATTTGACCTTTATATAGTTCAAGGTTTCGTTGGCTTGAGCGGCCTGTGAATTTTCATCAAAATAGGTGTAATTGTCGATGAGGTTATAACTGGCATTAATGCTTGCCCAATTTTTATAGCTGAATTCTGCCCCAATATTTTTTAGTTGTTCGTTTTTGAAATTGTTTTGCCAGTTGTAATCTTTGTAATCACTTTGGTACAGCAACTTGTTAAAATCAGCCGATTTTGAAGTGATTTCCGCAAATCCTTTGAAATTGTAAACGCTGTCTTTTTTAAACATCACCGAACCTTTAATGGAATTTCCTGTTAAATCTCCCGCAATGATGGAGCTTGCATCGGCATTCAGAAATAATTTTCCGAAGTTTGTTTTCCAATCGGCACCAGCGGCAATAACATTTCCTTTTAATTTCTCGGGAATGGTTTGGTCATCCAAATACAAAATACTGCTGTAGTGATAGATATAATTAAAATAGTTTGCTTTTGCCCTCAAAATTCCCACATAAGGAGCTTCAAATTGCAGATAAGCTTCGTTGTTCATTTTTTGATAGGATGTATGGTCTGCAATATTATCATCATAAGCTTCGCCAAAAATTGGATTTACAGCCGCTTGCCTAAATCGGTAATGCTGGGTTTCATAAATAAAAGTATGACCCAGTTTCATTCCGTAATTTGCATTTTTATCAATTGCAATAAATTGGCTTGAATCAACTTTGAGTGTTGCAGCAACAATTAACAAAGAGTCAATTTTCTT
>CAZBGP010000070.1:0-11973 GCA_964491495.1 uncultured Lutibacter sp. | reverse complement strand
CATTGGCCAAAATAACCTGTTTATCTGTATTCGCAACGATAACACCGTCGCTGACATTCTCCAAAATCAGGTTCAATTTTTGTTCATTTTCAAATAAATCATTCAAAGCTGCGTGCTCTTCTTCTTCCAATTTTAACTGGTCGGTGATATCGCGCGCAATAGCGTATAAAAGTCCTGTGAAAGCATCAATAGTTGCCGTCCAAGACAACCATCTAATGTCACCATCTTTGCACACCCATCTGTTTTCAAAATTTACCAAAGGCGAACCTTTTTGAAGTTCTTCCAATGCTTTTTCCGTAGTGGCTAAATCTTCAGAAAAAATATAGTTTGTAAAAGGTTTACTTTTTAGCGGTAATAGCTGCTGTTCGCCATTAATTATTCCTTCGTGTATCAAAATTTGTTATGCTCGTTTCATTTTATTATTTTTTAACCGGGAAACCCCTATTATATGGATTTAATCTACTAATTTAACCATTTTAGTTGGATTTTAACCTCATTTTTAACTCGTTTTTTAAATTATTATTTTGAAATTTCTTCTGATAAAAATTTAAATTACCCTCGATTTATAAATTCATTATTAACAAAATGACAATTCTTTGTTACAATTTAAAGCTTTTAGGGATTAAATGAAATTGTTTGTTATTTTTGTACTTAATAAAAACTATGAATTATGGCAATTAAAAAACAGTACTTAAAAAACAAATCCAACTGCAAGGTAACCTTCAGCATTGCCGCAAAAGATGCAGATAATGTTTCAGTCATTGGTGATTTTAATCATTGGAATGCGAAAGCTGACCCATTAAAAAAATTAAAAAACGGAACTTTTAAGGGAACTATAGATTTACAAAAAGGTCAATCGTACGAATTTAGATATGCCGTTGACGGTGATTACGTTAACGACGAAGAAGCCGACGATTATTTATGGAATGATTTTGCCGCCGGTGAAAATGGCGTTTTAAATCTTTAATTTTCAAGTTTAAGGTTTCAGGTTTAAGGTTTAAAGTTTCAAAAATAAAAAAATCGTAATTCGTAAATCTTAAATTGTAATTCAATTTGTGTAAGGGATTGCGCGGCCTGTTTGAGCGCTCCCGATTTTTCGGGACGCAAGTAGCAAAAGCCCGACCGCCTTTTGGCGGGAACGCCCTACAAATTATATTTCACAGAAAACAGGTACAATCTTGGCTGAATAAAGTACAGGGAAGTTGTGTTGCTGTCGGAAATTTCATTGTAACTGTCGGTGTTCATCGACGTGTTGTTGGTTAAATTGTTCGCCGAAATTTTAAATTCCCATTTGCTGTCTTTTTGCTGATAATATAGGTTTGCATTTACAAATGAATAGGTATTTTTCACCGTGTTTTCATCGTTTTTATAGTTGTAATAGCTATAATCGGCCGTTAAAATGAAGTTTTTCAAAAACCCGATTTCCATATTTGCAAACGGTCTGTCGGTGGTGCTTCCTGTATTTGAATATTCGGAAAACGATTTTTCGTAACCCACCTCAAAATTTGGCGCATTTTTAAATTTACTGGCCACACTTGCCTGGTAATTGTGGGAAAGCGATTTTGACTTTATTTCCTCATTATTTACCGTATTGTTGAAGGTTGAGTTAGAAAAATTGGCGCTAAAATTCGTTTTAAGTCGACTGTAAGTTTTGCCATACCTTAAATTTGCAGAAAATGTTTCATCGGCCAAATTTGAATTTATTGGATAAGAAATTCGGTCTACGCCAATCAATTGTGTACTGTTTTTTACGCCGTTTACTTTTTTATTGTAGTTCACAGACGCATTTAAATTGGTGAATGAAAACATACTGAAACTAAAATAATTTAAGGAATACCGGTGATACAACGCATTTTCCAGCAACCTGTTTCCGCGTGTTAAAGAGTTGTAATTGGACAACATAAAGCCTTCCGCAATTTTATTGATGTCGGAAAACTGTGTGGAAATTGAATAATTGAAACGCAGGCTTTCCGATGATTTTAACTGTAAACTCGCATACACATCCGGCAATAACTTTGTTTGATTCTCGCTAATTTCCGTGCCCAATTGGTTGTCTTTTGTAATGTATTGGTGCAAACTTAAGCCCGGATTGAACGTGAATTTTCCTGAAACCACTTTGTAATGAAGCCCTAAAAACAAATCGAAAAAATTATAATTCACTTCATTTTTCAGTTGCTCATCATTAAAATTAAGCACTGTTCCATCGCTTAAATTTTGGGAAATCCGTGATGTTAAATTTTGGTCGCTCAACGTGCTTCCCAAGGTAATGTTGATATTGCTTTTTGGCGTTAACAAATAATAATAGTCCAACTTCGCATCCAGCTTGTTGGTGTTTGATTTTTTATACTGAATCAAATCGATGATGGCTTCGGCATTGTTTGAAGGAATTATTTCAAACGGCTGTGAGGTTGCCAAAGAATTGTATAAAGGTTTGTCCTTTTCATAAAGGTGTTGCAATTCTACCGCGAAAATATTTTTTTCATCGATGGTGTAATACAGGTTGAAATTTTGGTTTAAGGTTGCCGGTTTTTCTTCTTTGTAAGCATCGGCACTTCGTCGCGTTGAAGTGACATCAAGCATTTCGGTTTGTTCAGAAAGTTTTCCGAAAATATCATAACTGATATGTACTTCATTGGTTGGTTTGTAGGTGGTGCTAAATTTTAACATCCCCAATTTACTGCCTTGCGTGGCCGATGTTTCACTTATTTCGGTGATGTTTAATTTGTTATAAACGGTATTTGACTGCGTAAACATATCGGTTTTTGAATCGTTAACGATGGCAAAACCATTAAAATCGATTGTTTTTTTAGGCGCCATACTGAAATTTAACGCGCCAAACTTTGAAGTGATTTCCTGTGCCCGGTTATTTTGTGCGGTTAAAAACCCCAAACCGCCAGATGACACATTAAAACTGGTGCCGCTGCCACCCATTCCACTGCGCAAACCGCCGGTAAACCTGAAATAGTCGCGCATGGTAAAAGGCGCTTCGCCTATGTTGTTGAAATCGGCCAACAGGTTGATGCTTTTTTCCGGACTGTAATAAAAAAGTTTTGGTTTTGCTGTGTATTTTTCGTTATCGCCAGCGCCGGCGTTCACTTCACCAAACCAAAATCGTTTTTTTCCCTGTTTCAATTTGATGTTAATTACAATATTGTCTTCATTGTTGGTAACGCCGCGCATTCCCGAAACTTCATTGTAATTTTTAAGTACCTGCACTTTATCAATGGCGCTGGCAGGAATATTTTGTGTCGCCAATTTTGAATCGCCATCGAAAAATTCTTTTCCTTCCACCAACACTTTCTGCACTTTTTTGCCTTCCACTTCCACTTCACCGTTGTCGTCAATATCAATTCCGGGCAATTTTTTCAGCACATCTTCCAGCTTTTTTTCTTTTCCTGAGGTAAATGAATCAGCGTTATATACGATGGTATCACCCACAATTTTTACGGGCATTTCATAGGTAATGGATATTTCATTTAAGGCTTCATTGGATTCTTCCAACACAATATTTTGGGAAATGTCCGCTGCTGATTTGCCAACAGAAACTTCCACGTTTTTGGTATTGAAACCCAAATAACTGACTTTTAAGATGTATTCTTCATTTTGATTCAGACTTAACCGATAATTTCCTTTTGAATCGGTAATGGAATAGGATTGCAAAATGTTGGTACCTTTTTTGAAAGCGATCACATTGGCCATTTCCAAAGGCTTGTCGGCTTTGTCTTTAACGATGCCTTCCAATTTTACGGACTGCGAAAAAACGATAAAAGGAAATAGGATGGTTATGAGGAACGTTGTGAGTTTTTTCATATAAAGATTCAGCTTGAATAAGATGTGAGTTATTAGTGTTGAGTTTTTAGTTTTTTGTCGTGCAGTCTAATTATTTTTTATTCAATTTCGTGTTCGTATAATGATTTGTGCAACTTCAACATCGGAGATTTTTCCGCCGTAACGAAATTTTTGTTGAATGTTTGTCAGTTTGTACTAAATCCGATTTGAGCATAAATTATATAAGGTGTTAGCCACAGTTATTTTAGTTTTTCAATAATCTCAATTATTTCATTTCCTTCTCCCATTTTCAATTTTTCTCCTTCTTTGCTCTCGTATGGAATTCCATTTTTTACATATTTTAAGACGCCATTCTTATCTAAAAACAAATTCATCGGATAACCTTGAATACCTAATTGGTCAGTAAAATCTTTAGCATTAATGAGATGTTCAAAGTCAAACGGATGTTTTTTAAGAAATTTTTCCACATCTTCCTTTTTTTCATAGGTAATAGCAATAAAATTAAAGTCATCTTTATACTTTTCTTTTATTTTATTCAAGATTGGCATTTCGTCTATGCAAGGTGCACATTTTGTAAACCAAAAATTTATCATAGTCGGTTTACCTTTTAATTTTTCTGAATTAAAGTTTTTATCCACTAAAGTATTTAAGTCAAATTTCGGAAATTCCTTGTTTTTATATTCAGACAATGGTCCAGAATTTATTAGATTTTCAGGATTTTTATCACTAATAGCAAAAGTTATTCTTGAAATTATAGAATCTTTTTTAGTTTCTGTGTCATCGACAGTTAAACTTCCATATGCCTGTTTACCAAATATCTTAGTTACTTTAGCAACTTGTTCAGACAGTAATTTAGTTGCCTCTGCTTCTGAAATTCTATTTTTTCCATCAGTAGTGTAATAAGTTGTTTGAGAAAATGAATTGATAGAACTTAAGAGAAATAATGTCGTAATTAAATATTTCATATTTTTTTGTTTTAATTGTGGCTAACACTTAATAAAAAATGCTATAACCGGCTTATCCATTAAAACACACCCCTAACCCCTTACTAGAGGGGAATTGACACGTTTAATTTTAATTGGCAAAAGACTCTTTGGCAAATTATCAATTGGATTTATCCTCCAATTCTGATATGCATTCCTCCGCCAGCGCCGCCACTTTTTTCTCGCTCGTTAGAAAAACGTTCCTGCATTTCTTTCATTTTTTCTTTCAACATCACATCATATTCTTTTTGGGTCATCACTTTTCCTTTGTCAGGTTCTGTGATTTCTGCTTTTTCTTTAGGATTCATGACAATTTTGGTGCACATAATTTGCGTATTTCCGGCATTGATTTCCAAAATTAAGCCCGGTAATCCCCAATAATCTCCAGGGCCATGGCTTACCGGAATGTCCATACTGTACCAAGCAGTTACGGGAACCAATTCTATTTTTTCTTCCTCTTCTTTCTTAGTATCGTTGTTGTTATTATTTTGTCTTCCGAAGGAAAAACTGCCTGCATTCGCTGGCATTTCAATAATGGTGGTTGCTTTAAAGCACAGGTTATTGCCAATCATTTTGGTTTCCTGCTCCATTTTCCATTCGTAGGTTTTTAATTCGTCCTTAATCAGGAAATTTTTGCCGCTGAACTCATTTTCTTTGGCCGATGTTTTTGTTTGCGTATTTTTATAATATTTCCCCGATGCGCCGCCGCCCATCATTGCAAAACGCATTCCAGGGCCTCCGCCTGCAGCGCCTTGATCTAATTTTACTTCTTCTTTATAAACGGAAGCTGTTTTATCAAATGTCAAAATATAGGTTTTTTCCATTTGATTTTTCATCATTTCCTCAATCCGCTTGATCCTGTCTGCAGGAATTCCCGAAGCTGCCAAATCCATTTCAACCTTTGTTTTTGTTTGGTAAACGGCGCTACCCTGAAAATCCTGGGCGCTTAAAATGGTTTGCATGAATAAGAAAACAAATACGATGCTTTTTAAAAGAACATTTAACATTTTACTATTTTTAAAAATTATTTCTGAACAAATATAAGCGTTAAAAAACCACCATCGCGTTATTTAGTGTTAACGATTGTTAAGCGATTCGGATAAACCAATTTATGTGCTTAACTTTGGCTTATGGATAAGAAAAACTACAAATGGGTTGTTTATTTTATTGGGGTAACCATATTTACCACCATTGCGGTTCAGGTGTATTGGAATTACCGGGAATACGAGTTAAACAAGCAAAATTTAATCAGTAAAGTACAGCAAAGTCTGGACAATTCGGTTGAAGCCTATTTTGCCAATATCACCAAATCGGGGATTATCACCTTCACTTCTCCAAATTCAAAAAATTCAAAAGACATTACAGACACCATTGTGGTGAGTACCAATTCAAAATGGGGTTTGCGAAAAAAAGTGGACAGCACGCTTCAAAATATTGCAAAACTTAAAAACCAAAAACCCTTATTCATCAACAGCCAAAGAAATCACGCTTTTTTTACGCCAAACGACGTCATTCCAAAAAATATTGACAGTTTAATTTCCAAGGTTTTTATTTCCATTTCAAGAGATACGCTTGACCTCGCAAAGTTGGACACCTATTTGGCTGAAGAATTTAATCGAACAAATATTGGAATTGATTATGCCTTAAAATATGACTATTTTCAGTGGAAATCGGATGACAATTTCGACAAAAAAACCATCGACTACAAACTTGAAAATTTCCCAAAAAAACATTTGACGGTCGTTTCAAAATCCACTTATTTGCCGCACAGAAGTCATCTGGAACTTCGGTTTACCAATGAAACCGCCATTTTGCTGAAAAATTCCTTCATCAGCATTTTGCTTTCGCTTATTTTGTCGATCAGCATTATCGCAAGTTTGGTGTATTTGTTAAAAACGATTTACAAGCAAAAACAGCTGGCGGAAGTAAAAAACGACTTTATCAACAACATTACCCACGAATTTAAAACGCCTATCGCCACCATTTCAACCGCGCTGGAAGCCATGAAAAATTTCAACGCTTTGGACGATAAGGTAAAGGCCGAAAAATACATTTCCATTGCCAATTCACAAGTGGCCAATTTAAATATGATGGTCGAAAAAATATTGGAAACCGCCGCCTTAACGCACCAACAACTGGCGCTGAACAAACAACCAATTGTGATTGCCGAACTTATAGAACTTGTGATTGCAAACTATAAAATAACAGCTCCGAAAAAAACCATCAATTTTAAAAATAATATTGGAGACAAAGTGTTAAACTTGGATAAATTCCACTTCTCAAATGCCATCGGAAATATTATAGACAATGCCATGAAATACGGCGGAAATACCATTGACGTTGAATTGACTTCAATAAAAAATACTGTTGAAATTGTGATTAAAGACAGCGGAAACGGCATTCCCAGAAACCAAAAAGAGAAGGTTTTTGAGCAGTTTTACAGAATACCAACCGGTAACACACACAACGTAAAAGGTTTTGGCATTGGTTTGTATTACACCAAAAATATTATTGAAAAACACGGCGGCAGCATTTCCATTGTTTACGATGCAAAAAACGCTACCTTGTATAAAATTATTTTGCCAAATGCCTAAGCCCGTAAAAATATTACTGGCGGAAGACGAACCTTCTTTGGGACAAATTATTAAAGAAAGTTTGGAAACCCGTAATTTTGAGGTACTCCTTTGCGCCGATGGCGAAATTGCCTACAAAACTTACAAAAGCGAAAACCCGTTGTTGCTGGTTCTTGACGTGATGATGCCAAAAAAAGACGGATTTACACTCGCCAAAGAAATTAGATACGAAAATCCCGATATTCCCATCATATTTTTAACGGCAAAATCGCAAACCGAAGACGTGGTTGAAGGCTTTAATTTAGGCGGAAACGACTATTTAAGAAAACCTTTCAGTTTGGAAGAATTAATAGTGCGTATCAATGCCCTTTTAAAAAGAGGTGATTACGAAAACGGCTCCGAAGTGATTAAAATAGGCGGTTATCTTTTCAATTTTAAAAATCAGACACTTATTTTTAACAACCATTCGGAAAACTTGACGCACCGTGAATCGGAATTGTTGCATCATTTAATTCAGTATAAAAATCAGGTTTTGGACCGCTCTTTTATCCTGAAAAAATTGTGGGGAGACGATGATTTCTTCAATGCGCGAAGCATGGACGTTTTTATCACCAAGCTTCGAAAAAAACTAAAAGACGATCCTTCCATCCAAATTATTAACGTTCGCGGCTACGGTTATAAGTTAATTTTTTAAAGCGCTTAAATTTGTGTTGTAAAAACATAAAAAATTTAAGTAAATTAGCTTTTTTCAAATTCACTTAAAATTTAACTATGCACGTAGCAATTGCCGGTAATATTGGCGCAGGTAAAACCACCCTCACCAAGCTGTTAGCCAAACATTACAATTGGGAGCCCCATTACGAATCTGTTGAAGAGAATCCCTATTTAGATGATTTCTATGGCGAAATGGAACGCTGGTCGTTTAATTTGCAGGTTTATTTCTTAAACAGCCGGTTCCGCCAAATTTTGGAAATACGGGAAAGTGGCAAAAATTTGATTCAGGACAGAACCATTTATGAAGATGCCCGAATTTTCGCCCCCAATCTTCACGCAATGGGCTTGATGACCAACCGCGATTTTGTGAATTACGAATCGCTGTTTGAATTGATGGAACGCTTGGTTTCCCCGCCCGATTTGCTGATTTATTTAAGAGCCACCATTCCAACGTTGGTGGGACAAATTCATAAAAGAGGCCGCGAATACGAAAACTCCATCAGCATTGATTATTTAAGCCGATTAAATGAGCGCTACGAAGCCTGGATTACCAAATACACAAAAGGAAATTTACTGATTATTGATGTGGATAAACTAAATTTTGTGGACAATCCCGAAGATTTGTATACTGTAATCAATAAAATTGATGCCCAGATTAACGGACTTTTTTAAGTAGAATTAGCCATTCAGAGAGCCGAAAAAAACAGTACACCACCTATTTAACCAATAAAAATGGGAAGAATACATTTATTTGAATTTGAAGACCAACAATGGTTTCCTTCATTTCTGAGAGATTACGATACCGACTTTTTGCAATTTTTGTCGACTAAAACGGCCATGTACAGACCCATCATCCCAATTATTGAAAAAGGTTTGGATATTGGCAGAACAAATCAAATTATTGATCTTTGTTCGGGAGGAGGCGGCGGACTTATTTGGTTAAATAACAAACTCCAAAAGCATGTTCCTCACCTGCAAATTACGTTAACCGATTTATATCCCAACCTGTCCGCATTTGAATATTCCAGCAATAAAGCAAACAATATTGTTTATTTAACAACACCTGTAGATGCAAGAAATGTTCCTAAAAATTTAAACGGACTTAGAACGCTGTTTTTGTCGTTACACCATTTTAAACCAAATGATGCCAGATCAATATTACAAAATGCTGTTGATGCACACAGTGCAATCGCCGTTTTTGAAGCTCAGGAAAGAAGATTTTTAAGTCTGCTTGCCATGTTTTTGTCGCCTATCTCTGTACTTTTAACCACGCCTTTTATAAAACCCTTTAAAATTGGCCGGTTAATTTTCACTTATTTATTGCCAATAGTTCCCTTATTTGTTTGGTGGGACGGCCTCATATCGGCGCTTAGGACCTATTCTTTAACGGAAATGAAAGAATTGGTAAAAAGTTTGGACAAAACCGAAAAATATGATTGGGAAATTAACAAAATTAAATCGGGACTCGGAAAAATTATATACTTGCTTGGGACCCCAAAACGCTAAATATTTAGTAAATTTCAAAAAAATTAAGACAACATAAAATGGGAAAATACGTAAACGACAATTTAATAAATGATGAACGCGTTGAATTGGAAACCACCTATCACTGGATCATCTTTTTTAGCTTAAGAGCACTTTTTACCTTGTTCATAGCACCGCTTATTGACCGTTATACCGATGAATTTGCCATCACCAACAAACGCGTCATTATCAAAACAGGGTTGATAAGCCGAAAAACTTTTGAAATGAATCACTCAAAAATTGAAAGCGTTAATGTTGACCAAAGTATATTAGGAAGAATCCTTGGCTACGGAACCATCAGCATTGTGGGTTCGGGCGGCACAAAAGAAATGTTTCCCAACATAAGAAAACCACTGCAATTCAGGAAAAAATTTCAGGAAATGTCTTATTAAATGATTTATTATTGAAAATCAAATAATAAAGCAGCTATTAAAAATACTCACAGTACGGAGTGGTTTAAATCCAATTTTAAGATTTAGAATGGTAAAAAAATCAATTTATTTAGTGGCCTTCCTCACCGTTTTTATTTCTTGTTCAAAAGAAACTGAAGCCGAGCTCATAATTCCAGAAAAAGTTTTGGAAATCAAAGGAGCGGATCTGTCTTTTTTACCTGAAATCAGGCAAAGCGGCGTTGTTTTAAAAAACGCAAACAATCAACCCGAAGATATGCTTCTGACCTTAAAAAATTCGGGTGTAAATGTTATCAGACTTCGGTTATGGAAAAATCCATCGGAAATATATGCCAATTTCTCCTCCGTAAAAAATTTAGCAAAGGAAATTCAACATTTGGGAATGAAAGTGTTATTGACTGTTCATTATTCAGATACTTGGGCAGACCCCGGAAATCAAACAAAACCAGTTCAATGGCAAGGAATTCCATTCAATCAACTTAAAGACAGCGTTTATTTGTATACCAAAAAAATTATTTCAGAAATAAATCCTGAATATATACAACTAGGAAACGAAATAAATCCCGGCTTCATGTGGCCCGAAGGCCATATTTCAAATCCAGCCCAATTTAAGGAACTGCTGCAAAAAGGAATTAATGCCGTGCGAGAAACAAATGCGCAAACAAAAATAATAATTCATTTTGCCGGCTTTGAAAATGCAAATCAATTTTACACTAGTATTTCCAATCTGGATTATGACATTATTGGCTTAAGTTACTACCCAAGATGGCACGGAAAAAATTTAGAAACGCTAAAACAAAACCTAATAACAATTTCAAATACGCACAACAAATCCATAATTATTGCGGAAACTTCCTATCCTTTTACAATGGGCTGGAATGACTACACAAACAACGTTATTGGTTTGGAATCCCAAATTTTACCTCAATTTTCAGCAACGCCTCAAGGTCAGAAAGACTATTTAACTGCCCTAAAAGAAATTATACATGATGTGCCAAAAGGAATTGGATTTTGTTATTGGGGCGGCGAATGGATAAGTTATAAAGGAAAGACAGCTGCCAATGGTTCCTCTTATGAAAATCAGGCTTTTTGGGATTTTGAAAACAAAAGTTTGCCAATCTTAAATTGTTTTAAATAGGACTTCATCTACAACAAAAAACACCACGCACTATTAGAAATGACAAAAGCTTTGTAAAAATCCATTTCTCAAAATAGATTTCCCTTCAAAAGTGAAAAACATCCATTTCTGGGTTTGGCAAGATTGTTGCTCATCCCGTCATAGTTTTAAGGAAGTCAGAAATAAGTTTTGAAAAAACTTAAGCTGAAATAATACCGATGATTTTTTATCATTATTTAGCTTATTTTTATTTTAACCACCAAAAGTTGCGCCCAATTCTTCCATTTTTTACTATTTTTGAATAATAACGAAGGCTATTAAACTGTTTGGACCTATTTCTTTCCATAATCTGATATAACAGTAATTGTTAAAAAAATTAAAAAAACGATGAATCTACCGCCATTTAACATTTTTCCTCTTATTTCTGACAGTAGAATTAGATTGCGACAAATTATTTCCTCAGATATGAATGACCTTCTTGAAATTTCATACTATGACGCCAAACAGGCAAAAAACTTAGAGCAATCGATTGAAATGCAGGCGAGAATAGACAAGGATTATGATGAAGGAAATTCCATTCATTGGGGAATTGAAGATATTTCAACAAATAAAATAGTGGGAACTTGCGGTTATTATCGAGGACTCGACAAAGGTAAAGGGGAACTGGGCTGTGTTTTACTGCCGCAGTTTAGAGGACAAGGTTTTATGATAAATGCGATGCAGCTGGCAATTGATTTCGGACTAAAAAATATGGAGCTTAAACGCATTTGGGCCGTCACAACAAAACAAAATAACCACGCCATAAAACTTCTTGAACGACTCAACTTTATCAAATTGACCGACTTGCCGGATGATGAAATTGA
>CAZBGP010000069.1:0-12088 GCA_964491495.1 uncultured Lutibacter sp. | reverse complement strand
CCACCTCCTATTATTATAAATTTTTTCGCCATAATTATTGCAAAAATAGCGTTTTATATCCAAATTTTATTTGCTGTTGAATCTAATTCATTAATAATAAAACAAACTGTTTCACAGATTGTTTAAAATTGATTATTTTTACCATTATTATATTAAATTACAGTTTTACATTAAATCTTATCTTATGAAAAAATTAGTTTTATTTTTATTTCTTTCAGTTTTAATAGCTTCAAATACATATTCTCAAGAAGCTGTAAAATATGGTAAAAAACTTACCTTAAAAGAAAAAACACCCATTTCTGAATTGTATAAAAATCCAAAAAAATATGCTGGCAAAACTGTCCAAGTTGAAGGATTAATAATTAAAGTTTGTGAAAAAAGAGGTTGCTGGATTGATATTGCAAGTGATAAAGAATTTGAAAAAATAAGATTGAAAGTTGAAGATGGCGTTATTGTTTTTCCATTAGAAGAAAAAGGAAAAAAAATTATTGCTGAAGGTGTTTTTGAAGAACTTATTTATACCAAAGAAGATTTAATAGAACAAGGTGAACATCAGGCAAAAGAATATGGAACCAAGTTTGATCCAAAAACAATTACAGCAGGTAAAACTGAATACCGACTTAAAGGACTTGGAGCTATTGTTAAATAGCAAAATTAAAATCATATTTTTTCATGCATTGGAGAAAACTACTACGCATACTGCATAGAGATTTTGGCTATGTTGCTGCAGGGTTAACAATAATATATGCTATTTCTGGTATTGCCGTAAACCATATACAAGATTGGAATCCTAATTATAAAATTGAAAAAACGTCTTCAATTTTAGACTCATTACCAAAAAATGCTACTCAAGAGGAAATAACTAAATTTGTTTTAATAGCTGTTGGAGAAACACGAGAAGTAAAAAACACTTATAGATCTTCACCCGATGAATTAGAAATTTTTGTTGAAGGCAATTCTATTTTGGTAAATTATCTTACAAAAGAAGTAAAACAAGAAAAAGTAAATTCTAGATTTTTTTTAAAAGAAACAAACGATTTACATTTAAACAAACCAAAAGGAATATGGACCTATGTTGCTGATATTTTTGCTGTTGCATTACTATTTTTAGCAATTTCCGGATTGTTTTTAATTAAAGGTAAAAATGGTATTAAAGGAAGAGGTCTCTGGCTAACATTAATTGGTTTAGTAATTCCGTTATCGTTTTGGCTTTATTATTATTTATAAAAAATTATAAGACTAAATCTCGATAAGGAATTACAGTTTGAAATCCCTTTTGATTAAAATAATTTGGGGTTTCCTCATTTCCCGTGGCCAAAATAAAATCGCCACCCCAAGCGCCCAAACTTTTTGTTTGTCCGAAATAATCAGGAAATAATTCTTGTTGTATCGGTTTTAACTGTATCGTTTTTGAAACGATTAGCTCGTGTTCCATCATCAATTTTTCAAAATCGGATAATTTATTACAGCTTAAAAAAGCTTCAGACAATTCGGATATTTGTTTGAGTTCTGAAGTCAGATTTCCTTTCAGCTTTTTATAACGTTCAATGCCTTCCCGGCTGTTTTGTTTTTTATTTAAATGCACAAAATACAATTGATCCATAAAATTCGGATTGAAATTCACTTCTTTAACAATTATTTCTGAATTGTGTTTTGTGAATAAAATGGGCGAATTGTGCTGTGCACAGGCAATGTCGTAACCGCTGCCGCCAAAAGTTTTTTCCAATAATTCATACGGATTCACTTTTGCCCAATTTGCGATATTGTTTATTAAGGTTGAAGAAGATCCTAATCCCCAGTTTTTAGGAAAATCCAATTTTGTTTTCACTAAAAATCCTTTTTCCGAATTTAAAAATGCCGGATTCAACTTTCGGGTTTCTTTTAAAATTTTATTTAAATTTTCAGCAATCGTGTCTTTTCCTCCATCTTCAACTGCTTCAAATGTGGCATTCGCCAATCGCAATTTAGGCAAATCGAAAATGGCTTCGAGCCAACATTCTCCTTCATTGGTAAAACTTTGCCAAATTAATTGTGGTTCTTGAATGAGTTCAACAGTTAAATCTTGTCCGCAAGTTGTTGGAACCGCTAAAGATTTTGCGCCGTCCAGCACAAAATATTCACCGGTTAATAATAACTTCCCATTGCTGTAATATTCCATTATTTGTCCTGAACCAGTTTGTTATACGCCTCAACCACAGCATTGTGCGTGATGGTTTTGTGCTCAAAATAATCAATTAAAAATGCCTTTTCCTTGTTGCTTGCACCCAATTGCTTGATAATATTTGTCAAATGCATTTTCATATGGCCTTTTTGGATTCCGGCGGTTGTTAAAGCCCGCAAAGCAGCAAAATTTTGCGCCAAACCGGCCACGGCAATAATTTCCATCAATGCTGTTGCGGAAGGATTTCCCAACAATTGCAAGGATAATTTCGACAAAGGATGCAAGGATGTTAATCCGCCAACAGTTCCCACAGCCAACGGAATATCAATCCAAAACTTAAAAATTCCGTTTTCGATGCTGGCATTTGTCAAACTTTTATATTTTCCAGAGCGAGCCGCAAAAGCGTGAACTCCGGCTTCAATGGCCCTAAAATCATTTCCTGTAGCAATCACAACGGCGTCAACGCCATTCATAATTCCTTTATTATGGGTTACAGCCCTGTGCGGTTCCGCATTGGCAATTTGTATGGCCTGCACAAACTTTTGTGCCAAAGCTGCTGAATTTTCAGCATATAAATCTTCCACATTACAGCTTACTTCTGCATGAACCAAGCATTCCGGAACGTAATTGGACAAAATACTCATCACAATTTGGATGTCTTCTTTCTCAAATTCCTTTGCAATCACTTCCAAACAAGAATTTATAAAATTCGCGCCCATACTGTCGGCAGTTTCAAAAGTGACGTGTATTTGGTAATAATTTTCAAGTTCCGCAGTTTTATCGCGCAACTCAATATCTAAAATTCCACCCCCACGTTTGCGCATATTTTTGGTGATGGCTTCGGTAGCCTTAAAAAATTCGGTCTTTTTTGAATTGAAATAATTTTCAAGGGTCGTTTTTTCACCTTCATACATAAAATGTACCTGCCCAATTTTAGTGGTGGAAATAACAGTGGCTTTAAATCCGCCCCGAGTGCTCCAAAATTTCGCCACCAAAGAAGCCGCGGCCACTACCGAACTTTCTTCAATAACCAATGGAACGGTGTATTTCTTTCCGTTAATCACAAAATTTGGGGCAACACCAAATGGCAAATAATAATTCGTTAGGGTATTTTCAATAAAATCATCGTGCAAATTCTGTAATATTTCATTCTGATTCCAATACTGCAACAAAACCTGTTTGGCCTTCTTATCATTATTGAAGAAATGAGACATCAGCCAGTCTATTTTTTCAAGCTTGGTCAATTTTGAAAACCCATTAACATTTTTTGACATTTTTGACTAATATTTATGAACGCCACAAAGATAATTTATTAAATAGAAAATACAGCACATTCAGATATTGTTAATTTTAATGACATTTTTCATACGTGATTTGCTAAATTTTTCTTAAACTTGACAATTATTTTAAGAACTCATAATTAAATGAAAAAACTCCTTATTATTTTTATTGCCATCACCTCATTGGCAACAGCACAAAAAAAAGACATCGCTTTAGAAGAAATTTGGAACGGCTCGTTTTCAACAGAACGCATGAATTCACTAAATTCAATGAATGGTAACTTTTATTCCTTGCTGAATTTTGACAGGAATACCAGAAGCACCACGGTTGATAAATACAGTTACGCTACCTTGGAAAAGGTTGAAACCATTGTAAACAGCAAAGATTTAGGCGAAATTAACTATTTTGAAAGCTACGCTTTTAACAATGACGAAACCAAGTTGTTGTTAGGCGTTGAGGAAGAATCAATTTACAGACATTCGAGTTTGGGTATTTTTTACGTGTATGATTTGGCTTCAAAAACATTGCATTTAATCGACAAGGAAAAAATTCAGGAACCAACTTTTTCTCCCGACAGTAAAAAAGTGGCTTATGCCAAAAACAACAATATTTTTATTAAAAATTTAGAAACCAACGAAGTTATCCAGGTTACTTCGGACGGAAAAAAGAATGAGATTATCAACGGTATTTGCGACTGGGTTTATGAAGAAGAATTTTCGTTTGTCAGGGCTTTTGAATGGAGCGCGGACAGCAAAAATATTGCGTTTTTAAGGTTTGATGAAACCGAAGTGCCAACCTTCTCCATGGATATTGTGGGCAGCGAATTATACCCAACCCAACAGGTTTTCAAATATCCGAAAGCCGGTGAAAAAAACTCAATTGTAACACTAAATATTTACAATGTAGCCGCTGCCAAAACCATAAAAATGGATCTTGGCAATTATGAGTACATTCCAAGAATTAAATGGACTAACAATCCTGAAATTTTATCCGTTATCACCTTAAACAGACATCAAAATGATTTAAAATTAGTTGCGGTGAATGCTGTAAATTTTACTTCAAAAATATTGTTGAATGAAGTTGATAAAGCGTTTGTGGACATTCAGGACAATTTGACTTTTTTAACCGACAACAGTTTTATCTGGGCCAGCGAAAAAGGCGGCTTTAACCATATTTATCATTATTCAAAAGAAGGCAAACTCATCAACCAGGTTACAAAAGGAAACTGGGAAGTGACCAGTTTTTATGGTGTAAATGAAAAAAGCAAAATCGTTTATTATCAATCGGTTGAAGATGGATCCATCAACAGAACTATTTATTCCATCAAATTAAATGGAAAAGACAAAAAAAGATTGACAAATGCATCGGGAACAAACGAAGCATCGTTTAGTAAAAATTTAAACTATTTCATCAATACTTTTTCTGATGCCAATACGCCTCCGATTTATACACTTCATCAAAGCAATGGAAATCAGCTGAAAGAAATTTTAAACAACAACAAACTTTCTCAAAAATTAGCCAACTACAACACTTCCAAAAAAGAATTTTTTGTTTTAACCACAAAAAATGGTAATTTCAATGCCTGGATACTCAAACCAAGCAATTTTGACGCCGCCAAAAAATACCCGGTTTTTATGACACAATATTCTGGTCCGGGATCACAATCGGTGAGCAATACCTGGAATGCTGCCAACGATTATTGGTACCAGCATTTGGCAGAAAAAGGCTATATCGTTGTTTGTGTTGACGGAAGAGGAACTGGCTATAAAGGCGCCGATTTCAAAAAAGTCACTTACAAAGAATTGGGAAAATACGAAGTTGAAGACCAAATTGAATCGGCCAAGGAACTTGGAAAACGATCTTATGTTGATGTAAACGAAATCGGAATTTGGGGTTGGAGTTACGGCGGATTTATGTCGGCCAACTGCTTATTTAAAGGAAATGACGTGTTTAAAATGGCCATAGCTGTGGCGCCGGTAACAAGCTGGCGTTTTTATGATTCCATTTATACAGAACGTTATATGCAAACGCCACAGGAAAACACAAGCGGTTACGATGAAAATTCACCACTGAATTTCGCCGATTTATTAAAAGGAAATTTCCTTTTGGTTCACGGAAGCGGCGATGACAATGTGCATGTTCAAAACACAATGCGCTTGACAAATGCCTTGGTAGAAGCAAATAAACCCTTTGATTTGGCCATATATCCCGACAGAAATCACGGAATTTACACCGGAAAAAATACAAGGCTTCATTTATACGAAAAAATGACTAGATTTATCGAAGAAAATTTAATCAGAAAAATATCAAATACTGAACTTTAATTAACCAAAACTATTTTTAAATTTTTTTAACCTAAAACAATTATTATGGCTGACAAAACAATAAAAGAAGGACATCCAAAAGCACTCTATACGCTGTTTGCAACCGAAATGTGGGAACGTTTCAGTTACTATGGAATGCGCGCGTTATTAACCCTTTATCTAACCGCAGAATTAGCAAACGGAGGATTTGGATTAAACAGGGAAGAATCATTGGCGATTTATGCCATATTTACAGGTTTGGTTTATTTAACGCCAATTTTAGGCGGTTGGGTGGCCGATAGTTTTTTAGGTAAACGAAAAACAGTTTACATTGGAGGTTTGGTAATGGCTGTTGGGCAATCTTTGCTAGCTGCCAGTGCCTTTTTGGTAAGTTCCGTAGATGCTGAAACACGTCTTTTTATGTTTAACTTTGGTTTGGGTGTACTTATTATAGGTAACGGATTTTTCAAACCAAATATTTCAACCATTGTTGGTGAATTTTACGATGATAACGATCCAAGAAAAGACTCGGCTTTCAATATTTTCTACATGGGAATAAACCTTGGCGCAATTTTAGGGCCATTTATCGCAGGAGCATTAGGTGAAAACGTTTCTTGGGGCTACGGTTATTTAGCAGCTTCAGTAGGTATGATTATAGGCGTGCTTTGGTTAAAATTTAATGAAAGCACCCTTGAACAAAAAGGACTTCCCCCTAATTCACCGGATGATAAATTTATTTTGGACGGCAAAGACTGGCGCGATATAATTACCTACTCCATTGCCTTGGTTGTTGCCACTTTGGCCATTATTTTTGTATGGAGAATGTTGCCTGATAACGTTACAAGCATTATTACTTATCTTGGATTTGCAGCTTTAGTACTCGGATTAGGGTATACCATTAAAAAAGGAACAAACGGCTCGGCGGAATGGACACGTATGATTGTTATTTTGGTGCTTGCATTTTTCAACATTGCTTTTTGGGCAGGATTTGAACAAGCCGGTGGTACGATGAACTTGTTTGCGAAAGAAAATACAGACCGACTTTTATTTGGTTGGGAAGTTCCGGCGTCTTGGTATCAAAATATCAATCCGCTTGCAATCTTAATTTTTGCCCCAATATTTTCAGTCATGTGGCTTAAATTGGATGCGATGAAATTTAACCCAAGAACACCGTTAAAATTTGCTATCGGATTGTTTTTAGGTGCTTTGGCATTTTTTATCATGACACAGGCAAGCAACGCCGCAGATGGAGGAAATTTAGTTTCACCTTGGTGGTTGGTTGTAGTTTATCTTGTTTTAACCTTTGGTGAATTGATGTTATCGCCTATCGGACTATCGATGATTACCAAATTAGCGCCGAAAAAATTGGTTTCGGTGGTTATGGGATTGTGGATGGCGAGTTTTGCGGCAGGTAACTATTTGGCTGGGATGTTGGAAAGTATTTTACAAAAATATGATTTCGCATTGTATCCTTTTATTACCGGATTGATGCTGGCATCAGGAGTTTGTCTGTTAATATTGTCTCCATTCTTAAATAAAGCAATGAAAGGAATTCACTAAAATATGATTACAAATCAATTATTTTAATAAAAAAAGCTCAGGTAATTACATTGCCTGGGCTTTTTTGTGTTTAACAATAACCATTTAAAATCTCTAAAATGAGTACAGAAAAAAAATCGTTTTTCGGCGTTATGAAATCCTACAACAGCAACTTTTGGATAGCCAGCATGATGGAGCTATTTGAACGTTGGGCCTGGTATGGAATGTTTGCCGTTTTGGCACTTTATTTAACCGGCTCTACTGATGAAGGTGCTTTGGGGTTTTCACATATTGAGAAAGGCCAGATAATGGGCGTTGTTACCGCAATTTTATATTTTCTGCCAATTATTACAGGCGTGATTGCCGACAAAATCGGATACAAACTTTCCTTAACGATAGCCTATGTTTTATTGGGAACCGGCTATTATTTTATGGGAGAAGTGACCAGTTTCACGACTGTATTTTTAGTGTTTTTATGGGTTGCTTTAGGCGCTGCAATGTTTAAACCTGTGGCCTCGGCCATAATTACAAAAAACACCGACAAATCAAATTCTACTTTAGGTTTTGGGATTTTTTATATGATGGTGAATATTGGCGGATTTATAGGTCCGGCATTTTCTTCAACTTTAAGAACGCAATTCGGTTGGAAAATAGTTTTTCTGCAAGCCGCAATTGTCATTGGAATAAATCTTGTTATTTTATTACTATTCTTCAAGGAAGGTGAAAGAATCAAAAAAGAAGAATCTATTGGAGAAGCTGTACAGAGTTCAATAAAAAATATTTGGGAAGCTGTTAAAGACACACGTCTTTCTGTTTTATTGGTTATTATGATTGGCTTTTGGACGATGTTTAACCAGTTATTTTATACGCTTCCAACTTTTATTGAAGATTGGGTAAACACAAGAGCATTACACGATTCCATTGCACAAGTTTCTCCTTGGCTGGCAAGTTTTATGAGCGGCGGCGGAGATTCTGTGAACCCTGAAATGCTGATCAACATTGATGCCTTTGCCATTATTTTATTTCAATTAATGGTTTCCTATTTTGTGTTGAAAATGCGACATGTAAGTGCCATGATTACTGGTTTTATTATTGCTTCCATTGGTATTGGAATTACATTTTACACAGGAAACGGATTGTTTACCATTTTAGGGATTGTGATTTTTGCAGTAGGTGAAATGATGACAAATCCAACATTTTCTTCATTTATTGCCTTAATTTCTCCAAAAGGGAAAGAAGCTTTGTATATGGGAACCTATTTTTTACCCATCTTTTTAGGAAATTTTATTACCACCTTTATCTCCGGAAATTTATACCAAGCCTGGTCCGATAAATTGAGTTTGCTTCAAACAGAAATGGCAAAAAGAGCCATAGCAATGCCTGAAGTAACCAAAGAATTTTCAAAAAACGATTATTTCGCGGCAGCTTCAGAAAAATTGGGGATGACACAAAATGAAATGACGCAATTCATTTGGGACACCTATAATCCGAACAAAATTTGGTATGTTATTGTTGCCATTGGTATCGTTACCATTATCGCATTAACCGTTTATGACCGATTGGTTATTCGACCAAAAGAGGCAAATGAACTATAATTTTAATTATCTAAAAACACTTCTTAGTTTAGAAGCGTTTTTTTTAAATTGCAAACTTTAATAGACGCATAAAAAATACTTATGGACAATTCAAGAAACGACTTTTTTAAAACACAGGTTTTAGGTCATCCGGCCGGACTTTTCGTGTTGTTTTTTACAGAAATGTGGGAACGATTTTCATTTTATGGAATGCGCGCCTTATTGGTGCTATTTTTAGTAAGCGCTTTGGGAATTGGCGGATGGGATTGGCCTCGTGAAAATGCGTTGGCATTGTATGGAACTTATCTTGCCTTGTTATATTTAACGCCAATAATCGGCGGAACTTTGGCCGACAAATATTTAGGAAACAGACGTGCCATTATTATTGGTGCAGTTATTATGACCTTGGGCCACGCCAGTATGGCTATCGAATCCAACCCGTTTTTTTTGTACACAGGTTTGGCTTTATTGATTATTGGAACCGGTTTTTTTAAACCGAATATGACTTCGTTCATATCCGTTCTTTACAAAGATTTTCCGGAGAAAAAAGATGGTGCTTACACCATTTTTTATATGGGCGTAAATGCAGGTGCCTTTTTAGGCATTATGCTTTGCGGATATGCCGGCGAAATTCTTGGCTGGAGTTGGGGCTTTGGTTTGGCAGGGATTTTTATGCTTTTGGGCTTGCTGCAATTTACCTTGGCCCAGGGTATTTTTGGTGAAGTTGGAAAAAAACCAAATAAAGAAGATAAAACCATTAAAATTGATGAAAAAACAGAAGTCGAAGATCAGTTAAATCCATTTACATTAATAGACAGGATTTTAATTATTATTGTTGCCGTTGCCGGTTTAACTTGGGTTATAAACGATCCTTTGTCTAAAATTGGAGCCGTTAACTTTTTAGAATTTGGCGGGACTGATTATTCGAGTGCCACCATCATTATTACGCTGCTGCTATTTATTTACCTTTTGGGATCAAGAATTGTAAGGTACAGTCCGGTTACCAGAGACAAAATGTTTGCCGTGGTGATTTTTGCCTTTTTCATTATTTTCTTCTGGGCTTCTTTTGAACAGGCCGGTGGTTCTATGAGTATTTTTGCAAAAGATTACACCAGCAGAATCTTGTCGGGAAATTCAGCCATGATTTTTAATTTTGTTGATGTAATCATCACCATTGTACCTGTTGCAATAATTACGTGGGTACTGTTTTTGCTGTTCAAACAAACCTTCAAAAAATATTTATGGTCAAATTTGGTGTTGGGCTTTAGTTTCATCATCATTTGGGGATTGATTATTTGGAAAGTCAACACAAATTTCAATACGTATTCCTATGAAATAAGCTATAAAACCTATCAGGTTACCGAAACAAATGATAATGGTGAGACAACCGTAAAAGATTTTCCGATTACTTCGGCAACCATTATTCCTGAAAATGCAGTTTTGGTCGACAATACAACCGTGATTAGGACGTTCAGCGATTTTGTTAAAAACGACAAAATAGCCATTATCGATATTGATAAAAAAGGGGTAAATTATAAATATTTAACAACCGAACAGGCTGCTTTAATCAACACAAATATTGATGCGACAGTGGTAAGAAAAAAAGACAATGAAATTCAAATACCCGCAACATGGTTTTTAATTTTAAACTCTTTGTTTATTATTGCTTTTGCACCACTTTTTTCAAAATGGTGGGAAAGTAAGTACAATCCGAAACCGGCCAATAAATATGCCATCGGTTTGTTTTTTCTGGGAATCGGTTTTGCCTTTTTGGCTTATGGTGCTGCAGGAATTCCGCAAGGTGCCAAAACAGCATCGGTTAGCATTGTTTGGCTGATACTCGCTTACCTGTTTCATACGTTGGGAGAACTTTGCGTGTCACCTGTCGGACTTTCATACGTGAGTAAATTAGTACCTGCAAGAATGATTGCGTTTATGTTTGGTGTTTGGTATTTGGCATTGGCCATCGGTAACAAAACATCGGGACAAATGGGTGCGATGATTGATGATATTACAGAGAAATATGACATCTCAACTTTCTTTCTGATATTTACGTTTGTGCCAATCATTATTGGTCTAATTGCGTTATCGTTAAATCCGGTTTTGAAAAAATTAATGCACGGCGTGAAATAAATTTAAAAACTTTGTAAATTTGGCAACATTATTGCGTCAAACGTTCAAAGAAATAAAATTAAATGAAGATGAAACGAGCCATAACAAATTTTGATACACACAGAAATGATTAATGGCGAACAGCAGATGTACCAATAAAAAATAAATAATAAACAGATGAAAAATATACTTATTTTAATGATCACTTTATTCAGCCTTTCAATTTCTGCACAAGGAATAAAGTGGATGAGTTTTGAGGAAGCTGTTGAAGCTCAAAAAGTTAAGCCTAAAAAAATATTTGTTGATGCCTATACCGTTTGGTGCGGACCTTGCAAATTGTTGGATAAAAACACCTTTTCCAACCCTGATTTGATTGCCTACATGAACGAAAACTATTACTCGGTTAAATTTAATGCAGAAGGCAATGAAACTGTTAATTTTAAAGGAAAAAAGTATACAAATCCTGGTTTTAACCCAAATTCAAACGGAAGAAACAGCTCCCACGAGTTGTCGGGATTTTTTGGAATTAGAGCTTATCCAACCTTATTATTTTTGGATGAGAAGGCTGATTTTATTACGCCATTGCCAGGTTACAGAACACCAACGCAGCTGGAACTTTATTTAAAAATGTTTAAAAATGATGATCATAAAAAATTAAATTCACAGGAAAAATTTAATGAGTACACTACCAATTTTAAGTATGAATTTAAGGAATAAAAAAGTTATTTATTAAGAACAAAAGCTCCTTTTTGCAGTGTATTGTGAAAAGGAGTTTTATTTTTCAGACACGTTTGTTCCCAATCGCTCAAGTAGCTTTTATAATTTGAACCATCCGCAATAATCATTTTTGGCTTCAAATATTTTAATAATCTTTCCAAATTTATTTTTGGTGAGTGTCGCAAAATCACAATTGTTGGTTTTACCGAATTAAACTTGTAAATCCCCAAACTGTCGACAATTAAAATAGTTTCATCGTTTAAATGATATAGATTTTTAATTTTTTCTGAAGGCAGCATATCATCCAATCCAGCCCCAACCAAATAGGCCATTTTAAAATTAGCGTTGGTTTTTAAGGAATCTGCCGAAGTATCGAAACGAATCGTATTTCCTGTTCTTTT
>CAZBGP010000068.1:11088-12427 GCA_964491495.1 uncultured Lutibacter sp. | reverse complement strand
CCCAATAAGGAACTATTGGCAGCACAAATTGATGAAATTGAAAAATCCATCAATCACATAAAACCAGAATTGCCTTTCAAATTTACGGATGACGCTTCTTTATACAATCAATATTGGAAAATAAGAAAAGGATTGTTTCCAACAATTGGCGCCATCAGAAAAATTGGGACAACAGTTATTATTGAAGATATCACATTTCCTGTACCAAGATTGGCAGCAGGAACGTTAGATTTACAAGCTTTATTTAAAAAATACCATTACAATGAGGCCGTAATTTTTGGCCACGCTTTGGATGGAAATCTGCATTTTGTTTTTACGCAGGATTTTGGAACGGCTTCAGAAATAAAACGTTACGAAGATTTTATGGATGAGTTGGCCGTTTTGGTAGTCGATAAATACGACGGCGCCCTTAAGTCTGAGCACGGAACAGGAAGAAATATGGCGCCATTTGTTGAAAAAGAATGGGGTTCAGAAGCCTATATTTTGATGAAAAAGATCAAACAAATTTTTGATCCAAAAGGAATTATCAATCCGGGTGTCATTATTAATGATGATAAAAAAGTTCATTTAAAAAACCTGAAACCGTTGCCAAAAGCCGATGATCAGATTGATAAATGTATTGAATGTGGTTTTTGTGAATCAAGCTGTGTTTCTTACGATTTAGGCTTTTCGCCAAGACAGCGTATTGTTTTACATCGGGAAATGAGCAGGTTAGATGCCGAAGGATTTTCAAAAGAAGCCCGGGAATTGGAAAAATCTTTTGAATATGGTTTCGATTCTATGTGCGCCACAGACGGTTTGTGTATGTTGGCGTGCCCGGTAAATATTGATACAGGTGATTATGTAAAACGCGTGAGAGCCAAAAAGCATTCCGGCAATAAAATTGCCAAACTGATTGTCAACAATTTTAGCTTGGCCACAAAAGGTGTTCATGTTGGTTTAAATGTAAGTCACGCCATTGCAAATGTTATAGGCCATAACGCCTATAATAAAGTGGTTGGCGCGGCGACTTCTATGTTGGGGCAAAAAATGGAATGGACCAAATATACGCCCAAAGCTGCCCATGTTAAAATTGAAAAGCAATCCAGTTTAAAACCAAATGCGTTAAAAGTGGTTTATTTTTCGAGCTGTATCAATAAAATGATGGGTGCTTCAAACAGTTATGGAGATGAAGACACGGTTTACAACAAAACCGTTAAAATTTTAAACAAAGCCAATTGTGAGATTATTTATCCTGAAGCCAGCGAAAACCTATGTTGCGGACTTGCTTTTAAGTCGCTGGGATTTGCAGAATCTGCTCATACGGCTTCTGATAAATTATTCCAAAGTTTGCTAAAGG
>CAZBGP010000068.1:0-11078 GCA_964491495.1 uncultured Lutibacter sp. | reverse complement strand
AAGGCAAGCAATAACGGAGAATATCCTATTTTGTGTGATATGAGTCCGTGTTCACTGCAAATGAGAGAATCTATGCAAAATTCAGCCTTAAAACTTTATGACATCACCAATTTCACCACTGCTTTTTTACTTGATAGATTAGATTTTAAACCCGTTGACAAAGAAGTTGCTGTATTTTCTGTATGCAGTTTGAAAAAAATGGGCATTGATGAGGATTTATATGCCATCGCAAAATTGTGTTCCACAGTAGTGTATACGCCAAAAACCAATTGTTGCGGTTTTGCAGGAAATAAAGGTTTTAATTTCCCTGAACTCAATGAGCATGGTTTGAGAACCCTGGACGAACAAATTCCGGAAAGCGTAACCGACGGTTATGCAACCAGCAGAACTTGCGAAATAGGACTAAGTAAAAACAGTAAAACTGATTTTAAATCAATTGTCAATCTTATTGATTTGGCAACAACACCAAAAATTAATTAATAAACTTTAAATAATGAAAAATTATGTAATTCTATTTTCTTTTTTAGCGCTTTTTTTAGTGCCAAACACTTCTACAGCACAAGAAGAAGAAAAATTATCTGTTAAAATTGGTGGCCATATTTGGGCTGAAAGCATTTTTGACACGAGGCAAACTGTTTCTGCAAGAGAAGGAAATGTGCTTATATTTCCTAAAAATGAGGACTTAGATGCAAATGGGGAAGACATCAATGCGAAATCCAATTTTAATATGTTAAACATTCATTCCAGAGCCCGAATTATGGTTACAGCACCAAGGTTTTTAAATGCAAAAGTTTCCGGTTTACTGGAAGGTGACTTTGTGGGGACGGCAGATGATAAAATTGGCTTGTTTCGTTTGCGCCATGCAATGGTGAAATTAAATTGGGACAAAACAGAACTAATGGCCGGACAATATTGGCATCCTATGTTTACGCTGGATGCATTTCCTCAAGTAGCATCTTGGAATGCGGGTTTGCCTTATTTTCCTTTGGAAAGAAGTGCACAAATTAAGTATAGTTATAGTGCAACAGCCAATTCTAAATTATCCATTGCTGCATCTACGGAACTGGATTTTAAATCTAACGGACCAAATGGCCCATCAACTGAATATTTGAGAAACTCGGCTATGCCTGAGCTTAATGCAACTTATGTTTTAGGCTTGAAATCTAATTTTTTAATCGGTGCCAACATTGGTTATAAAACATTAAAACCACAATTATCTTATATGGTCAGCGGATTAAAATACAAATCCGAAGAAAGTTTAGGGAGCTATCAGTTAAGTTTATTCAGTAAAATTAAAATAGATAAAGCGGCCATCAGAATTGGAGGGATTTACGGACAAAATCTGTTTAATTTTGTGATGTTGGGAGGTTATGGCGTTTCTGGAACCAACAATAAGGGAGAAAATGAATACACCAATTTTACCGCAGGAAGTGCTTGGTTTGATGTTGATTCAGGTATTATAGGCGAAAAAACAACTTTAGGAATATTTGCGGGATATACCAAAAATTTCGGAGCCGATAATCCTATCACAGGAGCTGTGTATGCCAGAGGAACTGATATTGATTTCAGCTATCGAATTTCCCCACGAATTGAATATGGAAATGGTTTGGTTAGGTTTAGAGGTGAAGTGTCTTATGATACCGCCGCTTATGGAACTACAAATGTAGATTACACAAAAGTTCAAAACACAAATAATGTTAATAATGTAAGATTTCTTTTTGCCACTTCGTTAAATTTTTAAGTGTAAATTAAAGCAATAAATATAATTATTGTGAAATAGTAATCATTAAAATATAATTCAAATGAAACGAGCATTACAAATTTTGACACACAAACGAATGATTAATGGCGAACAGTAGCTGTTACCGCTAAAAAATAAAATTTAAACAGATGAAAGTAGGTCTTTTTATACCTTGTTATATCAACCAACTATATCCAAAAGTAGGTATTGCGACTCTTGAGTTATTAGAGAAATTGGGCGTAGAAGTATATTATCCAACAGGTCAAACCTGCTGTGGACAACCATTGGGAAATTCTGGATATGAAGAAGATGCAAAAGGAGCCTGTCAGGTATTTGTTGAAAATTTTAAAGAATACGATTATATCGTTGGACCATCAGGAAGTTGCATTCATCATATTAAAGAACATTTTGATATTTTAGAGCAGACGGAAGCCGTTAAAAATGTCAGAAAAAATTCTTATGAATTGTGCGAATTTATTGTCAACATTTTAGGTAAAACAAATTTAGGGGCTTCATTTCCCTATAAAGTCGGATTGCATAAAAGCTGTCATGGTTTAAGAGGGTTAAAATTGGGGTCTTGTTCTGAAAGGATGGATGATTATTATTCCACAGAAGAAGAATTATTGAAAGAAGTTAAAGGAATTGAATTGATGTCTTTAACAAGGAAAGACGAATGTTGTGGGTTTGGAGGCACATTTTCAGTTTTCGAAGAGGCTATATCCGTAAAGATGGGTAAAGACCGTATTCAGGACCATTTAGACAATGGTGTTGAAGTAATCACTGGTGCTGATCATTCTTGTTTAATGCATCTAGATGGTTTAATAAATAGGAATAACCAACCTTTGAGGGTAATGCATATTGCCGAAATCTTAAATAGCTGTATATAATGATGAGTCACTCAAAACTAGCAGAAATATTCAATAAAGATGAGGCAAAAGTAAATTGGCATGATAAAGCATTGTGGTATGTTCGAGAAAAAAGAGATACTGCTGCTCACCATGTTAAAGGCTGGGAATATCTGAGAGATTTAGCCTCCGGAATTAAAGCCAATGTTTTGTCTAATTTAGATAACTATTTAGTTGAATTTGAAAAAAATGCCCAAAGTAATGGAATTGAAGTGCATTGGGCTTCAAATGCGGAAGAGCATAATAAGATAGTTTATAAAATACTTACACAAAACAATGCTACAAGAGTTGTTAAAAGTAAGTCGATGCTTACCGAAGAATGTCATTTAAACCCTTATTTAGAGTCTAAAGGCATTGAAGTAATTGACACGGATTTAGGTGAACGCATTGTGCAATTGGCAAAAGAACCGCCTAGTCATATTGTATTGCCTGCAATTCATAAGACCAAGGAAGAAATAGATGTTTTGTTTCAAGAGCATTTGGGAACAAAACCTAGTAATGGAGATCCTCAGTATTTAACAAATGAAGCCAGGAAGCACTTAAGGGATAAATTTCTTAACGCAGATGTTGCCCTTACTGGTGTTAATTTTGCTATTGCCGAAACCGGTGGTTTTGTAGTTTGCACAAATGAAGGCAATGCAGATATGGGCGTGCACTTGTCAAAGGTACATATTGCTTGTATGGGCATAGAAAAAATCATTCCCAGAGAAGAGCATTTGGGTGTGTTTTTACGTTTGTTGGCAAGAAGTGCAACAGGACAACCAATCACCACTTATTCTTCTCATTTTAACAAACCTGCACCAGGAAATGCAATACATATTGTTATTGTTGACAATGGAAGAACCGAACAATTAAGTCGTGAGGATTTTAGGTCCTCTCTAAGTTGCATTCGTTGTGGCGCTTGCATGAATACTTGCCCTATTTACAGAAGAAGTGGTGGATATAGCTATAATGCTACTATTCCGGGTCCTATTGGATCTATTTTATCTCCAGGAATGGATATGAAAAAGCACAGTTCCCTTCCGTTTGCATCAACTTTATGTGGTTCATGTTCAAATGTTTGTCCAGTTAAAATTAATATCCATGAACAATTGTACAAATGGAGGCAAATCATCACAAAAGAGCAAAAGCAACCGCTAATTAAAAAAACAATACTTAAAATAACAGGAATGGTTTTGGCAAAACCAAAATTATATGCAGTATTAGGAATCTCTGTAAGATGGATGCTTAAATATGCACCTAGATTTATGGTTTATTCAAAATTGAATGCTTGGGGAAAATCGAGAGAGTTTCCAAAAGTTGAAAATGGTAACTTTGATCAATGGTATAAAAACAGAAAAAATAATGGGTAAATCATCAATTTTAAAGTCGATTAAAGAAAATAAACCAACATTGATATCATTGCCTGAAATTGATGTAAATTCTTTTGAAGAAACGATTAATTTAGTGGAAACCTTCAAAAAAAATGTTGAGTCAGTTGGTGGAAACATCAAAGAATTAGGCCAAATACAAGACCTAGATCTTGAAATTAAAAACAGGTATCCGAACGCAAAAAGAATTTTTTCTCAAATTTCGGAATCTGTTTTGGGTAATGTGCAAATAAGTGAACAAACAAAACCAAAAGATCTTGAAAATTTGGATTTGGCAATTCTAAAAGGCGTATTTGGCGTAGCCGAAAATGGCGCCATATGGATTTCTGATGAACAATTTTCAATAAGAATATTGCCTTTTATCACCAATGATTTGGTACTCATTTTACAGAAAAAGGATTTGTGTCAGCACATGCATCATGCATATAAAATGATAGCAAACAGAACGCGAACTTTTGGGCTTTTTATTTCGGGTCCTTCAAAAACAGCAGATATTGAACAATGTTTGGTTATAGGAGCTCAAGGTGCTATGAGTTTGACAATATTTCTTATCTAGATTTAAATTTCAACAATTAAAAAAGTGTTTTGCAAATTTTTTGTAAAACACTTTTTTTGTAATAATATACCTGTATTCGTCAAATGTTGGAGTTTGAAAATGTTTACCCAGGCCAGAGTGCTATATAATGTGTACCAAACTTAATTTTCCTAGCGGGGTAGATACCCAAAATGGTCTTCTGTTAATTTGCGTCAGTAACAGGAATTATAAACTGTGACTTTTTAATAGTGTGTTATATTTTTTTATTTTATTCGAATACAAAAATTATTTATAATTCCAAGCCTCAATTTAAATATTCCTATATCTAAATGAAATAATGATAAATCAACTTAAAACAAAAAACTTTTCACAAAGTCTGTGAAAAGTTTTTTTGGTCGGGGTGGCAGGATTCGAACCTGCGACCTCCTGCTCCCAAAGCAGGCGCGATAACCGGGCTACGCTACACCCCGAATAATTTCGGTGTGCAAATATAGGGCTAAAAATAAGTTTAACAAGCAATTATTCGAAAATAAGTTTGTAGGGTCTCAAAATGGCAGATTGTAATTCATAAATGCCAATATTTCTGCTTTTTCTGATGGTTTCTTTGCCTTCAAAAAACACCAAAATCGTAGGCTCCACAAAGGCACTGTATTTTGCAGCGATTTCAGGAGAAAAATTCATATCAACTTTGTAAAAATCCATCTTTGGGAAATCTGCATTCAGTAATTCGTGCACTTTAGGCTCCAACGCTTCACCAACATTGCAAGATATTGTTGAAAAATACAACAAAACGGCGGTTGTTTCCTGTAAGATATTTTCAAGATGCTCCAATGAATTGATGGTTTTATATGCCTTCATTTTATTTAAATTCTAAGACTCAAATTTACCATAAATTTCAATTTATAATACAAAGTTTGTTTCTTAATGTATTTGGTGATAATGGCATCATAAAAAATAATGGACAAAGGCGAAGACTTTTAATTAATTGCCATAAATTTGTTACCTATTAAAATAAAAAACGGATCATGTCTGATAAAATTGAAAGAATAAAATGTTTGATCATTGGATCCGGTCCTGCCGGATATACCGCAGCAATTTATGCCGCAAGGGCCGATTTAAAACCAGTGATGTACACAGGAATGCAAATGGGCGGCCAATTGACTACCACAACTGAAGTCGATAATTTTCCCGGATATCCGGAAGGAACCGACGGAACTGCGATGATGGAAGATTTAAAAAAGCAAGCCGAACGTTTTGGAACTGAAGTAAGATTTGGTGTGGTAACCAGTGTGGACTTCAGTAAAGAGGCTGGAGGCATTCATAAAGTAACGGTTGATGAATCTATTCAAATTGAGGCAAATACCATCATTATTTCAACAGGGGCAACCGCTAAATATTTAGGGATAGAAAGTGAGCAGCGCTTAATTGGCGGAGGCGTTTCTGCCTGTGCAACTTGCGACGGATTCTTTTATAAAGGTCAGGAAGTTGTTGTTGTGGGAGCCGGTGATACCGCTGCAGAAGAAGCAACTTATTTGGCCAACCTTTGTAAAAAAGTAACTATTTTAGTTCGTAAAGATTTTATGCGGGCATCAAAAGCCATGCAACACAGGGTTGATAAAACAGCCAATATTGAAGTAAAGTACAATACCGAAATTGAAGAGGTATTGGGTGAAAAAGTTGTTGAAGGTGTTCGCGTTGTAAATAATAAAACAGGAAAAAAGGAAGTCATTAATATAACCGGTGTTTTTGTTGCGATTGGACACGTACCAAACACTACAATTTTTAAAGGTATTTTGGATATGGATGAAACGGGTTACTTAATCACAAAAGGAAAATCCACCAAAACAAATTTACCTGGTGTTTTTGCAGCTGGCGATGTGCAGGATAAAGAATACAGACAGGCAGTTACGGCTGCTGGCACAGGATGTATGGCCGCTCTGGATGCCGAGCGTTATTTGGGATCGCTGGATTAGTAAACAAGAATTATAAAGAAAAGCCTAAAATTATTAAATTAGGCTTTTTTTTATCCATCAATTGTTGCAATCGTTTTCGTAAATAGTAGTGTCAATAATAGGTTTTGCACCTATTAAGTTTTTAATTTTGCCTAATTAAATTAAAGTCATGAGTTTGTTTTCAAATAGCTATTTCGTTTTATTTCTAATTATATTGATTGGATTTATTATTGGTCGAATTAAAATAAAAGGGATTTCTTTAGATGTCTCCGCCGTAATTTTTGTGGCCTTATTTTTCGGGCATTATGGGGTGGTTGTTCCTATCGATTTTCAATATATCGGTTTGGTGCTTTTCATTTTTACTATAGGGATTCAGGCAGGGCCCAGTTTTTTTGAATCGTTTAAACGGAACGGACGCGAACTGGCTATTTTAGCGACCATGCTTATACTTAGCGCAGGTTTAATCACTTTTCTGATTACTTATTTCTTAGGCGTTGATAAAAATTTAGCTATCGGATTGCTTAATGGTGCTTTAACCAGCACGCCAGGTTTGGCAACAGCCATTGACATTACAGGTTCTCCTTTGGCATCTATCGGTTACGGTATCGGTTATCCGTTTGGTGTAATTGGTGTCATTCTTTTTGTGAATTTTTTGCCGAGAATTCTGCGCATAAACATCAAAGAGCAGGAAAAAACATATAATGCTGAGATGACAGCCCAATATCCAGAAATTTTAGCCAAACATTTTGTGGTTGAAAATGAAAATGTGATAGGCAAAAGTCTGGGAGATTTAAACATTCGTTTTATGACCAAAGCCGTTATTTCAAGGATTATGCATGAAAACATTGTAATTATTCCTGAAGCCGAAGTTATTCTGCAAAAAGGCGATACAATTAGAGCAGTTGGTTCGAATGAAGCATTGGAAAGAGTTAAACTGTTAGTGGGACCCGAAACAAAAAAAGAAATTCCGTTAGACACCAAATACGATGTGCGTTCCATTTTAGTGACCAATAAAGAGGTAGTTAAAAAAACATTGGGCCAGCTTCAAATTTTAGAAACTTATAATGCGACCATAACAAGAGTTAGGCGATCAGGAATCGATATTTCACCAAGCCCATCGATGAAATTGCAATTTGGAGACAAGTTAATTGTGATTTGCACTAAAGAAAATATGTCGGAAGTAAGCCGTATTTTTGGTGATGACAAACTTTCAAGCACCGATTTTTTACCCATAGCTTTGGGAATTATTTTAGGCATATTGGTTGGGAAAATGAGCATTAATTTTGATAATTTTTCATTCGGACTTGGATTGACAGGAGGAATTTTAATTGTGGCGCTAATTTTGGGAAGAACAGGAAAAACCGGACCAATTATGTGGACGATGACCGGCGAAGCAAATCAAATTTTGAGACAGTTTGGGTTGTTGTTCTTTTTGGCAGCAGTCGGCACCAGCGCTGGTTCCCATCTTGAAAGTACTTTTCAGCAATATGGCGTAGAATTATTTGCTTATGGAGCTTTAATTACGCTGATTCCTATGATAATCACAACCATAGCCGCAAAATATTTTTATAAATTAAACTTACTTATCTTACTTGGAACCCTTGCGGGAAGTATGACGAGTACACCCGGTTTGGCGGCAACAGACAATATGGTAGATTCTGATGCTCCAGCTATTGCTTATGCAACAGTGTATCCAATTGCGATGGTTTTGTTGATTATCGTGGTTCAGATTTTGAGTTTGATTTGATCTAATAGTCTGAAGACTGAAGACGGAAGTGAAAACTTTTAATATTGTACTTCTAATATTTAATATTGTATATCGAAATTCGCGTTAGGGGTTGAAGTGAAAATCTTGTCATTGCAATTTCGTAAGTTGATTAAAAGATTGAATATTTCTTGCAATGACAGATTGCAACGAAAAACCCGACCGCTTTTTCAGCGGGAACGCCCAAAATATTATTTTTACAATTGTTTAATTATTGTCTTTTAAGAAGACTGGCTTTGTCAAAAAATTCGGTCAAAGTGATTTTTGGATTTGAAAATAAGTAAACTTCACCTGAATTTTTTATTGATAAATCTGCTGTTTCAGTGGCATTTATATGCGCAATAGAATTGTTTGAAGTATTAACAACAGCCGTTGTAGATTTGAAATCTTTTCCTTTAAAAGCGCTGTCGTGTAAAGTTTCCAATTCAAAACTGGCAGTATTGCCGCTTATGTTAACGGAAGCCTTGTCCAAGGTATGAATAACAATATTTTTGGTGTCAATAATTCCCTTTAAATCGCTGGATTCTTCTGAAGTGATATACGTGTCATCACTCAAAATTTCTAATTCTAAATTGCTTGTTTTTTTTGCATTGATGCGCACAATTTTCGAGCTCAGTTTTAAACTGAAATTTGAATCGTCATATGCGTTTAAAGTGATAGTATCTATGCGAAGAGAATTGTTCGATTTTACCTTGGCTTTGTTGTAGGCATAAATTTCATCCAATGCACTGTTTACGTTCACATGAACGATTAATTCCTTGGTGCGAACTATTTTGGCACTTGTTTTTATAACAAGCGATCCATTGTTAATTTCAGTAATAACGGCACTTTGCACGTTGGAATCGGTTTCAACATGTACGGATTGTTTGTCGTTATAAACCAATAAAACAGTCACGTCATCTATCACTTCAATTTTAGTAAATTCCGAAAGATCTCTGTTTTCTATTGTTACATCTTTGTTTCCTATTAATTTTTCTTGCCCATTTATGGTAGAGAAAATTAGCAAAAATGAAATTAGAATTCGTGTTTTAACTGTTTTCATTGAAAGGTTTTCAACAAAAATACGCAAAATAAATTTTACATTTAATTTGTGTATTTAAAAATCTATGCTAAATTTGCAGCAAATGAATTTAAAAAATACAAATACTAATTGGTGGTGGAACTCTCTTAATTTATAAGCGAGCCGAAACTACTATATTTATATTTAAAATATATAACAAAAGGACTTATCTCGCGGTAAGTCCTTTTTTATTTCAAAATAATCAGATGAAACGAGCATTGCAAATTTTGACACAAAAAGGAATGATTAATAGCGAACAGCATCTGTACCGCTAAAAAATAAAATTAAACAGATGAAAGAATTAAAATTTAAGACAATTTCTAAAACGCTTTTGGCAGACACGATAACGCCGGTTGGAATGTATTCGAAAATCAGGGACAAATACGCCAACAGTTTGCTGCTGGAAAGCTCTGATTATCACAGTAAAGAGGAAAGTTTCACCTTTATTTGCGCCGAACCTATGGTGACCTTAAAGGCTGATAATAATGTATTTACGTATCATTATAAAAATACGGAACACGACCGCAAGGAAATAAATCGCGATTTTTATCCGATTTTTGAATCTTACACCAATACGGTAAAAGTGGATTGCGATGCCGCCATAAAAGGTTTCAACGGATTTTACGGCTATGTTTCTTACAATGCGATTCAGTATTTTGAAACGATTAAATTAAATGCCAAAAAAGCGGCTTCCGAAATTCCCGATTTTCAGTTTAGCTTTTTCAAATTCATCATTGCCATCAACCATTTTAACAATGAACTTATTTTAATTGAAAATATAGCTGAAGGCGAAGCGTCAAGAATTCACGAAATTGAAACGTTGATCAACGCACGCACTTACGGATTGTACAATTTCGAGACAGCCGGCGAAGAATCTTCCAATTGTACCGATGCCGATTTTAAAAATTATGTGGTTAAAGCAAAAGAACATTGCAAACGCGGCGATGTGTTCCAATTGGTGTTATCGCGTCAGTTTCAGCAATCTTTTAAAGGTGATGAATTCAATGTTTACCGTGCTTTGCGTTCCATAAATCCGTCGCCGTATTTGTTTTATTTCGATTATGGAAGTTTTAAATTGATGGGTTCTTCACCAGAAGCGCAAATTAAAATTGACGAAGAAAAAGCCATCATCAACCCGATAGCTGGAACTTTTAAACGCACCGGAATTATGGCGCAGGATATTTTGCTGGGCGAAAAATTATCAAAAGACAAAAAGGAAAATGCCGAACATGTGATGTTAGTTGATTTGGCCAGAAACGATTTAAGCAAACATGCGAGCAACGTAAGTGTTGAAGTTTTTAAAGAAGTGCAATATTTTAGCCACGTGATACATTTGGTGTCAACCGTTCAGGGAAAACCTATAGGAAAAGCCATTGAAATTGTGGGCGACACGTTTCCGGCAGGAACCTTAAGCGGCGCGCCAAAGTTTAAGGCGATGGAATTGATTGATACGTATGAAAACCAAACCCGCGGATTTTACGGCGGTGCGGTCGGATTTATAGGCTTAAACAATACGGTGAATTTGGCCATTGCCATTCGTTCTTTTGTGAGCAAAAACAACACCTTGTTTTATCAGGCAGGAGCGGGAATTGTGATCAATTCGACCGAAGAAGGCGAATTGCAGGAAGTAAATAACAAGTTGGCGGCATTAAAAAAAGCGCTGATTTTAGCAGAAAAAATTTAAACAATGAAAATACTCATCATAGACAATTACGACTCATTTACATACAATTTAGTGCATTTGGTTGAA
>CAZBGP010000067.1:0-12462 GCA_964491495.1 uncultured Lutibacter sp. | reverse complement strand
ACCAATTTTGAATCTGTTAAATTTTCTAAGTTATCTTCTGAAGTTTCTATTTTTTTTAAGTCGAAATCTTTTGGAAATAAACCTTCTTGTTCTATACTGTTGAAAAGCATTATAATTTTTTTTCGATTGGAATCAATCATCCAAAAAGTATTATTTTGGTTGGCTCGATAAAAAGCAATAACGCTCGAATCTTTTATTTTGGCAATTTTAGCGGAATCGATGGGGATAATTTTACCGGCCTCTGTAATTTCAATTTTTGGAAGCTGAACAATTTTTGGCGGCTGCACTTTTTCTTCGCAGGAAATAAGAAGGATAAAAATAAAAAATTTAGAAATTAATTTCATGGTGCTTTTGTTAATTTCACTTTAAAGATACGGATTTCAGCGATCGAAAACAATAGGCACTTGTTTGATTTTAATTTGAAAATTGACTAAAAGGCGAAAAATTGTTGGGGAAAATCTGATTGAATTTCGATTCATTTTAGCAATAATTGCAATAAAATCTTCAAATAAATGTACATTAAGTTTTTTGGATGTCGTAGTAATTTACCACAGAAAAGGTGTAACATTTAGAAAATGCGTCGTGATTTTTACCAAATTAATGAAGAATAGAGTTTGTTTTCAAAAATCAAAAGAGAAATAAATGCTATTAATTTTTCATTAAAAATTGATTTTTATTGAATCATAGCCAATAATCTTGCTTATTTACAAGAAGAAATCAGCAATTAAATAATCGTATTTAACGATGTCAACTTCCCTTAAAGCGGCATCGAAAAAAATTAAAATAAAAATGAAATGGACCTGCAAAATCACAAATCAGCAAAACCATTTATAAATGCATTTAAAAAACTGTTTGGGTATCGTAGTTCTTAAATAATAAAATTGACATTTTTATTGTTTTTTATAAATTTGCACCCGTTCTTGCAAGCATAAATTGACCGCAAATAAGAAATTGACAAAAAAAATAGTTAAAATGAGTACTACATTATTTGATAAAGTATGGGATTCACACGTTATTCGAAAAATTAATGACGGGCCGGATGTGTTGTTTATCGACCGCCATTTGATACATGAAGTGACGAGTCCGGTAGCATTTTTGGGCTTAAAAAGCAGAAATAACAAGGTGTTGTATCCTAACAGAACTTTCGCAACAGCCGACCATAATACGCCAACCATCAACCAGCATTTACCGGTTGAAGATCCGTTATCCGCAAATCAGCTAAAAGCATTGGAACAAAATGCGGCCGATTGGGGCATTACGCATTGGGGATTGGGCCATCAAAAAAACGGAATTGTCCATGTGGTTGGACCGGAAAACGGAATTACGCTTCCGGGCGCAACCATTGTTTGCGGAGATTCGCATACTTCAACCCACGGCGCTTTTGGTGCTGTTGCTTTTGGTATTGGAACTTCGGAAGTTGAAATGGTGCTGTCTTCACAATGCATTATGCAGCCAAAGCCGAAAAAAATGCGCATCAATGTAAACGGAAAACTTGGTTTTGGAGTTACGCCAAAAGATGTGGCTTTGTTCCTGATTTCTAAACTTTCAGCATCGGGCGCCACAGGTTATTTTGTGGAATATGCAGGCGATGTGTTCAAAAATATGAGTATGGAAGGCCGAATGACCGTGTGTAATTTAAGCATTGAAATGGGTGCGCGCGGCGGAATTATTGCCCCTGATGAAAAAACTTTCAGTTATGTGGAAGGAAGATTGTTTACGCCAAAAGGCGCTGCTTGGGACAAAGCAATGGATTATTGGAAAACGTTAAAAAGCGATGAAGATGCCGTTTTTGATGAGGAAATCAATTTTTTGGCAAGCGATATTGAACCGATGATTACTTACGGAACAAATCCGGGAATGGGAACAAGCATTTCAAGCTATATTCCAAAAGCGGAATCGGTTGAAGGCGGCGTTGCTTCGTACAGAAAATCCTTGGAATATATGGGATTTCATGAAGGGGACAGAATGATCGGAAAAAAAGTGGATTTTGTGTTTTTGGGAAGTTGTACCAACGGAAGAATTGAAGATTTTAGGGCATTTGCATCTATTGTGAAAGGAAGAAAAAAAGCGGATAATATTACTGCTTGGCTGGTTCCCGGATCGCATGATGTGGAAGCGAAAATAAAAGAAGAAGGCTTGCTGGATATTATTACCGCAGCCGGATTTGAATTGCGCGAGCCAGGCTGTTCAGCCTGTTTGGCGATGAACGACGATAAAGTTCCTGCCGGAAAAGTGGCGGTAAGCACTTCAAACAGAAATTTTGAAGGACGACAAGGTCCCGGTTCAAGAACCATGTTGGCAAGTCCGTTAGTGGCTGCAGCAACTGCAGTTACAGGTGTTTTAACCGATCCGAGAACCTTATTATAAAGCCCCCTAGCCCCCGAAGGGGGAACTATTTAGGGAGCGGAAAAAGATTTTTTTGAAAATTCAATAATTATAAATGTATTCATTTAAATAATTATAAAAAATTGGCTAATTCGCTCAACATTATATAGGCACCGGCAAGTTGATAACCTGAAACTTGAAACTTGAAACAAAAAGTCAAATAGGATTAAGTTGAAAACAAAAAAATCAGCAACAAATAACATACAACATTTAACAAATAAACAATGGCTTACGATAAATTTGAAATATTAAAAAGCACCGCAGTGCCTTTACCAGTTGAAAATGTGGATACCGACCAAATTATTCCGGCGCGTTTTTTAAAGGCAACGGAGCGTATAGGTTTTGGCGACAATCTTTTCAGGGATTGGAGATACAATCCAGACAATACGCCAAAAGCGGATTTTGTTTTGAACAACGCTATTTACAAAGGAAAAATATTGGTGGGTGGAAAAAATTTCGGATCGGGCTCTTCAAGAGAACACGCCGTTTGGGCAATTTATGATTACGGATTCAGATGCGTGGTTTCAAGCTTTTTTGCCGATATTTTCAGGGGAAATTGTTTAAATATTGGGGTATTGCCGGTTCAGGTGAGTGCCGAATTTTTAGACAAAATTTTTAAGGCGATTGAAACAAATCCTGAAACGGAAATTGAAGTCAACCTGCCAAATCAAACCATTACTTTATTGGAAAGCGGCAATCAGGAATCATTTGAAATCAATTCCTACAAAAAGGAAAATATGTTGAATGGCTATGACGACATAGATTATTTAACAAAAATGAAAACAGAAATTCAGGAATTTGCAGAAGCAAGGCCTTTTTAAATACATAATTTATAACCCAAGTGAATTCCCGTTATTTTTCTTTCGCAGGAAAAATTGCAATAAATATGATTCGACATGAAAAAAAGAAAAATTGAAATCATGGATACCACACTTCGAGATGGTGAACAAACCTCCGGAGTCTCTTTTTCAGCAGCAGAAAAGTTGACCATTGCAAAGCTTTTACTGGAAGAACTTCATGTGGACAGGATTGAAATTGCATCTGCAAGAGTTTCGGAAGGCGAATTTCAGGCGGTAAAAAACATCACGGAATGGGCAAAAAAACATGGCTATCTTGATCGCGTGGAAATGCTCACTTTTGTTGATGGCGGCCAGTCGATAGATTGGATGAAAAAAGCTGGCGCAAAGGTCCAAAATTTATTGACCAAAGGTTCCTTAAACCACTTAACACACCAACTTAAAAAAACGCCCGAGCAACATTTTACCGAAATAAAAGAAACGATTGCATTGGCGCAAAAAGAAGGAATCACCACCAATGTATATTTGGAAGACTGGAGCAACGGGATGCGAAATTCACCCGAATATGTATTCCAATATTTAGAATTTTTAGCCACACAGCCCATAGCAAGAATTTTGTTGCCGGATACGCTTGGCATATTAACACCCAAAGAAACCTATCAGTATTTTTCAAAAATAACGGAAAAATATCCTCATTTGCATTTCGATTTTCATGCGCACAACGATTACGATTTAAGCGTGGCAAATGTTATGGAAGCCATCGATGCTGGTGCAAAAGGATTACACATAACCGTGAACGGAATGGGAGAACGTGCTGGAAATGCCCCATTGGCGAGCGTTGTTGCGGTCATAAACGATTTCTACAAAAATGAGGTTGAAATTTCTGTAAAAGAAACGTCTTTGTATTCTGTCAGCAAATTGATTGAAGCTTTTTCGGGCATCAGGGTTCCTGCAAACAAGCCGATTGTCGGCGAAAATGTATTCACTCAAACTGCCGGAATTCACGCCGACGGCGACAATAAAAATAATTTATATTTCAACGATTTGTTGCCCGAACGTTTCGGAAGAAAACGTGCTTATGCCTTGGGAAAAACTTCGGGAAAGGCGAATATTGAAAAAAACCTTCAGGAATTAGGGCTCGAACTAAACCAGGAAGATTTAAAAAAAGTGACTCAGCGCATTATTGAACTGGGCGACCAAAAGGAACTGGTTTCAAAAGAAGATTTGCCTTACATCATTTCCGATGTGCTCAACAGCAATCTTTATCAGGAAAAGATTGTAGTTGAGTCCTACGTTTTAACGCATTCCAAGGGGTTAAAACCTTCCACAACAATTGCCGTAAAAATGGATGGAAAATTGTTTGAAGAACATGCTTTCGGCGACGGACAGTTTGATGCTTTTATGAATGCTTTGCACAAAATATACAAAAAGAAGAAAAAAACCTTGCCAAAATTGGTCGATTATGCCGTTAGGATTCCGCCGGGAAGCAATTCCGATGCCTTGTGCGAAACCATCATCACCTGGGAAAATGAGGAAAAAAGGTTCATTACAAGGGGCTTGGATTCAGACCAAACGGTGTCAGCAATTAAGGCCACCCAAAAAATGTTGAATATTTAAAGTAATAAAAATTTGGGCGTTCCCCTGCGGGTCAGGCTTTTCGCTGCAATCCGTCATTGCGAGCGGAGCGTGGCAATCTGTTGAACATATTGCTTCACAAACCTCGCAATGCCGGGATTTCCGCTTCAATCCTTAACACAGGTTGAATTAATAATTAATGATGAATAATTCAAATTGAAAATGGTTTTTTTAGCGCAATTTGCGGTTTTATCTTTGGGAACTTTGCGTTTAAATAATCCAAAAATCTAAAATCCAAAATTTATAATTTTTCAAAAAAAATAAAGATCTATATATGAAATTGACAATAGCACTTTTAGCCGGCGACGGAATTGGTCCGGAAGTAATCGCCCAGGCCGTAAAAGTTTGTGATGCGGTTGCAGTTAAATTCAACCATGAAATAACTTGGAAACCAGCCCTTACAGGCGCTGCAGCCATTGATGCCGTTGGCGATCCGTATCCTGATGAAACCCATGAAATTTGCCTAAACGCCGATGCGGTTTTGTTTGGCGCCATCGGACATCCGAAATACGACAATGATCCATCCGCAAAAGTGCGTCCGGAACAAGGTTTGCTCAAAATGCGTAAAAAATTGGGATTGTTCGCGAACATCAGACCCACATTTACTTTTCCTTCATTGATAGACAATTCTCCTTTAAAAAGAGAACGCATTGAAGGTACCGATTTGGTTTTCCTGCGCGAATTAACCGGTGGCATTTATTTCGGTGAAAAAGGAAGAAAAGATGGCGGTGAAACGGCATTTGACACTTGTACTTACACCCGGGAAGAAGTAATCCGACTGGCAAAAAAAGGCTTCGAATTGGCGATGACGCGCACCAAAAAATTGTGTTGTGTGGATAAGGCAAATGTGATGGAAACTTCAAGATTGTGGCGGGAAACTGTACAATCCATGGAAAAAGATTATCCGGAAGTCACCGTTTCTTATGAGTTTGTTGATGCGGTTGCCATGCGTTTGGTGCAATGGCCAAATTCTTACGACGTGTTAATCACCGAAAACTTGTTTGGAGATATTTTAACCGATGAAGCTTCCGTAATTTCTGGTTCTATGGGCTTGATGCCTTCCGCTTCGGTAGGAGAAAAAAACGCTTTGTATGAGCCAATTCACGGTTCTTATCCGCAGGCTGCAGGAAAAGATATCGCAAATCCGCTGGCCACTGTTTTGTCGGCTGCCATGATGTTTGAAGACACTTTTAAACTAACAGATGAAGCGAAAGCAATTAGGGAAGTTGTCAATAAATCTTTGGAGCAGGGCATCGTGACGGAAGATTTATCAGGAAAAAACAAAGCCTATAAAACAAGTGAAGTTGGGAATTGGCTGGTGGCGAATTTGTAAGGCACAAAAATAGAGTATAAGGCACGCTTTATCATATAAATAAAAAAAACACTTTCCAGTAAAATGGAAAGTGTTTTTTTTCAATTATAGCGATCGTATCTTAAAATATTTGCCAAATAAGTATACCTATTTATCAAGTTTTAAATTTCTTAAACGCAACGCATTTGCAATCACCGAAACAGAGCTAAAACTCATCGCCAAAGCGGCAATGATGGGTGATAATAACAATCCAAATATTGGGAATAAAACGCCAGCGGCAATCGGTACGCCCAATACATTATAAACAAAGGAGAAAAACAGATTTTGTTTGATGTTTTTCATCACGGCGTGACTTAAATTTTTTGCTTTTACAATCCCTTGCAAATCGCCTTTTACCAAAGTCATTGCTGCACTTTCAATGGCTACGTCGGTTCCTGTTCCCATTGCAATACCCACATTTGATTGGGCAAGTGCCGGAGCATCATTGATTCCGTCGCCGGCCATGGCAACTATTTTGCCTTCCGCCTGTAATTTTTTAATAAATTCCAGTTTATCTTCCGGTAAAAAGCCTGCTTTAAAGTTGGTTAAATGTAATTCTTCGGCAACCGCTTTGGCGGTATTTTCATTGTCGCCCGTTAACATAATCACTTCAACACCTTGATCCATTAAAGTTTTAACGGCAGCGATACTGGTTTTTTTAATGGCATCCGTAATACTCACATAACCCAAAGCATTATTGCCAATGGAAATATAGGAAACTGTTTTACCCAATTTTTGTTCCGCTAAAATTTGAGTTTCTAATTCTGCTGAAACCGAGGCATTTATTTTTTCCATCAATTTTTTGTTGCCCAAAGCAACTTTGGTTCCTGCAACAGTGCCTGTAACACCCATTCCGGCTAACGCTTCAAAATCATCTACTTTAGTCAGTGCTGTTTTCTTCTCTTTGGCATAATTCACAACGGCTTGTGCCAATGGATGTTCACTATAATGATTTAAGGAAGCGATTTGCTGCAATAAATCATTTGTATCTCCTTCCAAAGCAACAACTTTTTCAACGGATGGTTTTCCTTCTGTCAGCGTTCCTGTTTTGTCGGTGATTAAAACAGTCACTTTGTTCAAGGTTTCAAGTGCTTCGGCGTTTTTAATTAAAATTCCGCTTTGTGCTCCCTTGCCAACACCAACCATTACCGACATAGGCGTCGCCAATCCTAAGGCACACGGACAAGCAATAATCAAAACCGCAACGGCATTCACAAAAGCATAAACCAGAGCATTCTTTTCTGGTCCAAAATATGCCCAAACAATAAACGTGATGATGGAAACTACAACAACAATGGGCACAAAGTATTTTGAAATGGTATCCGCCAATTTTTGAATAGGTGCTCTGGACCGACTTGCATCGCTCACCATTTTAATAATTTGTGACAAAAGGGTTTCTGAACCCACGCGTTCCGCTTTCATCACAAATGATTTTGTGCCGTTGATGGTTCCCGAACTTACTTTGTCGCCAACGGTTTTATCTACAGGAATAGGCTCTCCGGAAATCATAGATTCATCAATGCCGCTGTTCCCTTCAACAATTACACCGTCAACAGGAATTTTTTCTCCCGGTTTTACACGTAACAAATCGTCTTTCTTTATGGAATTTATAGATACAATTTTATCTTGCCCGTCAACAACCAAAGTGGCTTCTGAAGGTGCAAGTTTCAGCAATTCTTTGATGGCGCCGCTGGTTTTGCTGTGTGCTCTTGCTTCAAGTAATTGTCCCAGCAACACCAACGTTAAAATAACGGCTGTTGCTTCAAAATATAAGTCTACGCCGCCCATGTCGCTTTTAAATTCCTGCGGAAAAACATCGGGGAATAGGAGTGCGACAATACTAAATAAAAATGCGGCGCCAGTTCCTATGCCCACCAAAGTGAACATATTTAGATTCCAGGTAATGATTGATTTCCAGGCACGCACATAAAACATCCAGCAGGTGTAAAAAACTACAGGAAGCGTTAATACAAACTGTGACCAATCCCAATAAATTTGGGGCATCAGATTCATAAGCGGATTTGAAGGAAGATGCATAGTCATTGAAATAATAAACACAGGAATCGCAAAAATGAGCGATATTTTCATTTTTTTTAGCAATTTCAAATAGGTTTTATCCTCCTCGCTTTCTGTTGGTTCCTTTGGTACCAAATCCATTCCGCAAATTGGGCATGAACCTGGTTCATCGCTTATAATTTCGGGATGCATCGGACAAGTGTATTGTATTGCCTGATTGGCTTTTGGCTGTTCAACTAAATCCATGCCGCAAACCGGACAATCGCCCGCCTTGTCATAAGTTTTTTCACCTTCACAATGCATTGGGCAATAAAAAATTCCGTTTCCGTCTTTTATTGGCTTTATGCTGATGGGTTTTTCCGGTATTTCGTGGGAACTGTTTGGATCATAATCAGTAATCGTATAATGCAATCCTGCTTTCAAAAATTCTTGCTGAAAAGTTTCCGTTGAAATATGGTTTTCCATTTCAACTTCGGCTTTTCCTTCTTCTAAATTAACAGTAGCTTTTTGTACACCTTTTATATTATTTAAGGTTTTTTCAGCATTGGTTCTGCAACCATTACAGGTCATTCCGGATATTTTATAGGTGTGTTTCATAAAGTGATTATTTAACTGTTAGAAGGTGTTTTCAACAATTTCTTAATTAATTTTTTTTGCACTTGGGCAAGAAAAAGGAATGTGAATTTGATGCTTAGAAGCTCCAAATTACACATTCCTTTTTTTAAAATCAGAACAATTTAAAATCGTTTATTTTTCTTTTTTCATGTCCTTCTTTTTGAGATCCATTTTGCATTTCGGACAAGAACCTGTTTTGTCGTAAGTTTTTTCACCTTCACATTTCATTGGACAAGTATACATTTCAGCCATTTTATCGTGGTTCATACCGCATTCCATTTTTGCTGAATCCGTTTTCATTCCTTCGCAACATGCAGGTTTTTTCTTGTTTTCCGCTTTTTTTAAGTCCATTTTGCATTTCGGACAAGAACCTGTTTTGTTGTAAGTTTTTTCACCTTCACATTGCATAGGACAAGCGAAAGCGGCTTTTTCTGTTTTTTCAACTTTCATTTTTGCTTTTTCCTGTGCTTTTACGGTTGACATTGTAAAAAGTCCGATTGACAATACTGCGATTAAAATTTTTGTTTTCATGAGATTCTGTTTTTGTAATTATTAATTTGCTTTATTATTTATTTGTTAACGTTTACTTTTCTGTTTATTGTTGAAATATTTATCCTTTTTTAAAGGTACAGCAACTATTTAATTGTCGCTTTTGTTTCACCGCATTTCAACATAGCTGCGCCAAAATACGGATTTTTTATTTCTTCAAATTGGCTTAACCAATTTGCGCCTTTATTGCCATCAACCATTGGGCAATATTGAACATATAATGTTTGTCCAAATGGTTTGAAAGAATTCGTCAAGGCTATCATTGCTTCAGAAATAGAATGAAACGCTTTACGTACTTCTTCAATTGTTTTGAAATTTGGCGCAAGTTTAAGTGCCAACTTCAAATTGTTTTGGTGTTTCATCCAAATTTTATGAGAATCCCCTGAAAAAAGTGACATGTCAACTTTGGAAAGTGATTTTTGCATTGCGATTCCAGCTTTTTTTGCATTGGCCAAATTATCGGCTGCCAACGCATCTTTCAAATTTAAATATTCCTGATAAATCGGTTTTAAAGCTTCTTTGGCTTTTGGGCTGATTGCTGCTTGCTCAGTTTTTTCAGTTTTGGAATTTACCGCTGTTTCACTTTGGTCATTTTTTGTTTTGACAACATTACTTTCAGAATTCATCATACTCGGTTTTCCCGCCAATTGCGCAGCGGCATCCACGGTAAAGGTACCATTTATTACAATTTCTTCACCGTTTTCCAAACCCGATTTTATCACATAAGCATCACCAAGTGAAGGCCCAAGCATTACTTCCTGCAATTTAAAATTCACTTTGTTTTCTGATGTGCTTTTAACATAAACGATAGATCGTTCTCCGGTCCACATCACTGCCGATTTTGGAATTACAATTTCCTTGGTTCCTGTTTTATTGATATTGTTTTTTACGATTCCCGACGCGAACATCTCGGGTTTTAATTTATTGGTTGCATTTTTAACCTCAATTCTTGCAGTGGCAACTCTGGTTTGCGGATTGATCATTGGATCTAAAAATGAAATGGTTCCTTCAAAAGTTTCTCCTGGCAAAGACTGGATGGTATAGCTCACTTTATCGCCAACTTTTACCCACGGAATGTCACTTTCATACACATCAAAAAGAATCCAGACCGATGACAAGTCGGCAATTTCATATAGCGGCATGCCACGATCCACATAATCGCCCAATTCCACTTTTTTTGCCGTAACAATTCCGGAAACATCGGCCGAAATGGGAAATTGCTGAATCGGCTTTCCTGAACTGAGGATTCTGTTTATCGATTTGTCGCCAATTTTCCAGTTTCTGAGTTTTTGCTTTGCGGCATCAAATAATTCCGGTTGTGAATTTCGAATGCTGTAGGCTTGCAACAATTCTTCCTGGGCAGTTACCAATTCCGGAGAATAAACCATCCCCAATCGCTGACCGCGATTTACTTTTTCGCCCGTAAAATTAATGCTCAATTGTTCAATCCTTCCTGGAATGTGCGTTGATTGTGCGTATAATTTGCGCTCGTCGATTTGCACTTTTCCGTTGAGGCGCAATTCCTTGCTGGCTTCTTTTGATCCTACAACCATGGTTTGAATATTCGCCAGTTTCATCGCGTTTTCAGTCATTTGAAGGGCATTCGGGTCGGCTTCTGAATGGTTGTTTTCCAAAGGAATTAAAGCCATTCCGCAGAGCGGGCAATTTCCTGGTTCGGCCATTCGTATTTGCGGATCCATGGAGCAGGTCCAAACGGTTGCTTCGGTTTTTTCAGTGACCGATTTTGGTGCATCATTTCCGCCAAAAAAGATCCATCCCAACAAAAGTCCCGCAAGCAGAACTCCTGTCATTTTTAGTATATTTTTAGTTTTTGTTGTCATCTTATTCCTCTTTAGAAAGTAAATAATCTATTTGTGATTGTGCCGTAAATTCATTTTTATTTGCGGTTACTGTTGCCGTTTCAAGCATCAGTAAATCTTGGTTCATGCTTAAAATTTCCTCAAAATCTGTTCCCGAATTGCTATACGCCGCCAACAATAATTTGATAGCTTGGCCGGTGCTTTCCAACTGATTTTTATACAAATCCTTCAGTCTTTTTGCTTTTAATAAATTGTAATTTGCCATACTGTAACTTGCCTGTAAATTATTTTCGACAGCCTGTTTTTCATACGTTGTGGCCTGCACCATCAACTCAGCTTCTTTTTGCGCTGCTTTGTATTTTTTTCTGAAAATTGGCAATGTTAAAGTCACCATAGGCATGATGGCATCCTGGCCATTCATTTCAAGATCGGGAACATCTCTTTTTGAAATAATTGAATAATCTACACCAAGGCCAATCATTGGGTAGCCTTCTTTTTTTGCAATGATTTGTTGGGCTTGATAAGAAGCTTTTTGTTTTTCCAATTGCAATAATTTAGGATTTTTGGCAAACAAACTGTCGCGCTTCATTGAAATTTCAATTTCATCAGCAGGCAAAAAATCGGGAATATTTATAAATTCATTGATATCCCTGTTCAGCATACTGTTAAATCCAATTTGAAGTGGTTGGTTTTGGTCTTTCAACAATTGAATATTGGTGCTGCTTTCGCTTCTTTTGATATCAATTCTCACCACATCAACCATGGCGCCTTTTCCACTTTTAAATTTGCTCAGGGAAAGATCCCGATACGTGTCTAAAATTTGCAGGTTTTTTTCTTCGAGTTGAATCATTTGATTTAACTCATAAAGTTCCGCATACATTTTTTTGATGTTGAGAAAAACTTCATTTTTGGTGTCTACATATTTTTGAAATGAAGCCTCAGCCATTAAATTCGCTGCATTTTCTTTTGCGGCCAAGGTTCCAAACCAAGGAAACATTTGCATAATAGTAAAACGAGCTTCCTGACCTCCAAGTCGGGTTTCAATCATAGTTCCAAAAGCACTCATCGTTAAACTTGGGTCGGGCAATGAACTCACTTGAGGTGATTTTTGCATCGCAGCTTCAAATTCGGAATAAGCAGCTTTTACTTCAGGATTGTTTTGGGCAACAATTACCAAATAATCTTTTAAGGTTTGACTTTGCCCATTTATTGAATAGAATACCAAGACAAATAGTAAATATCTGATATTTAAAATTTTATAAATTTTTAAATTTTTCATTGGTTATTTTTTTTA
>CAZBGP010000066.1:0-12498 GCA_964491495.1 uncultured Lutibacter sp. | reverse complement strand
GGTTTTAAAATCCGATACGCTTCTTTAAATGCGCGTTTCACATTGTTGAGGTGACAGATGGTGACAAAGAGCACAAAATCGAAATACATATCTTTCATAGGTAGATTTTCAGCGATACCGTTTACCACTTCAATGCCTCTTTTTAATGCGAGCGCAGCCATTTCATGGGATGGTTCCACGCCTTCTTTAATGCCCAATACTTGCGCAAACCTTCCGGTGCCAATGCCCACTTCAATGCCTTTTATGTTTTCGGGTAATTTTAACAATTGCTCTTTTATGGCGGCAACTTCTGATTTGTAAACTTCTGGATATTTTTCATACCAAGCTTCATAGGCTTCCACATTTTCGTTAAATATTTTAATTTGATTCATGTTTTAATTTTTAAGGTTGTTAGGCTGAAGGATTTTTATCCGAGGATAAATTTGAAAATTCTTAAATAAAATGAGGCATTGATCAAACACTGTTTTAAGTTACATTTATAACAACAACTTTAAAAACACCTCATTTTACAAACTAACAAATTAACCTAAAAGAGCTATTCATCTAAAATTCCGAAAGTGACTTTTGTGTCTACCCGAAATTGAGATATTTTATTGCCGTTTATTGTCACATGAAAGTGTTCAATATATACGGACTTGATATTTTTCACCGTTTTAGAAGCTTCATTAACTACATTTTGAACGGCATCCTCAAAACTGATGGTGGAATTCCCCATGAGTTCAATAACTTTTAGTACTGACATAATGTTGGATTTTATAATTAATAATTCTTGTTGAAATTAACTGTTATCTTTTTTTATTGAAAATGATATCCTTAATTTGATGTTGTTTTTAGGATGAGAATTACACGATTTAATATCGCAATAAAGCATTCATTGTTTGCCCTTGATACGGCATTTCTTCCGGTGCCAGAAAGAACACATTTCCGCCTTGTAAAAAGGTGTTTACCGCAGTTAAATCGGCCAAAGAATCATTGTTCAACTCCGTTTCTTTTCTAAACATCAGTCGGTTGGTTTGTTGGTCGAAAACACCAAATTCGTCTGCGCCATTTTCAACAAAAAGCGTGTCTATTTTTCCGTTTACTGCCGCCGGAACGATTTCTGAAATCTGATATGATGTTTTGGGTGTATGGTATAATTCTTTGTATTGCAGCAATTTAGTTTCTTTAAATTTTTCAAAATAGGGGTGAACCAGTTCCCACGATTCCTGATGCAGTTTTGTTTTATTTTTGAATCGCCTGCAATATAGTTTTCAAGTAAGGTTGGATAAGTGTTGGCTTCTTTATACATTCCAAACAACGGATCGGCACAAGCAATTACAAGCGGCGCTTTTTTGTTTTCAATCACTTTATGGATGCCTTTGTCAATGGCTCTAAAAAAAGTGAAAAGTTCTTTTTTCAGATCATCTTTTCCCGGACCTTTTCCATGAAAGGTCTCCGTTCCCTGAAAATTTTGTCCGCCTCTAAATTGCAACATATTTTGTCTAAAATCGAAGCCAACGGCTTCTTCTAATTGCGCCGGCGCAAAATCTTCAATATAAATATCCTGATAACCATATTTATTGGCTTCATAAAGTTTTACGTAATCCTGGCTCAATTCCAGTAAATAATATTCATCATCTTCATGGTATAAAGGTAACAAAGGCATCAGGTAAAAATGGTCGCTCACGTTTGTTTTTATTTCAAATGAAATAGGAAGCGTGTAATAATTAATGCCGTTTTTATCCAAAAATATGGCAAGTCCGTTTGACGGATTGCGCCACAATTCTATGTCGGAAACCAAAGCCTCAATAGGTTTCAAGTATTTTTTGATTTCCTGAGAATCCATTTCATGGTGCTCCAGATCGGTTTGCACTTTTCTGATGCATTGTTTTAATGTGGCCTGCGCTAGGCGCAAATTTTGTTCTTTGCCGTCTTTGTGCATCGGCAAATAAATTGAAACGCAATGAAGTCCATGCGTATTGGCCAATTTCTCGAAAATGGGTTTAGGTAACGGATGTTTAATAGCTACTGACATAATCTTGAATTTTATTCTAAATTAGAAACACTTTGGGATAATTAAAATGATATTCATCAAAATCGAGAAACTGTTTTATTGTATACAGTTTTATCTTTTTGTCATCTTTGAACATTCATAATCCAAAATTCAACATCCATCATTTTTGCAAAAACTGATAATAATCAATAAATGAAGCTGATATTTCTCAATGTAAAAAACAATATTGATTGCTAATTTTAGGATAAAACTTAACGTCATGAAACAAGCATATCAAATTTTACGACAGAAAGGGATGGTTAATCTCGGACATCAACTGTTCCAAATAAAAAATAGAATTAAAGGGATGAAAAGAGTAGCGCTATTTTTAGGAATGTTGTTTTTAGCGGCCTGCTCTTCAACCCAGTTTGTCGATAGCTGGAAAAATAAGGAAATCACTTCTTTTGAACCGAAAAAAGTATTGGTGATTGGCATTACAGAAAACCTGACCGCAAGAAAATTATTTGAAGAAAAATTGAAAAATGCATTTATACTTCGAAATATTTATGCCACAGAAAGTATGACTGTTTTAGACAATGGTTTTACCACTGCCAAAAAAAGTGAGGCAGAAATTGATACTATGATTAAAAAAGTCGCCAACGAAGGATTTGATACCGTATTAATCACATCCGTAAAAGGCGTTGAAGAAAAAGTGGATTATTCAACCTATTATTATCCAGCTATCGGTTATCGCTGGTCACGATTTGGAAGGTATTATTACTGGTACCAAGATATTTATTATACACCTCGATATTATGATTACTACAAAATTTATAATGTTGAAACTGTCATTTATAATATCAATGAAGACGATACAAAATCGCTTGTTTGGGTGGGTTCCATGAATTTGGTTGATCCTCAAACAATTAATGCAACAATAAATGATTATATTAACAGTATTATAAAACAATTGGAAAAAGAAAAGTTGATTAAGGCACTATAAACTGTAAATGTTAATAATTGGCTTCGTTAAAACTTAATAAAGGAATTTTTCCGAAGGATTCCATTTCTTTAACCATATCACGCTGAAACAGTTTTTTTAGAAATCCGCTTTTTTCGCGTTCCAACATTGCAACCATATCAGTATCATTGCTGTCTAAATAATCCTTAAGCGTTTCAAATATTTCTTCGGAAAACAACACTTTAAATTTGATTTTTTTATAGGTCACCTTTTGTTTTACCATTTCTTTAAACCAATCCATTTTTAAATTTCCGTCACCTTGAATGCTTGGCGCAATATGCACAACCGTGATTCTGGCATCAAATTTTCTGGCAATTTGGGAAACAATGTAAATGGCGCCAATATCTTCTTGTTCAAAATCGGTTGCATAAACGATTAATTTTAGAATTTCGCCGGCATTTTCAGGAACCAACAATACAGGGCTTGGTGCTTTTTCAATAAGGCTCATAGAAGTGTCGCCCATAAAAAGATCTTTAATAGCACTTTCTTTTTTCATTCCAATAACAATCATAAAGGCTTTATGTACATTGGCTTTTGCGAGGATTCCGTGCGAAACGGATAAATTTTCAAAAGCCTCGGTTTGTACATTTATCGCAGCCAAATCTTTTCCCAAGTGTTTTCTGCAGAATCTTTTGAGTTTTGCATTGTGTTTTTTAAGTGTCGTTTTTTCGAGTTCATCGTAAAAAATATCAAATTCCAATCCCAACATCATCGGAAGGCTGTAAACATGAATCACCAACAAATTGGCGCCCAATTTTGAGCTTAATCCATGTGCATATTTTAAGGCAGTTACCGCATTTTTCGAATAATCCGCAGCAAAAATTATTGTTTTCATATCGACTGTTGTTTAGCTGGTTATTAATTAAAGATATGAATCCAAATGCAGTTGCAGAATGATATAACTCATTTTTGGCGCTTGAATAATTGATAATGGTCATTTTTTAGGGTGAAATGCTTTACTAAATTTAAGGTGTAAATTTTGTTATTGAAGCAATCGAAATTTATGATATGTGCTTTTTTTAACTTAAAACGAAACCGCCATGAACGATTTTAGAAACAGACCAAATGGAACTTATATTTTAGATGCCAATTGGGAAGAGTTGTATATTCTCACAAAACACTGGAAATCGGATTTGTTGTTTTACAGAGATGATTTGAATTTTTTGGACAATTTAATCGATAAATATTTAATCTGGATTTCGAATAAAAAGGACAGTGAAGCAGTGCGCAGCATTGACAACAGCATCTTAAAAACCGCTAAAAAATGTACCGATTTATTGCAAAGGATCGATAAGCATTTGACGCATTTGGCAAATTTAATGGAAGATCCTTTTAAATATGATTCCCATCAATTTAGGGCCGAACATCAACAATTAGAAGATGACATCACAAATTTTGTAAAAGCTTTTAGAACAAACAGAAAAGAAGTTTTTGAAGTAACAAAAATGGTGATCGACACCGATGAATTTGTACGTCAGTTTGTGGTGGAATAAAGTTTTTTTTAAACTTTTGAAATTGCAAATAAAATTATAATGCTGATTTTGAAGTAATTAATTAGCTATTTTTTCTACTTATTGATGGTGCTTCAATGTCATTTAAATTTAAAATTATAGTGATATGAAGTTGTTGTGCGTGAAACGGATGCTTTTTTTTCTGCTAATTTTAAGCGGTCATTTGGTAATTTCACAAGAAAATATTTCTTTGAGTTTAAATGAGGCAATTTCATTGGCGTTTGAACAAAACACGAACATCATCATTGCCAATGATGAAATGATTGCTTCAAAATTCGCTTTAAAAGAAGCCAAAGCCAATTTTTTTCCGAAATTAAATCTAAGTTCCAGCTACAACAGAAATATCGACCGGCAAGTTATTTTTTTATCGGAAGGTTTTGGAACGGCCAACAGCCCCGTAAAATTGGGTTCTGACAATGAGTTCAGAAGTTCCTTAAACCTCTCGCTTCCCATTTATGAGCGCTATAATTTTGCCAATAAAAAACTGGCGGAAACCCAATATGATTTTCAAAAGGAAGCCAAAAGAGGTGTCAAACTTTCTGTTATCAATGCAGTAAAAAAAGTCTATTTCAATTATTTAATTGCACAGGAAGTTGTAAAAGTGCAGGAAATGCGTAAAGAAAATGCGGAGGTTTTTTTGACTGATATTCAAAAAAGACTGCAAAGGGGAACGCTCACCGAGTTTGATGTTTCTTCAGCAAAAGTGCAGGCTTCCATCGCTAAAAGCAATCTGTTGGAAGCGCAAAGTAATTTAATTCCGGCAGAAAATGTTTTAAAATTGCTGTTGGGTTTGGATACTGATGTTTCGCTTAAATTGACAGAACCTATTGAAATTCGAAGTGATGAAATCATGCTCGAGGAAGAAACTGCGCAACTGCTTCAAAAAAACAGCCAGTTAAAACAATTGGAATTGACTGTTGGGTTGAATGAAGACCGACTCCAATTGGCAAAATCGGCTTATTATCCAACATTCGGCGCCATCGGTAATTACAATTATCAGGCGCACGCCAATAATTTTAAGTTTTCTGAATATGATTGGACACAAACAAGTTTGGCGGGATTGCAATTGCAGTTCCCCATATTTAATGGAACCATCACAAAAAACAAGGTGCAACAAGTTGCTTTGGGCAAAAAAATAGTCGAAGAGGAACAAGAATATGTCACCAAAGAAATTAAAATGAAACTGAATGAATTGGTTTCTCAGTGGCGATTTTCCAAACTTAAAACGGAAGTGCAAAAAGAAAATTTGCTGTTGACGGCCGACGCTTTAAAACTCGCAAAAAAAAGGTATGATTTGGGCGTGGGAACAATTTTGGAAGTAAATGATGCCGAATTGGCCTATACACAGTCGCGTTTGAGTTGGTTACAAGCCGTATTAAGCTATAAAACAACTTATTACGATTATCAATTATTAATAGGAAAAGATTAAAAAATGAAAAAGTTTACTTGGATATTGTTGCTGGTTATAGGCATTGCTGCTGTCGTTTATTTTTTGATGAAGCCAAAATGGGAAGCCAAAAAACTCGATTTCACTTTCGTAGCCTTTGATATGGGCGATATTGAATCGGTGGTTTCTAGCACGGGAACGTTGGAAGCCATCAACACGGTTGAGGTTGGTACACAAATTTCCGGAACCATCAAAAAAATTTATGTAGATTTTAATGATAAAGTGAAAGTCGCACAATTGTTGGCGGAAATGGATTTGAAATTGTTGTACACAAATTTAACCAATGCCGAAGCCAATTTGTCGGTTGCCCAAGCCAGACTAAATCAGGCAAAAGTGGAGTATGAGCGCGACAAAGCATTGTTTGCGGAAAAAGTGATTTCCGAGCAGCAATACAGCAACTCAAAATTCTCTTATGATCAAGCTTTAAGCGCAAAAAAAGCGTCAGAAGCATCGGTAAAAAGCATTAAAGTGACGATGGGTTACGCGCGCATCACTTCCCCAATTAGCGGTACCGTAATAGACAGAAGCGTGGAAGAAGGCCAAACTGTGGCGGCATCTTTTGCAACGCCAAAAATGTTTGTGATTGCTGAAGACCTATCAAAAATGCAATTGTTGGCCGATGTTGACGAAAGCGATATTGGCTTTATCCAAAACGGCATGAAAGTGCGTTTTACGGTGCAAACCTATCAGGATAAACAGTTTAACGGACAAGTGAGCCAAATTAGGCTTCAACCCATAAAAATTAATAATGTGGTAAATTATAAGGTGGTGATTGACGTTGACAATAAAAATGGGGAATTGCTTCCGGGGATGACGGCCAACATAGAATTTATTACCAACGTTGCGAAAAATGTATTGCTAATTAACAATTCGGCCTTGCGTTTTAGGCCAAATGAAGCGATGTTGAAAGAAATAAAACCTATGCTGTTGAAAGATGCCGAAGCATTTTTGCCTGATTCCATCCAAAAGGTTTTTATCAATGCCATCAACAATGAAGAATTGTTTACGCCGGCAAATTTCAAAAAGAGATTGCCACCCAAAATTGATGGTTTTTTTATACAAAATGAAAGCGGAAAATTGAATTTTAAGTTTGTTGAACTTGGCATCAAAACAGGGTTGAAATCGGAAATCGTCAAGTTTATGGATAATATTCCATTGAAGGAAGGTCAAAAGGCGATTAACGGCATTAAAAACCAAAAAATAAAAAATGTATGGTAGCCAAAAAGGTTATAGAAACCAAAAATTTAAGCAAGGTGTTTAAAAATGGCGAAATAGAAGTACACGCGCTCACAACCATCAATCTTGTTATTGAAGAAGGTGAATTTGTGGCCATTATGGGCGCTTCCGGATCAGGGAAATCTACTTTGCTGAATATTTTGGGTTGCTTGGACAAAACTTCAGAAGGCGAATATTATTTGGATGGCGTTTACGTAAATAAGCTCAATAAAAATGAGCTGGCGGCAATCAGAAACCAAAAAATCGGATTTATTTTTCAGAGTTATAACTTGCTTTCCCGCACCACAGCACTGGAAAATGTGGAACTGCCGCTGGTTTATAACAGAACAGGCAAATTTTTAAATCCCTCAGCACACGCAAAAAAGGCGTTGGAAAAAGTGGGTTTGGGAAACAGAATTTACCATAAAACGAACCAGCTTTCCGGCGGAGAACAACAAAGAGTTGCCATTGCCCGGGCTTTGGTAAATGATCCTGCCATTATCCTGTCGGATGAAGCTACGGGAAATTTGGACAGCAAGGCGAGCATTGAAGTAGCAGATTTGTTCGTAAAATTAAATGATTTGGGGAAAACAATTTTAATGATTACCCACGAGTCGGATATTGCGCAATTCGCAAAACGCATGATTTATTTACGGGATGGGCGCATATTAACCGATGAACTCATTAAAAATAGGAGCACCAAAGAAAGTGCTTTAAAGGAATTGGGAATAACAGTTTAATAAAGATTTGAAAATGCGACAGTTGTTTAAAACATTTAAAGTGGCTTTTCAGGCAATCAATAAAAACAGGTCGAGAAGTTTACTCACTGTTTTGGGAATTATTATTGGCGTTGCCGCGGTAATTATGACGATTTCGGCTGGGGAAGGCGCCAACAAACAAGTGCAGGACCAAATTTCGGGATTGGGAACCAATTTGGTGATGATTTTTACAAAAATGGAACATCGAGGCGGCTCGCATGTGAGAATGGGAAGGCCCATCGATAAAAAGGATTTTGACATATTGCAAAAAAATGCAGTATGGATTTCAAAATTGTCGCCTTTGGTGAATGTTGGTGCGCAGGCTGTTGGACCAATCGGTTATAAATCAACGATAGTTTACGGTGTGAGTCACGAGTATTTCGATATATTAAGCAGGGAATTGTCTTCAGGGGATTTTTTCAAAGAAGATGACGTAAAAACCGCCAACAAAATTTGCGTGATTGGTGAAACTACCCGGGAAGAATTGTTTGCTGATGAAGATCCGATCGGTCGTCAAATTCGGCTTGACAAGATTCCGTTTACTGTGGTTGGTTTGCTGAAGGAAGTTGGGCAAGGTGCGATGGGTCAGGATCAGGATGATGTAATTTTGGCGCCTTACACCACCATTCAAGACCGTTTATTCGGACATAGTCGCGGTTACGATATGATTATGGCCAGCGCCCTTAATGAAAATAGCGTAGCCGACGCAAAAATTGAAGTTTCGGAATTATTGCGCGAATCGCATAAGATAAGGCCTTTTGAAAAAGATGATTTTGAGGTGATGACGCAAGTGGAACTTCAGGAAATTACTGGGAATATCACAGGCATACTTACCATACTTTTGGGCGCCATCGCTAGTATTTCACTAATTGTTGGCGGTATCGGAATTATGAATATTATGTTGGTTTCCGTAACGGAAAGAACTCGAGAAATAGGAACCCGGCTGGCAATTGGCGCAAGGGAAAGCGATATTTTAACGCAATTTTTGATAGAAGCCGTGGTATTGAGTTTGGCAGGCGGTATTTTGGGAACGGTTCTTGGGATAATAGGAAATCAGGTAATTTATAAACTTACCGATTTTTTTATTCCCACGGCGCCTTATTCAATTATGATTGGTTTTGGTTTTGCGGCATTGGTTGGTATTGCGTTCGGGTATTTTCCTGCACGCAAAGCGGCAAAATTAAATCCGATTGACGCGTTGCGTTATGAATAAATATAGTTAACTTATGAATTGTAACTAAAAACATCAGAAAATGAATAACGAACAAAATCTATTGACGGAGATTTCACAACTTACAAAAACAATAGAAACCAATTATCCGGAAATCTATCAATTTTTAGATGAAAGTCCGGTCACCATTCCTTCGGAAAGCAATCCGTCTATCGATAAAAAAATATTGCAGGATTATTTGGATAGTTTAAAGCAATTGTTAAAACATCACCTGGAAACAAGAAAAAAAATATAAAAAACACAATAATTTAAAACAATTATCATGGGAGAAATAGCAACATCAGACAGACAAATTACGATTTATTACAGCACCAATTCGGTTAGGGCAAAACAAGCTTTAGCTTATGCAAAAGCCGAAGGATTGGCAATTCAGCCAATCGATATTTTAAAAACACCGCTTACAGGAACCCAAATTGCAGAATTGGCAAAACGACTGGGAATCGAGGTTAAAGAGCTTGTTAATCAGGAACATCATGCGTTTACAGATAAATTTGAACCGGTTGAATTGTCTTCACAAGATTGGATTACCTTGATCAAACACAATCCAGAAATTATGAAGCAACCAATTGCTTTAAAAGGAAATCGTACAATTTTAGTGGAAACCCCATCAGATATGACAAAAATTTAGTTGAGATATATCATTTTAAGGGTTAATGAGATTCAATAACTTGTAAAATGCAATAGTAGTTTTGATGACATATATTTTTTACTAAAACCAAGAAGCCATGATTAAAGACCACGGAAAAAATTTCAGCGATTTAGAAAAATTAATGACGCAAATGAAGGAAGAGATTCCAACGGTGATGACCCATTTTAACAGCCTGCAAAAAGCCGCATTTTCAGAAGGCGCACTCACCATAAAAACGAAAGAACTGATTGCGTTGGGTATTGCCATTACCAATAGGTGTGATGGCGGTATTCCCTTTCACATAAAAAATTCCCTGGATGCAGGCGCCAGTTTTTCTAAAATTATGGAAACTATTGGCGTGGCAATTTTGATGGGCGGAAGTATGTCTTTGGTTTATGGCTGCGAAGCGCTGGAAGCATTGGATCAATTTATAGTGTTGGAAAAAAATGGATAACGAACGTCAGGAAAATAGAGAAACTGATTTTTCGAAAGAAAAAAAACTTCCGACTTTGCAGGGAGGTCATAAGCCTTATTGGGGTTATGTTTTATTTATTTTTTTGATTCTTTTTTCCCTATTTAACAGGTCTGTTTCAAAACCAATGGAAATTAGTTGGCTATCTTTTGAGCAAACCATGTTAAGCACTCATGATGTGGCAAAAATTGTGGTGGTTAATAAATTATTTGCAGAAATTTATATCAAAAAAGACAGGCTTAACGCTGCAAAATATAAAGATATTCCACAAGGTCGATTTATGGCGGAAGCCGGTCCGCATTATACCATTCAAATAGGATCTGTAGAAAGTTTTGAAGGCAAATTACAGCAAACACAACAAAATTTTTTGCCCGAAGAAAGGGTAGAAATCGCTTATGAAAATCGCACAGATTGGACTGCAGTGCTTTCCTATATTGTACCGTTCGGGCTCCTTATTTTGTTTTGGGTTTTTATGTTGCGTGGACTGGGAAGGAACAGTATGGGTGGCGGATCTATTTTTAATTTCGGGAAATCTACGGCGAAATTAATTGACAAGGACACAAAAAGCACGGTAACTTTTAAGGATGTTGCCGGATTAAGGGAAGCCAAAAGTGAAGTGGAGGAAGTTGTCGATTTTTTGAAAAACCCGAAAACCTACACCAAATTGGGCGCTAAAATTCCGAAAGGCGTTATGCTTGTTGGCCCAACAGGAACCGGAAAAACTTTGATGGCAAAAGCAGTTGCCGGCGAAGCACAAGTTCCTTTTTTCTCCTTGTCGGGATCAGAGTTTGTTGAAATGTTTGTGGGTGTTGGCGCTTCCCGGGTTCGCGATTTGTTTAGACAGGCAAAAGAAAAAGCGCCGAGCATTATTTTTATTGATGAAATTGATGCAGTTGGCCGATCACGCAGCAAAGCAAATGCATTTCAATCGAATGATGAAAGGGAAAATACCTTAAACCAATTGTTGACGGAATTGGACGGATTTGGCACCAATACGGGCGTTATTGTGTTGGCCGCCACCAACAGGGCGGATATTTTGGACAAAGCTTTGTTGCGGCCCGGCAGGTTCGACCGTCATATTTATTTGGAATTGCCCACAAAACAGGAACGCATTGAAATATTTGAAGTCCATCTTCGACCTTTAAAATTAGCAAAAGACGTTGACGTAAAATTATTGGCTTCCTTAAGTCCGGGATTTTCTGGTGCGGATATCGCAAATATTTGTAATGAAGCCGCGTTGATTGCCGCACGCAAAAAAAAGGAGGAAGTAGAACAGGAAGATTTTATGGAAGCCCGTGACCGTATTGTTGGCGGATTGGAAAGAAAAGGTAAAATTATTTCACCCAAAGAAAAAGAAATTGTTGCATACCATGAAGCCGGGCACGCCGTTGCAAGCTGGTTTTTGAAAAATGTGGATGCCTTGGTAAAAGTTTCTATTATTCCCCGGGGAAAATCGTTGGGTTCGGCCTGGTATCTTCCTGAAGAACATCAAATAATAACCAAAGCCAAATTTATAGACCAACTTTGTGCCGCATTGGGAGGACGTGCAGCCGAAGAAATTATTTTCAATGAAGTGTCGTCTGGCGCTTTGGATGATTTGGAAAAAGTAACCAAACAAGCTTATACGATGGTGGCTTATTACGGATTGAACGATAAAATTGGTCCTCTTAGTTTTTATGATTCAACAGGTGAAAATGAACGCTTTTTGGGAAAACCTTACAGTGAAAATATGGCCATGATTATTGATAAAGAAGTGCAAGCTTTGGTAGTTTCTTCCTACAATAAAACCATAGAATTGTTATTGAAACACCAAAATAAATTAGAAAGCTTGGGACAACTGCTCTTAAAAAAAGAAGTGGTTTATTTGGAAGACCTTGAAAAAATATTGGGAAAACGGATAAAAGAAATTCCGGCTCAAGTAAGGGATTAATTTTTAAAGTTAAAAGCAAAAAAAAACACTCAAATAAAATAAATTTAAAACATTTTATGATGGAACGAGATGTCATTTTTAATTCGGATTTACATTTTGAGCACCAACAATGGCGACGTGAACTTCTTTTTTGGGAAGACGAGCTAAAATCATTGCAAAACAGGTTGAACGAGTTGGTGTTGCGTTGGACAGACAAAGAAGTGCTGGCGCAATTAGAGCATTATCAAAATCAGTTTATCATTCAAGAAAATGCCATTGATGAACTTGAGGATCATATCAATTTGCATGAAATCAATATTTCCGAACAGCTTAA
>CAZBGP010000065.1:8864-12671 GCA_964491495.1 uncultured Lutibacter sp. | reverse complement strand
CATCATTAGAAGCAGTAAAAATTCTGTAGCCATCATTACCGGAAAGGAAACCAAACAGGAACTGGAAGCTTTGGGCGATGACATATTTCAATATTTTGGTTTGGGCTGCAGAAGCGTTTCTAAAATATTTGTTCCTGTAAATTTTAATTTCGACCTGCTTTTTAATGCTTTGTTTAAATTCAATGACATCATCAACGTTAAAAAATACGAAAACAATTACGATTATAATAAAGCCATTTATTTAATGAGTTTGTTCAAAATTCAGGACAATGGATTTGTGATGTTAAAAGAAGATCCGAGTTACGCCTCGCCCATTGCAACCCTTTTTTATGAATTTTACGATTCCTATGAAAATTTATTGACAAAACTAGAAGCTGAAAAAGAAGCCATTCAGTGTATAGTTTGTAACGAAAACGATTTAAATTTTGTGAAATTCGGACAAACGCAACAACCAAAATTATGGGACTATGCCGATGGCGTTGACACTTTCAAATTTTTGTTAAATATCTAACACATTTTTCCATTTTTATAAGGTTTGCTCCGTCTTTTTTCACGAAATTTGCGTACATAAATTTTATATTTTACGCCAAATGAAAAAACATAATTTTAGTGCAGGTCCATCAATCTTACCTCAAGAAGTTATTAAAAAAGCATCAGACGCTTTATTAAACTTTAACGGCCTTGATTTATCGTTAATTGAAGTTTCACACAGAAGCAAAGAATTTGTTGAAGTGATGGACAATGCCTGCAACTTAGTGAAAGAATTATTAAACCTGCCTTCAGGATACTCTGCTGTATTTTTGCAAGGTGGCGCAAGTCTCGAATTTTTAAGGGTTCCTTACAACCTTTTAAAAGTTGACGGAAAAGCAGCTTATTTAGACACGGGCACTTGGAGTTCAAATGCCATAAAAGAAGCAAAAGTTTTAGGCAATGTTGAAGTAGTTGCTTCATCAAAAGACAAAGGCTATAACTTTATCCCAAAAAATTTCGAAATCCCTTCGGATGTTGATTATTTTCATTGCACTTCAAACAATACAATTTATGGAACGCAGTTAAAATCGTTTCCAAAAACCAACAGTCCATTAATTTGTGATATGAGTTCCGATATTTTCTCTCGTCAGCTAGATTTTAGTCAGTTCGACATTATTTATGCAGGCGCACAAAAAAATATGGGACCTGCTGGAACAACATTGATTGTTATAAAAGATGAGATTTTAGGAAAATCAGGAAGAAAAATTCCTTCAATATTAGATTATCAAGTTCATATCGCAAAGGAAAGTATGTTTAATACACCTTCTGTTTTTGCAGTTTATGTTTCGATGTTGACCTTGGAATGGTTGAAAAATTTAGGAGGTATTCCTGCTATTGAAAAATTAAATGAAGCAAAAGCGGCATTGTTATACGCAGAAATAGACAGAAACCCTCTTTTTAAAGGTTATTCAGAAAAAGAAGATCGTTCCCTGATGAACGCTACTTTTAATTTGGTTGATGAAGCAAACAAAGAAGCTTTCGATATACTTTGGAATGCAGCAGGAATTAGCGGACTTAAAGGCCACAGATCTGTTGGCGGATACCGCGCAAGTATGTACAACGCCTTGCCAATAGAGAGCGTACAGGTTTTGGTTGATGCGATGAAACAACTTGAAAAACAATTATCATAATTTAATAAAATACATAAAATGAAGATATTAGCGAATGACGGATTGGACAAAAGTGGCATTGTAGCGCTTGAAAAAGCCGGTTTTGACGTGGATTTAACCACTGTTGCCCAAGAACAACTGTTAGATTATTTGAATAAAAATAAGGTTTCTGTGTTGCTTGTAAGAAGTGCCACAAAAGTTAGAAAAGACATTATTGACAACTGCCCTACCCTTAAAATTATTGGTCGTGGCGGTGTAGGAATGGACAATATAGATGTTGACTATGCGCGTGAAAAAGGAATAACTGTTATAAATACACCAGCAGCATCATCACATTCTGTTGCTGAACTTGTTTTTGCACATTTATTTGGATTGGTTCGTTTTTTACACGAATCGAACCGAAATATGCCATTGGTTGGTGATTCAAAATTTAATGATTTAAAAAAATCATATGCCAAAGGAATCGAATTAAAAGGAAAAACACTTGGTGTACTTGGTTTTGGCCGAATTGGACAAGCCACCGCAAAAGTTGCTTTGGGATTGGGAATGAAAGTGATTGCTTTTGATCCATTTTTAGAAGCTGCAACCTTAGAATTGGAATTTTTCGACCATCAAGCAGTATTTTTCAGCATAAAAACCATCAGCAAAGAAGAAGTTTTAAAACAGGCCGATTTTATTTCAATCCACGTTCCGGCACAAAAGGAATATGTGATTTCTACTAAGGAATTTAATATGATGAAAAATGGCGCATTCATTGTGAATGCAGCACGTGGCGGTGTTCTTGACGAAGTTGCTTTGGTGAATGCCTTAGAAAGCGGAAAAATTGCCGGTGCGGCACTTGATGTGTTTGAAAAAGAACCAACCCCTGAAATTCAATTGTTAATGAATGCAAGTCTATCGCTAACACCTCATATTGGTGCAGCTACAGCTGAAGCGCAAGACAGAATTGGAACAGAATTGGCATCACAAATCATTGAATTTTTTAATACCAAAAAATAACGAATGGCAATTATAAAACCCTTTAAAGGACTTCGACCACCTAAAAATATGGTTGAAGAAGTAGCTTGTTTACCCTATGATGTTATGAATTCTGAAGAAGCCAGTAAAATGGTTATTGGAAAAGAAGCATCTTTATTACATATTACACGTGCCGAAATTGAATTCGAAAAAGGCACAGATCCGCATGAAGAAAAAGTGTACACAAGAGCTAAAGATAATTTTGAGGCTTTTCAGAAAAAAGGCTTTTTAGTTCAGGACACTGAAGATCATTATTATATTTATGCGCAAACCATGAAAGGCAAAACGCAATATGGCATTGTGGGCGATGCGGCTTGTGAAGATTATTTAAACGGAAAAATTAAAAAACACGAATTAACCCGTCCGGATAAAGAAGAAGACCGCAAAGTACTTACAAGATATTTAAAAGCCAATATTGAGCCCGTATTTTTTACGTACAGAGCTGTTCCTGAAATTGATGCGATTGTAAATGATATAATTACAACTAAAAATCCAATCTACGATTTTACCGCAGAAGATGGTTTCGGTCATCATTTTTGGGTCATTGAAGATGCTGAAGTCAATAAGACCTTAGAAAAGCTTTTCAAAGAAAAAGTTCCTTGTACGTATGTGGCTGATGGTCATCACAGAACTGCCGCTGCAGCGGGAATGAGCGCAGAATTTGGTGCTCAAAATCCGAATCATACCGGTAATGAGCCTTATAATTATTTTATGGCGGTTCATTTTCCTGACAACCAACTGCAAATCATTGATTACAATCGTGTTGTTAAAGATTTAAATGGATTGAATCCTACAGAATTTCTAAAAAAAATAGAAGAAAATTTTGAAATTACACAAGTTAGCGGTTCAATTGTAAAACCGGAAAAATTGCACGACTTCTCGATGTATTTAGACGGAAAATGGTATGGTTTAACTGCTAAAAAACCAACTTATAATGATGAAAATCCCATCGATAGTTTGGATGTTAGCGTATTGTCAAAATATATTTTGGAGCCAATTCTAAATATCAGAAACTTAAGAACCGATACGCGCATTGATTTTGTGGGCGGTATTCGTGGAATGAAAGAACTGGAACGCCGCGTGAACGAAGGCTATGCCGTAGCATTTGCCATGTATCCAACATCAATGGATGAACTAATGCGAATTGCCG
>CAZBGP010000065.1:0-8854 GCA_964491495.1 uncultured Lutibacter sp. | reverse complement strand
AAACTTAAGAACCGATACGCGAATTGATTTTGTGGGAGGTATTAGAGGTTTATCAGAATTGAGCAAACGCGTTGACAGTGGTGAAATGGCTGTTGCATTTGCTTTATTTCCCGTAAGTATGAATCAATTGATGAATATTGCTGATACCGGCAATATTATGCCTCCAAAAGTAACTTGGTTTGAGCCAAAACTGCGTTCTGGATTGGTCATCAATAAATTAAATTAATTTAGTGAGCATAAAAAATAATTTAAATAACATTTCAAACACAATACCAGAAAATGTTACGCTAATAGCGGTTTCTAAAACCCAGCCTACTGCCTCCATTTTGGAAGCATATCAGGCTGGGCAAAGGGCTTTTGGTGAAAATAAAATTCAGGAAATGGCCGAAAAGTTTGATACCTTGCCTAAGGATATCGAATGGCATATGATTGGTCATTTACAAAGTAACAAAGTGAAATATATGGCGCAATTTGTGCATTTAATTCACGGTGTTGACAGTTTTAAAACGCTTGCAGAAATAAACAAACAAGCGCTTAAACACAACCGAATTATCAATTGCCTGCTGGAAGTTAAAATAGCCAGTGAAGAAACTAAATTCGGATTGTCGTTTGCTGAAGTTGAGCAGTTGTTGAAATCAGAAGAATTGAAAGACCTGAAAAACGTAAACATCTCAGGATTGATGGGAATGGCAAGTTTTACGGAAGATCTTGAGGTTATAAGAAATGAATTCAAAACCCTTAAAAACTTTTTTGATTCACTTCAAAAATACAAATCGTTTAATGTGAATCCGACTATTTTATCAATGGGAATGAGCGGTGATCATAAAATTGCCATAGAAGAAGGAAGTACGATGATTAGGGTTGGAAGTGCTATTTTTGGATCACGAAATTATAATTAATGTACGCAATACTCGACATAGAAACCACAGGCGGGAAATATAATGAAGAAGGCATTACAGAAATTGCCATCTATAAGTTTGACGGACATGAAATTGTTGATCAATTTATAAGTCTGGTAAATCCGGAAAGGGAAATTCAGCCTTTTGTGGTCAACTTAACAGGCATAAATTCTGGAATGCTAAAAAATGCGCCTAAATTTTACGAGATTGCAAAGCGGATTGTTGAAATTACTTCGGATTGTGTTTTGGTGGCCCACAATGCAAGTTTTGACAACAGAATTTTAACCACTGAGTTCAGAAGATTAGGATTTGAGTTCGAACGAAAAACATTGTGTACCGTTGAATTAAGTCAAAAATTAATACCAGACTTAAATTCCTATAAACTTGGAAATTTATGTAAAACACTTGGAATTCCTTTATCTGGAAGGCACAGAGCCGATGGAGATGCACTTGCAACCGTGCTCCTGTTTAAACTTTTATTGAACAAAGATTCTTATAAAGAAATCTTAAAAGAGGCTGCAGTTAAAGAAAACAGCAGATCAATGGCGCCTAAACTGCTTTCGATGATAGATGAATTGCCATCAAAAACTGGCGTATTTTATATTCATAGCAGCAGCAACATTCTTTATATAGGAAAAGGAAAAAGTATTAAAAAAGCCGTTAATCAATTGTTTCTGAGAACTTCAAAAAGAGCTATTTTTTTGCAAACCGAGGTTGTTTCCGTCAGCTATGAAGAAACTGGAAATCAATTAATTGCAGAACTTAAATATGCCGAAGAATTAAAAATCAATCAGCCAAAGTATAATTTATTGGCTAAAAATAAATTTACGCAAATTTCCTTCAGCAATGCCAATTTGGTGGTTGTTGATAAAGGAAGAAATTTGGGTGAAAAATCGGTAGTATTGATTGAAAATAACGAGCTTAAAGGTTTTTGCTTCACTCATTTAAGTTATCAATTAAACAATATTGAAATTCTGAGATGTATGATTTCCCCTATGGAAAACTCCCTCCATAACAGGGCAATCATCAAACAATATCTTCAAAAAAATAATGTAGAAAAACTAATACGCTTTTAATTAAGAAAATAAATTTATTTTAGTATTACTTTTATAAAAAATTTATTTTGAAACAACAAGCGCAAAAAACAAATTGGAAATCCAAACTTCATAAAATTATTTATGAATCGGATACCGCAGCGGGAAAAAGTTTTGACATTGCGCTAATCATCGCTATTTTATTCAGCATTGTACTTGTAATGCTTGAAAGTGTCGAAAGTTTTGATGCCAAATATCACAATTTTTTAAATATCTCAGAATGGGTAATAACCATTCTTTTTACGCTTGAGTACATCGCACGATTGGTGGTCATTAATAAACCTACAAAATATATTTTCAGTTTTTATGGAATTATCGATTTGTTGGCGACAATCCCTAAATATCTATCGCTAATTTTTGGCGGTGCCCAAGCTTTGGTAGTACTTCGTGCATTGCGATTGCTCAGAATATTCAGAATCTTAAAATTGACGATGTTTATTGGCGCATCTGCTAATTTGATTTCCGCTTTAAAAGAAAGCAGAAATAAAATTGCCATATTTGTATTTAGCATTATTGTGCTCACCATTATTTTGGGTACCATTATGTATTTGATTGAAGGACCCGAAAATGGATTTACAAGTATTCCGCTCAGTATGTATTGGGCAATTGTAACACTCACAACCGTTGGTTACGGCGATTTATCGCCAACTACGCCATTTGGCCAATTTGTTGCGAGTATTGTAATGATTTTAGGATACGGAATTATTGCAGTACCAACTGGCATTGTAACTTCAGCAATGACAAGACAAGATTTAAATATTCATACCAATACGCAATCTTGTCCGCATTGTATGGCCGACAATCACTTGGATAATGCTCAATTTTGCCATAAATGCGGCGGAAAATTAAATGATGAGTAACTATTTAATTACGGTAATTGGCGCCACTGCCATTGGCAAAACAGCGTTGAGCATACAATTGGCGCAACATTTTAATGCAGAAATTATTTCCTGCGATTCCCGTCAGTTTTATAAAGAAATGACTATTGGCACTGCGATTCCTTCTGCTGAAGAATTGGCGGCTGCAGCGCATCAGTTTATTCAAAATATATCAATTTTTGATCATTATAGTGTTGGACAATTTGAAAAAGACGCACTAAAAAAATTGGATGAATTATTTTTAAAGAACAAGATTGTTATAATAGTTGGCGGAAGCGGCTTGTATACCAATGCAGTGCTTGAAGGTTTTGATGCTTTTCCTGATATTAATCCTGAAATCAGGAAAAAATTAAACAAACAAATTGAAAATGGTGAGCTAGAAATTCTGCAAAATCAATTAAAAGAATTAGATATTGAATCTTACCAAACCATTGAAATTGAAAATCCGCACCGATTAATCAGGGCCTTAGAAATTTGTATTGGAACCGGAAAACCTTATTCTTCCTTCAAAAATAAGAACAAAATCAAACGAAATTTTATACCGATAAAAATTGGTTTAACCGCTGATAGAGAAGTGATGTACGACAGAATAAACCAGCGTGTTGCTATGATGTTACAGAAAGGTTTACTTGAAGAAGCCAAATCCCTTTATCCGCATAAAGAATTGAATGCATTGCAAACTGTTGGTTACCGAGAACTTTTTGACTATTTCGACGGAAAGTATTCACTGGAATTCGCTATTGAAGAAATTAAAAAAAATACGCGAAGATTTGCGAAACGACAAGTGACCTGGAATAAAAAAGATGAATCTATTCATTGGTTCGATTTTAAAACTGCGCCTTCAGAAATCATTAAAAAAATTGAAACCATAATTCACCTTGACTAAGAACGAACTAAAAGAATTTTTAGATGAAAAAGTGATTCAATATAACAATCCTATGTTTATTGAGAGCGATCCCATTCAAATTCCGCATCAATTTTCATTGAAGGAAGATATTGAAATTTCTGCTTTTTTAACGGCAACCATCTCCTGGGGAAACCGAAAATCAATTATCAAAAATGCCTTTACAATGATGGATTTACTGGGAAATTCGCCTTACGATTTTGTGCTGAACCACCAGTCGCATCATTTAGACAATATTGAACATTTTGTGCACAGAACTTTTAATACCGACGATTTTAAATATTTCATAACTGCGTTGCAGCACATATACAAAAATCACGATGGCCTGGAAAACGTATTTTCTAAAAACGCAACTTCCAATTCCACACAAACGGCTATTTATGAGTTCAAAAAAATATTTTTTGAAATTCCGCATTTAGAACGAACCCAAAAACACATTTCCGATCCGTTAAATAATTCGGCGGCAAAAAGGATTAATATGTTTTTAAGGTGGATGGTGAGAGATGATAAAACAGGCGTAGATTTCGGCATTTGGAAAAGCCTCTCGCCTGCCCAACTCTCTTGTCCGTTAGATGTTCATTCAGGAAATGTTGCACGTAAACTCGGACTTTTATCCAGAAAACAAAATGATGCCAAAGCATTGGCCGAATTGGATGCTAATTTGCGAAAAATGGATAAATCAGATCCGGTAAAATATGATTTTGCCTTGTTTGGATTGGGGGTTTTTGAGAAGTTTTAAATTTATTAAATATACTTCCCTATAAATCAATTAAATATCCGATAGAAATATTAAAAAATCCTGTACTTTTAAGGTTAGATTCATCACCAAGGGCATTGGGAAAATTAATGTTATAGCCAACTTCATAGTCAAATGAATTGGTACTGAATTGCAATGGGAGGTTTATTTGTGTGTTTATTAAATCAAAGACGTCATTTTCTGTATACTCAGTTAACATTTGCCCATCTTGGTTATAAATTCTGGCCAGTTCAATTGTTTGTTTTCCTGCAACAATATTTAATTGCGGTTTAAAATTTAAGCTATTTTTCTTCGTTTTTAATAAATTAAATTCCACAAAACTTCTGGAAGCAATTTCAAACGATTGGTCTTCCCCAAATAAATAGGAGCCTGATATTTGCGTGCCCAATGTTCTCTTTTTATTGCGAACCCCCAATCCTGCATTTAAGGTATTGGTATAAATATTATCAATATCATTGGCATAAAAATATTTGGAATATGATACGGAATATTTAAATAATTTCTTTTTCCCAATATTTTTACTAAAGCCTACTGTTGCTGTAGTTACATCCCATTTCGGCACAAATTCGCTGTAATAAATACCAGATAAACTGGCAAATATTCCGTTGGAATGCGCATAGGTAATTTGTGAAATTATATTGTATTGGTCAATATCAATGTCACGTCCAGAAAAATAAGTGTCGCTGTTATAAGTGGTAGAAATATATAAAATTTGCGAATTTTTATAAGAAGCTGTCAATTCATTTATCACTTCATCTACCATAAAAAGTTCATCTATTAAAGCATCAATTTCCTTTTCTTTGGTAAGTTCTTGTGAATATCCATAAAAAACTCCCGAGAGACATACTAGAATTGTTAGGTACTTTTTCATAAGTAAATACAAATTAAAAAGTGGCTGAGGGTAACTCAACCACTTATGAATTAAATAATTATCATTAGTTTGCTCTGCTACGTTGTTTTCTTTGCTGTATTACATTTTCACGTAATTCATTGCCGCCTTGCGTTTCTCTATTTAATAGCATTTTGCTTCTTATTTGTTGGCGTTGTTCACTCGTCATCGAATTTCTAAACTGTTGTTTGCTTTCTTGTACACTTTCTCGGTGTTCTTGCATTAATGCTATTTGCGTTTCAGTCAATGAAGCCATTAAGGCATCGTGGCGCTCTTGTTGGGTAAGATCATTGTTGTCAAAAATTGCCAATTGTGCTTCTGTAAGACTTGCTCTGAATAATTCTCTTTTTTCTTTGATTAAATCTCTCTGTTCCTGAATCAATTGTATTTGCTCTGCAGTCATCGTTTCCACTGCGGCATTATTGATGTCTTTTCCTCTATTTTGGTTTTGTTGGGCTTCCACGCTCGAAATTCCAACCAGTAGACCAAATACTACTAACGCGATTATTTTTATTGATTTCATCTTTTTAATTTTTAAATTATTATTATTTTTTATGAACGTTCTACTGTTTAGACCTGATGTTTTCAAAAAAGTTTAAAATTTTGAAAAATTAATTATTATTGGCCAACACTTCTTCATAAACCAATTCTTCTAATACATAATCATCCACAAATTCATCAATTTCACTGTCCGGAACAAAAAGAGATGTTATTAAAATATCGTCCTCCTTAAATTCTCCTTGTGCTAAATTGTTATTTTGTAACTGATCGATGGTATCTGAAACAATTTCAGGAACATTGTTAAATGATGGAAGCACATTCGGCTTAAAAACCGAAACCGCAAAAATTATTGCAATAGTTGCTGCTGCAGCCCAAAAAATTCTTTTTCTTGAAAAGATGTTAAACTTTTGCTCTTTTTGGTTTGAAACCTTTTCCAATATTTCCATTTTAGATTTAGAAAAATAATCTTCAGGAACTTGAAAACCCAATGCTGATGAATGCATTTTATGCATTTGACTGTCGAATGTAGTTTGACTGCCTGTTTCTAATTTTGAATCCATATGATTGTTTGTTTTTTTCATCTGTTTAAATTTTATTTTTTAGCGGTAACAGCTGCTGTTCGCCTTTAATCATTCCTTTACGTTTCAAAATTTGTTTGGCTCGTTTCATGGTATATACTTAGACCTTGTTATTTGACAATAGTTCAACAGCCAGCATATTTTTTTCAATATATTTGACTGTGTTGTAATAAGAAGACTTTAAAGTGCCTTCTTTAATTCCTAAAATTTCTTCCATTTCACGAAATTTTAAATCGTCATAATACTTCATTTGAAATATTTGACGTTCTTTTTCGGGTAATTCGGATAAAATTCGCTGCAGTTTTAATTGGATTTCATCGCCTTCAAAAAAGGCGTCTTCCACTAAATTATTTAAATATTTTTTGCTGACGTCATCCAATGAATAATGATACTTCTTTTTATTTTCCTCCAAAAACCGCAGTGATTCATTGTAGGCGATGCGATACATCCAAGTATGCAAACTGCTTTTTTGTTGAAAATTAGGAAGACTTTTATAAATTCTTAAAAAAGTATTTTGAAGCACATCATTAGCGTTTTCGTGCGTAACAACTAATTTTCTTATATGCCAATACAGTCGTTCCTGATAAAGATCCAATAATTTCTTAAAGGCTTTATCCTTTTCTTTATTGTCTAATAAATCTCTTATGAATTCTCCTTCGCCAGTCAAAATATCTTTGGATTAATCGCTTTATAATATTGTTAGACCTTTAAAAAACAGAAAAGTTTAAATTATATCAAATTTTATTTTCCTTAATTATTAAACTATCTGCGTTAAGGATAGCGCTGTTTGTTTGAGCTCTTTTTTTGTTGCTTTTCGCAACTAAAAAAAGCGAGCAGCAATAGCCTGACCCGAAGGGTAACGCCCAAATTTTAGATAAAACTTTCTAAAGCCAACTCGTAACTTTGGAGTCCGAAACCGGCAATAATTCCTTTTGCATTTGGCGCAATATAGGAAACATGGCGAAATTCCTCGCGTCCATAAACATTGGAGATATGAACTTCAATCACCTGAGTTTCAATGCCTTTTATAGCGTCGCCAATGGCGATAGAAGTGTGTGTGTAAGCGCCGGCGTTTAAAATAATGCCGTCGAAAGTAAAGCCAACTTCGTGCAATTTATTGATGATTTCGCCTTCAATATTGCTTTGAAAATAGCTCAATTCAACATCTGCATATTTTTTTTTCAAGCTTTCAAAAAATTGTTCGAACGTTAAATTCCCATAAATGGCAGGCTCGCGTTTTCCAAGCAGGTTTAGATTTGGGCCGTTTAAAATAAGTATTTTCATAAATGAAATATTTTGTTGTAAATATATTACTTATTTTTATCAAATGAAATGCGTATAAATGAAATATAGCCAACTAAAACGATACGTAATCTGAAGTTTTTCGTTTATGCAAAGCTTAAAAATTGTTATTTAGTATGAAATGGAACAATGCTTTACACGATTATCAGTTTTATTTAAAAATAGAAAAAGGATTGTCGCAAAATACAATCGACAGTTATTCACGCGATGTGAAAAAACTGATGTTGTATTTAGAGAAAAACGAAATGATTATTTCACCCATTTCCATAAATCAGGAGGATTTTAAACAATTTATTTATGAAACCTCCAAACTTATCAATGCACGATCACAGGCACGATTAATTTCGGGCATTCGAAATTTTTTCAACTATTTGATTTTTGAAGAATACCGAAAAGACAACCCGACCGAACTGATTGAAACGCCTAAAATAGGCAGGAAACTTCCGGATACTTTGGCTTTAAAAGAAATCGATTTACTCATTGGCGGCATCGATTTAAGCGAGCCGCAAGGCGAGCGAAACCGAACAATCCTGGAAACTTTATACAGTTGCGGCTTGCGTGTTTCCGAGCTCACGAATTTGAAGATTTCCGATTTATTTTTTGAAGAAGATTTTATCCGGGTTATTGGAAAAGGCAATAAACAACGTTTTGTGCCCATCAATTCCCAAACAGAAAAGTATATTTCGTTTTATCTGAATTCAATAAGAACGCATATTGACGTTCAAAAAGGATTTGAAGACACGGTTTTTTTAAACAGAAGAGGAAAAAAATTAACCCGAGTGATGATTTTTACGATTATCAAAAATCTGGCAATCAAAGTTGGTATTAAAAAGAAAATAAGTCCGCACACTTTTCGCCATTCTTTTGCCACACATTTGTTGGAACGAGGTGCCGATTTACGGGCAATACAGCAAATGCTGGGTCACGAAAGCATCACAACAACAGAAATTTATATGCATTTGGACAAAAGTTTTTTAAAGCAGGTAATCAATACTTTTCATCCAAGGAAATAAGTCTTTTTGTAAAATTGCACAAGCTTATTCTAATATAGT
>CAZBGP010000064.1:9448-12684 GCA_964491495.1 uncultured Lutibacter sp. | reverse complement strand
TGCTTTACTTCAACAACAGGCATAATTTCCTTGACAGTTAGTTTTTCAATTTCAACCTTATCATTATTTTCATTCGCTGTATTACTACCGTCGTAGGCATAATTTAAATTTTCAATATCAACAAAAGCCATTCTTAAGGCTTCATAGTAGGCCGTTTTGTAATCTTTTTCTTTTGATTTCCCATCTTTGGTTGAAAAAACAACTTGATTGTAACAATCCGTCAGCTCCAAATTCATTTTTGTACTAAACATCCCAGAATCATTATTAACCTTGGCTTTTAAACCCAAACATGAATTGGCGGCCAAATCGGCAGGAAAATTTTCATCCGTAAACAATACGTTAAAACCCGATTTTTCAAAAAGAAATTTTGTCAACGAATTTAATTGATACTGATCTGCTGATTTCTGAAATTCAAATTGCTTCGGCACCAAAATGTATTTATAAGAATTGATGTTTTTTTGCGCAAACAACACAGAAAAACTGAAAATTAAAAATAAACTGATTGAAAATGTTTTGTTCATAATGGGAGAAATTTAAATGCGGTCAACTTTTGATTTTATGATTTATGTAAAAGTACTAATTTTTGTCCTTAAAGATAAAATTAAGTCCAAATTGAAAACTGGCGCTTTTTGCGTTGTAAATATTATCCAAACTCAATAAATTATCGGCTGTAAAGTATAAATTTACGATGCCGATATGTGTCGATAAACCCAATCCAACATTTGAAAACGAATAAGGATCGGCCGTATAAGTGAGTTTCGCTTGCAAATATTTATTGATCCATCGCTCATAAAACAAGGTTCCAGCTATATAAGAGTGCACTGCGCCAACGGTTGAAAACAGCTGAAATCCCATTTTATTTACGTACAATCCCCGGTCAGTAAAGAATCGGCAATCATCATATTTTCGTCCGAATGAATAACTGGCAGAACCATTTAACTTTACAGGGCGAAAAGAGATGTAACTTTTATATAAAGTATCCAACACGGTACTGTTGTCGAAATCATATTTTAAATCGCTCCAATAATTTTCAGGATTATCGGGATCAAAATTTAATTGAACCCCTTCAATCTGATAATCGCCTTTTGCAATGAAAGACTCCACATTTTTTGAATTATTTATAAAACCCAAATCCAAGATACTTCCCGTAATGGTCCATTGCTTTGAATAATGGTGCGTAAATCCCACATCAACTCCAAAACCAAGATTGCCTCCAAAAAGTAATTTACTTTTCACATAAGAAGCGTCAATCTCCTCACCGTTATGAAAAAATATGCCTGAGGTTTGCATTAAAAAATTAACATTGTCTAAATGTTGCCTATATATATTTTGAGTTCCTTCCTCAGTATAAAATGAACCGAAATTTGATTTTGTGTTTATATTAAAAACACTCGAATATATTTTTGCACGTGCGCCCAGATTCCACTTTTCATTCATTTTTTTGGACAAACCCACATGAAGAACCCCTATCATTTCTGCTCTTGCAGCCAATTTTTTGATGGAATACCGTCTGTCAATATCAGTATTTCCCTCATAAAACAAATCGACCATATCCCGTGGAATTTTTGCTAAAAAATCCACCTCTTCATAAAAACCTAAACTTAAATAATCGTTATTTGGCAATCGAAAACCACCACTCAAAACTTCCAATTGCTGATTGAATGCGACAAACTCTGCAGTTCCGTATTTATTCACTGCAACTTTAATTTTGTCATTAATATCAATGCCATTATCGGCAAAAACATCATAGGTTGAAAAACCTGTAAAACCACCTTGCACACTTACTTGCGAGAACAACGGCAACCCAACATGAAATTTATTTTCAACCTCGGCACCCGGATTTAAAAGCAATGTTTGTGGCAAACTGGCAAAATCATATAAAACCTGTTTATTTTGACCGAAACCTATTGCATACACAAGAAAAATAAATAAACTGCATTTTCTCATATTTTGCGATAGTTAAAAAATAATTTGGCCGAAGATTTTAAATCAAACCTTGAAGTGTCACTAATTGAAATTACGCTTCCATCAGTGCTTGGCGAAAGAAAAACAGTAAATCCAAAATATTTGGTGTTGTAGATTATAGCAATGTCTTGTTTTGGAATTTCAATCATCGTAGTTAATTCTGATGAATTTTCAGGCACATTAATAATTGGTTGCAAAACGTAAATTGGCGCGCCAAACGCATCGTAAAAAGTAATACTGAGCTTAAAATTCCTGTTGAAAGTGTTTTTAGTGATGACCGTAAATTCCACTTTTTCTAAATAAGGCTTACTGTCATCCGTAATTGGAGGATCAATAAAATCGCTGGTGACTTTAATTTCTTGATTTAAATCATTCAAAAAATCGGGTGCGGTTAAGTTTAAATAAATTAAGGTTGAAATAAATGTGGTGTGAATATTGGCATCCTCAAGTTGGTTAAAATCAACGTCCTTTGTGCAACCCATTAAAAATAAAATGACCAATGCCGATGCTGAAATTTTTTTAATTTTCATTTATTCAGAATTTGTTTTGTTTCGCTTACAAAAAACGTTTGATATCCATTAAATTGGTGACTGATTTAATATTTTCCGAAACTGGCTGTGCGTTGAAATTACAGAAAATAACATCAAATCCCGCATCTTTTGCACCCATAATATCGGCTTCCCAGTTGTCGCCAATCATAATTGATTCTTCGGAAACCGCATTTGTGATCTCCAAAGCATAGTCAAAAATAATGCGATTTGGTTTTTTTACGCCGGCATCTTCCGAAGTAATTATTTTATCGAAATACTTAGTTAAACCTGAATTTTCAATCTTTTGATACTGAACTTCATTAAATCCGTTTGTGATGATATGAAGTTTGTAATTCACAAACAAATGTTCCAAAATTTCGTGTGTTCCCGCGAAAAGTTGGTTGTGGTGTGGCAAAACATTGATATAATCGACCGACAAACGTTCTAGAAGTTGGATGTCAAATTTTTCGTTGATTTTTACAAACGTATCTTTTAATCTGCCTAATCGCATCTCTTCTTTGGTCACTTTTTCATCCCGATACAGTTTCCAATAATTTTCATTAATTCCCCTATAATAATTCAAAAACTTTTGAAGATCGACTTTAACTTCATGCCTTTTAAAAATAGTCTCAAAAGCGATATCTGAATTGGCTTCAAAATCCCAAAGGGTATGGTCTAAATCAAAAAATATGTGCTTAATTTGTTTCATCTGTTAACATTTTATTTTTTATTGGTACAGAT
>CAZBGP010000064.1:0-9348 GCA_964491495.1 uncultured Lutibacter sp. | reverse complement strand
GCAGTCGCCATTAATCATTCTGCTGACTATCAAAATTTGTTATGGCTCGTTTCATCTGTTAACATTTTATTTTTTATTGGTACAGATGCAGTCGCCATTAATCATTCTGCTGACTATCAAAATTTGTTATGGCTCGTTTCATTTATTGTATTTTTCACAATGTACTTAAATTGCACCTAAAATTAATAAATAAGAAAATGTTTTTACCGATTTAGAAAAATTTAGCATCAGAAATGAATTAAAAGAGTCGACTTTTTTAGGTAACGGTTTCTTTATAAATATTTGTCCAGCCTTCCCAATACTCATCTTCACATAAAGTTTCATTGTGAAAAACAGAGATAAAAGTCCCTTTAACTTTTTTTACTTCATTTTTTAAAGCCAAAATTTTGGCCAAACTCTCATCATTCGAAAGTTTCATATGTTGCTTCAAAGTAACATCTGTAAAAGCAAAAGGAAATATTTTTAAGGGCGTCACAATTTCAAAATCCAGATCGTAGAAATAAAATGGCGTACAAGTGCTGGCTCTAAAACCAGCTGATTTCTCATAACCCATCGTAAAATCTTCTTTTAAATCTATATCCAATAAATTTTGGTAGGTATCCGGCAAACTTAAACGCAAATAATGCAGACGGGAACATGTTACCGGCCTGTTTATAATGTATTCTAGCCTCATTTTTTCTTTTTTTAGCTTTTCTGCATTTTTAAAAGTAAAATAAGACGGTTGCAAACCAACTTGCGCATAATCCGCCACAGATTTTATTAAGGATTTGAAATTAATATTTGAAGATGATATGTTTTTGTCGAAGGTGGTATAATCTCCTATTAAAAAGAAAAAAATTGTTTCAACTTTATTTGTCTCTTTAATTTTTAAAAGTGTTTGAAAAGTATCGTATGGATCTCCCTTAAAATTTAAAATGGTGAGTAGCCGGTTTCTGAAATTTATGAATTTAAAATTTAACAAATCCTTTAAAAATCCACCAGTTGTTCGCACAAAGCCTTTATACTTGAATGCATAAGCCATATCAACATTGATGGTTGATATTAATTTGAAATCTCTTTTGACAAAATTATAATTTGGAAATTTTACGTTTAGCAATTCTAAAAACTTAAACGCCCAAATATCAACTACCGGTTTTTCTAAAAATCCATTTTTATAAGCCAAACTTTCCTCAGCTGAAAATCGTTCATGTATATCTTGCACGTGAGGCAAATACTCTTCATACCTGCTTATAAGATAAAAACTTGCAGCAAAAATATCAAATGGAATAGTTGAAGTTTCTTTGGTTGGAAAAAAACAAGGAACATCATCCCAATGATAAATCTTGATATCGATATCGTTGATTCCCTGCTCAAATAACAAATCGTGGCTGCGAATAAAAAATTCAGCACCCAAAGGAGATTTTGAATAGGTTATTTTTGGCCCGTTATGAGCCACAAATTCATTTACTTTGGTGGTAAATGTTACAGGTATTTTAAGTATTCGGCCAAAAAAATGTTTAAATATATAGTTGATCCTTGGCGTTATTTTATGCGTGTAAATGAGCAGCATTAAGCAGAATGTTTATATGTGAAATTGTTTATTTGTTTAACCTTTTAACGCTTCGATATATAACTTAAATTATATTTTCATCGGCAAAGCTAAAATACGCATTTTCGGTTATAATTATATGATCCAGCACTTTTATGTCCAACGTTTCTCCGGCTAGTTTTAATTTGCTGGTTATTGATTTATCTGCCTGACTGGGCTGCAATTTTCCTGAAGGATGGTTATGGCATAATATAATGGCGGTTGAAAACAATTCAATTCCCTTTTTAAACACCAGCCTCACATCAACCAAAGTGCCTGTTAATCCACCCTTGCTCAACTGTTCCTTGTGCAACACTTTGTTGGAATTGTTTAGGTAAATAATCCAAAACTCTTCGTGGTGCAATTCGCCAATCAGCGGTTGCATGATGTCAAAAATGGCTTTACTTCCTGTAATTTGCGGCAATTCTAAAGCTTCTTCAAGCCTTCTTCTGCGCCCGAGTTCCAATGCCGTGATAATAGAAATGGCTTTTGCCTCACCAATTCCCTTAAATTTTTGCAAATCGGCTACCGACATTTTTCCAAGTTTGTTTAAATTATTGTCGATTGACGCTAAAATTTTCTTTGATAAAGCCACCGCAGTTTCATTTCTGCTGCCCGAACCAATTAAAATTGCTATTAATTCAGCATCCGACAATGCTGCTTTTCCTTTCATCAAGAGCTTTTCTCTTGGCCTGTCGTCTTCTGCCCAAGACTTAATTGACATTAAATTATTATCGTATACCATAGCTAATTTTTTTATCAAATATAAGATTATATCTTTGCGTAAATATTCTGTTTATGAAAATTATTATAGCTGGTGCCGGAGATGTTGGTTTCCATTTGGCAAAACTACTGTCTTATGAGTCTCAAGATATTTATTTAATAGATACAAACCTTGAAAAACTTGAGTATGCCAGCAATCATATTGATGTAATCACAAAAAAAGGAGATGCCACATCAATAAAACTTTTAAAAGAAATTAACATTGACAAGGCCGATATTTTTTTAGCAGTAACAGAATCCCAAAACACGAATTTTACCCTGGCCATCCTGGCAAAAAAATTAGGTGCAAAAAAAACAATTGCACGTGTTTCAAACCATGAATTTACGGTAAACTCTGAAATTGACTTTGCTGAACTGGGCATTGACAGTATGATATCTCCGGGTGAATTAGCGGCTGATGAAATTAAAATTTTATTGCACCAGTCTGCTTTTAATGACACAATAGAATTTGAAAACGGAACGCTAAATATTTTAGGAAGTACCCTAGATTATAACTCACCTTTAATAAATTTAACAGTTCAAGAAGCTCGTGAACGCTTCGCCGATGTTAAATTTATAACGATTGCCATTAAACCCGAAAACAGCAGTGAAACTATAATTCCCAGAGGGAATACCATTTATAACGCCAAAGATCAAATTTATTTTTCAGCGCCAAAAGAAAGTATAAGAAAGCTTTACACGCTTATGGGAAAAACGCCCTTTAGCGTAAAAGATGTGATGATTTTAGGTGCCGGTAAAATTGGTATTAAGGCTGCAAGAAATTTATGTGACAGTAAATTTAATGTAAAATTGATTGAGATTAATAAAGAAAGGGCCAAAGATGTTGCTGAGAAATTACCAAATGCTTTGGTTATTTTAGGAGATGGACGACTTGTTGAACTTCTGGAAGAAGAAAATATTTCAGAAATGGATGCTTTTGTAGCGGTAACAGGCAATTCTGAAACCAACATTATGTCATGTTTGGTTGCAAAATCAAAAGGTGTTAAAAAAACTATAGCATTGGTTGAAAATATGGATTATATCAATATTTCACAAACCATTGGAATTGATACCTTAATCAATAAAAAATTATTGGCCGCAAGCGCCATTTTTAAATATGTTCGTAAAGGTGAAGTTTTAAAACTTGCAAACCTACACAATGTTGATGCTGAAGTATTGGAATTTAGGGTAAAGGAAAATTCTTTGGTGACAAAAAACTTAATAAAGGATATAAATCTTACCAAAAAAGCAGTTTTTGGGGGAGTTATCAGAGATGGTGTTGCACATATGACTTTTGGTGATTTTCAAATTTTAGCCGGAGACAAAGCTGTGGTATTTTGTTTGCCGGAAGCCATCCAAGTGGTTGAAAAACTCTTCAACTAACAATGAAAAATCTCAACATTCAAATCATCATTAGCTTTCTTGGACTAACCTCCATGCTTAATGGTATATTTATGTTATTTGCGGTTCCTTTTAGCATTTATTATGGTGAATTTGAAAAATGGGGAATATTTTATGCAGGAATTACGACAATTGCAATTGGTTTTATACTATGGTTTTTCAATAAAAATGCCAAGAAAAGTCTTGGGAAAAAAGAAGGGTATCTAATTGTGACTTTGGGTTGGTTAATGCTCACTGTTACCGGGACTTTACCGTACGTTTTTACTGGTACAATTCCAGTTTACACTGATGCATTTTTCGAGACTATTTCCGGATATTCCACTACTGGCGCTTCTATTTTAACCGATATTGAAGTCATGCCAAAAGGCATCTTATTTTGGCGTAGTGCAACGCATTGGATTGGCGGTATGGGGATTATCGTTTTAACAGTCGCAATTTTACCAATGCTGGGAATTGGGGGTATGCAGCTTTTTATGGCAGAAGCACCGGGACCATCGACAGATAAATTGCATCCAAGAATTACAGAAACGGCAAAAAGATTGTGGATTATTTATTTTTTATTAACTATTACTCAATTTCTATTACTTAAAATTGCAGGAATGAACTGGTTTGACGCCATTAACCATTCTATGGCAACAATGAGTACCGGTGGATTTTCAACAAAAAACGCAAGTGTCGCCTATTGGAATGGCTATCCAATAATTCAATACATTATAACCCTGTTTATGTTTATTGCCGGTGCCAATTTTGTATTGATTTATTTTGCTTTAAAAGGAAAAATCGGCAAAGTTTTTAACAATGAGGAATTTAAATACTACTTTTTTGGAACAATAGGATTTACCATTGTAATCGCACTCATTATTTTATACTTTCAAGATCCTAATTTAGTAACTGCCGTTAATCATCCCAAACCTTGGGGTGAAGCCGAAAGCGCCTTTAGACATGCAGCCTTTCAAGTAACATCGGTATTAACAACCACCGGGTTTATTACGGCTGATTATACAATGTGGAATTCCTTGGCCACAATGCTCATATTTTCTTTGTTTTTTATTGGTGGTTCCGCAGGTTCAACTGCCGGGGGAATTAAAATTGTTCGGCACGTTATAATGATTAAAAATACTTTTTATGAATTCAAAAAATTATTGCACCCAAATGCCATTATTCCGGTGCGGTACAACGGAATTGGAGTTCCAAAAAATATCATCTATAATATTTTGCCTTTTTTTGTACTGTACATGCTCATATTTATTGTCAGCTCAGTAGGTTTGACTTTTTTTGGATTGGATTTTGAATCGGCTATTGGTGCCACTGCATCTTCTTTAGGGAATATTGGCCCGGCACTTGGAACTTTAGGTTCTGTTGACAATTATGCGCACATATCAATTGGCGCAAAATGGATATGCTCATTTTTAATGTTAATTGGAAGGTTGGAATTATTTACGGTGCTGATTTTATTTACGCCGTTCTTTTGGAATAAAAATTAAATTAACGATTTAAATTTATCAAAATCCAATCCACCGTAGTTGCCTGAACTCATTAATAGAACGACCATATTTTCAAAATTCTGGTTAAATAAAAATTCCCTGAAATCAGTTGAATTTGTGTAAACAACCAAATCCTCGCGTTCAAAAGCTTCTTTTATTTGCTGCTCGGTAATTTTTTCAAGTCGTTTTATTTCAACGGCATGAGGAGAATAAAAAACAACTGCTGTATCGGCGCTGTTTAAGGCTCCTTTATATCCTTTTAAAAATTCGGCATTTAAACTGCTGTAAGTATGCAATTCCAAACAGGCTAACAGTTTTTTATTGCCATACTGGTTTTTTACTGCATTTGTGGTCGCTTCTACCTTACTTGGTGAATGCGCAAAATCCTTAAAAACGATGGTCGATTTACTTTCTGCAATTTTTTCCAAACGCTTGCTGGCGCCTTTAAAACTAGAGATTGCTTCATAAAAGTCGGCTTCATCAACGCCCATATGCTGGCAAATCCACTTTGCCCCTGCCAAATTTTGTAAATTATGCTTTCCGAAAATTTCTAAAGGCATTTCACCCAATGAAGTTTCAATAAATGTGGTGCCATTTTCAATTCTGTAATTTGGTGTGCGATATGGATATTTCTGAATTGGATTTGTAGCAGATTCCACCACCCTTTTTACTTCATCATCTTCTTCGTTGTAAACGATAATTCCGCCATTGGTAATTGAATTTACAAAGATTGAAAACTGCTCTACGTAGTATTCATATGTGGGAAAAACATTGATATGATCCCACGCAATTCCGCTTAAAAGGGCAATGTTGGGTTTGTATAAATGAAATTTCGGACGCAAATCTATCGGGCTCGACAAATATTCATCGCCTTCCAATACAATAAATTCATTTTCCGAAGTTAAATGCACCATCGTGTCAAAACCTTCCAACTGCGCGCCAACCATATAATCAACCGCAATTTCATGATAGTTAAGCACATGTAAAATCATTGAGGTGATGGTGGTTTTACCGTGAGATCCACCAATGACTACACGTGTTTTATCTTTGGATTGTTCATACAAAAACTCAGGATAAGAATATATTTTTAGTCCCAGCATTTTCGCTCTCAACAACTCTGGATTGTCTGCTTTTGCGTGCATTCCAAGAATTACGGCATCTAAATTCGGCGTTATTTTTTCTTTAAACCAGCCCTCTTCCTCTGGCAACAACCCTTTGATTTTTAATCTCGTCTTTGAAGGTTCAAAAATAGCGTCATCGCTGCCTGTAACAGCATCTCCTTTTTGATGTAATGCCAATGCCAAATTGTGCATAGCACTTCCGCCAATTGCAATAAAATGATAGTTCATGAAACTGAATTTTTATGGACTCAAATGTATGAAAAGTATTAAAAAAACCATTTAACAACAACTAAAACTTTAAGGCAAAAATAACCTGTTGAAAAAACTTAATTCATTTTAGGTACAACTTTTGTTAACTTTACATGAACAAATCAGGTATTATGAAAAAAATTGCCCTTATTCTTTCCGTTGTTATTTTACTTTCAATAAACGCCAAAGCTCAGCAGCAGTTTAAAAATTACGATGATTTATGGAAAAAAGTACAAAAATTTGAAGAAAGCAATCTGCCAAAATCAGCTTTAATTGAAGTTGAAAAAATTTATGCTACGGCAAAAAAGGAAAACAATGCGCCGCAACTCCTAAAAACATTGCTGTTTAAATCGAAATACGCTTTAATACTTGAAGAAGAGGCGCAACTGAATATCATAAATTCCTTCAAAAAAGAAATTTCATCAACTGATTTCCCAACAAAAAATATATTGGAAAGTGTGCTGGCCAATTTATATTGGCAATATTATCAGCAAAACCGTTGGAAATTTTACGACAGAACCACTACGGAATCTAAAGTTGATAAAGCCGATTTTAGAACCTGGGATTTGCAGACAATCTATTCAGAAATTCATTTACATTTTCAAAAATCCTTAGAAAATGAGGGTTTGGCGCAAAAAACAGATTTGAACGGATTTAACGATATTTTGGAATTGCAGAAAGATTCCAAAATATTTCGTCCGACGCTTTTTGATTTTTTAGCGCATAATGCGTTGGATTTCTATAAAACTTCGGAAACTTCCATCACGAATCCGGTTTACAAATTTGAAATTTCGGAGGAAAAATATTTGGCAAATTTCAAAGAATTTTCAAGCATAAAAATAGAAACTAAAGACTCTTTATCGCTTCAGTTCCAAGCTCTAAAAATTTATCAAAAATTAGCAACCTTTCACCTAAAAGAAAATAACGGCAACGCTTTTATTGCGGTTGATTTGGAACGACTTGTATTTGTAAAAGAAAATGCAACCTTTGGCGAAAAAGGCTCCCTCTTTTTAAATTCATTAATCAACTTAAAAAACGAATTTAAAACATCAGAATCATCCGCTTTAATCGATTTTGAAATCGCTTCGGTTTATAACAACCAAGCGAATGAATATGTGCCTTTATCAAAAACCATAAATCAATTTAAACGCCTAAAAGCACTTGAAATTTGTGAAGAAGCCATTGCCAAATTTCCAACCAGTTTTGGCGCCCAAAAGTGTAATTTGCTAAAACAGCAAATTTTGAACCTTTCCTTGAATATTACCGCTGAAAAATACGTGCCCAATTTAAAAGACAATAAGGTATTGGTTTCCTATAAAAATGTGCCCGAATTGTATTTTCACATTTTCAAAATCAGTGAAAAAGAAAAGGCAGAATTTGCAAAAACTTACAACGATTCGGCTAAAATTGCCTTTATAAAAAAACTTGATTTAATAACAAGTTTCCGTCAAACTTTAAAAACGGAGAACGATTACCAGCAGCACAGCACTGAAATTTTAATTCCGCCTTTTTCCAACGGGAATTATTTAATTTATGCTTCAACCTTCGAAACCTTAAACGCAAACAGCATTTACGCCACTGCAATCATTCAGGCAACAGATATTGCCGTGCTTGAAAATCGACAAAATAACAGCACCACCTATCAAATTGTCGACAGAAATACCGGAAAACCGTTGGTCGGCGCCAAAGTGAACATCAAAAATTACGATACAGGAAAGTATAACAACCCAATAAATGAAAATTTCATTGCCGATAACAAGGGCCAGATAATTTTCAACGCAAAAAGTCATCACAATAATGTGGTGCTCACGGTAAACTACAACAAGGAAATTGCCACATTTGGCGACTATTATTTAAATGAAAACAGCGCGCCAAGTCAGGAATCGGAAAACACCACCATCAATTCTTTTTTATTTACGGACCGAAGCATTTACAGACCGGCACAAACGGTTTATTACAAAGGAATTGTGCTTAAAAGCCTAAAAAATAAATCGGAAGTCGTTGCGAATGAACTTGTTGAAGTCACTTTGCACAACGTCAATCAGGAAATCGTAACATCTGTTGAATTAAAAACCAATGAATATGGTTCGTTTAGCGGCGAGTTTATATTGCCATCCAATGGTTTAACAGGAAGTTATTCCATTGAAGTTGAAGAAGGATCAAAAGACAGTGCGTTATATGATTTAATTGATTCATTTAATCATTCGAGAACTGAAATTTTGGTGGAAGAATACAAACGCCCAAAATTTGAAGCCACATTTAAACTGATTACAGAAACCTATAAACTAAACGATTCCATTACCGTAAGAGGAAGCGCCGTTGCTTTTGCAGGCAGCACCATTACTGATGCCAAAGTTTCTTATCGTGTGCACAGAAAAGTGCAATATCCAAAATGGTTTTATTGGTACCGACCAATTTTTCCTGCAGGGCAAGCACAGGAAATTGTTCATGGGGAAACTATAACCGATGCTCAGGGAAATTTCAACATCACTTTTAAGGCAATTCCCGACAAGAGCGTTGACGCAGCAAATTTGCCGATATTTATTTACGAAGTTACTGCAGAAATTACCGATATCAATGGTGAAACCCGAAGTGCCACCACCGAAATAAAAGTTGGTTACCACGCCTTGATTGCGGAAATTCAGATGGCCAGTGAGATCGATAAAAACAAAAAAGAAAACGTTATTACCGTTTTAACTAAAAACCTGAACGATGAGATTGTTTCAGCCAAAGGAAACTTGAAAATATACAAATTGCAGGCGCC
>CAZBGP010000063.1:0-12756 GCA_964491495.1 uncultured Lutibacter sp. | reverse complement strand
GAAATAAGTTATACCAAAGGTCCGGCAAAAATATCGCGCGACAATACCAAAAGACGTATTGTGGTTGGCGTAAATGTTCGTAACCGAGATTTGGAATCGGTGGTAAAAGACGTACAGGCGATTATTGAACGCGATGTAAAACTTCCTGTTGGCTACACTATAAGTTACGGCGGACAGTTTGAGAATTTGCGCACAGCTTCGGCCAGATTAAAAGTGGCAGTTCCGATTGCATTGGTGCTCATTTTTGTATTGCTTTATTTCGCCTTCGATTCCGTAAAAGAGGCCTTAATTATTTACAGTGCCATTCCTTTATCAGCCATAGGCGGCGTGTTTCTGCTTTATTTAAGAGGAATGCCATTCAGTATTTCTGCTGGAGTTGGGTTCATTGCCTTGTTTGGTATTGCGGTTTTGAACGGAATTGTTTTAATAGAAGAGTTTAAAGAATTGAAAGCACACGGAATTATCAATATTAACAGGCGTATTCTTATGGGCACAAAAAACAGATTAAGACCGGTTTTATTGACGGCTGCAGCGGCAGCACTTGGTTTTTTGCCGATGGCGATTTCAACATCGGCAGGGGCAGAGGTACAGCGCCCTTTAGCAACGGTGGTAGTTGGCGGATTAATTTCGGCAACTGCATTAACACTTATTGTATTGCCAATTTTATATGCAATGTTCGACAGAAAAGGACATCCTCCTAAAATTAAAGTCAAAAAGCAGGCATTTACCATGTTGGTAATTTTGCTGATTCCAATTTTTGGAATGGCCCAAAACAAAGCGATTACTGCTGAAGAAGCGGTGCAACTGGCGTTAAAAAACAACAATGCGTTACAAGCTTCCGCTGAAAAAGTGAACCAGTCTAAACAGTTGGTTGGCAGCGCTTTTAATATCGATAAAACCCAGATTTATTACAATTATGATGAAAGCAATATTGCAGAGAACGGACTTCCCCTTAAAGTTTTTGGCATTGGCCAGTCCATCATGTTTCCAACCATTTACGGGGCGCAACGCAGAGTGGAAAAGCAAAAGGCAGCATTGTCTTCACAGCAATATAAAATCGATGAAAGATTGCTGACAAAGGAAGTTTATCGAGCCTATTACACCATTGTTTTCAACAACAATTTGGTGAAACAGTTTACGTATTTAGACAGTTTATATGGGCAATTTTCAAGGGCTGCTAACAGGCGATTTGAAGTAGGTGAAACCAATTTATTGGAAAAACTGACTGCGGAAACCAAGCAAAAGGAAATTTCATTGCAACTTTCGCAAAGCAAGGAAAGTGTTCGAAAAGCAACAACATTTTTGCAACAATGGATTCAATCAGATTCGATTTATATTGTTGAAGAAAGTAAAATGCCGCGATTAAAGCTCGTTGAATGGAGCATAAAAGAACATCCCGGATTGCAGTATTTTGAGACTTCAAAAAACTTGTCGAAAACACTGCTTTCATTGGAAAGACAGCGATTGTTGCCCGATTTGCAATTTTCTGTTTTTCAGGGAACAAATAATGGGTCGAACGCAAAACAATATGCTGGTTTTGAAGCCGGTGTTGCCATTCCTTTATGGTTTGGTGCAAATAAAGCGAAAATAAACGCTGCCAAAACCGAAACAATCATTGCCGAAAACGACTATGAAAATTATAAAATAATGCTTCAGGCAAACTATGATGGTTTATTGTCTGATCTGAAAAAATTTGAAGAAGCATTAAATTATTACGATCAAACCGGAAAAAAATTATCCAATGCATTGACTTCCAATGCATCAAAAGCGTTTCAAAGCGGGGAAATAGATTTTCTTCAATATGTACAGCTTTTGGAAAGTGCCAAAAATATAGAAATCAGTTACTTGCAAAATATTTATTCCTATAATAACACTGTTTTAGAATTAAACTACTTAACCAACTAATCATGAAAATAATGTTCAAGATATTTAATAAACATTTAGGTTTAAAAGGAACGCTGATATTGCTTTTGGTAATCTTGGCTTCCTGTAATTCTAAAAACCCATCAGAAGCAGCTGAAACAAACCCTTCGGAAAATATGGATTCTGATACTATTACCATCACGGAATCACAATTTATCGCATCAGATATGGCATTGGGAAAACTCACTTTGCAAGATTTCAGCACCTCTATAAAAGCCAACGGAATGTTTGATGTTCCGCCAGAGAATAAGGCTTCGGTAAGTGCTTATTTCGCAGGATATGTAAAAAATATTTCTCTGTTGCCAGGTGATGCAGTGAAAAAAGGACAGGTATTATTTACCATTGAAAATCCGGAATACGTTCAGGTACAGCAGGATTTTTTAGAAGCAAAAGGAAGGCTACAATATTTAAAATCAGATTATGATAGACAAAAATTATTGTTGGATGACCAGGTGACTTCCAAAAAGAATTTTCTGAAAGCAGAGTCGGAATACACCGTTACGTTGGTGCAATTTCAGTCGTTAAAAAAGAAATTGGGATTGATGAATATCAACGCCAATGCTTTAACGGGAGAAAATATAAGTGCTGTTATTAGTGTTTTGTCACCAATATCGGGCTACGCAACTTCCATAGAAACAGGCAAAGGAAAGTTTTTAAATCCTTCTGATGTTGCCATGACCATCACTAATACTGACAATTTACATATAGAATTGAAGATTTTTGAGAAAGACCTTCCGATGGTAAAAGTGGGACAAATCATAAGAATCAAACTTCAAAATGAAAACAAAAAAATGTATGAAGCAAAGGTTCATTTGGTAAATAAAGCCATAAATATTGAAAACAGAACCATTGACGTTCATGGAGATTTGGTAAATGAAGAGGAGGCAAAACTTTTTGCGCCAGGTATGTATGTGGAAACAGAAATTTTAACGGGTACTGAAAAAATGCTGGCTTTGCCTCAAGAAGCAGTTGCGAATATTGAGAATGACTTTTTTGTACTGGTAAAACAAAATGCAACTTTGTTTAAACGAATGCCGGTTAAAATTGGTGCAACTGACAATGGTTTTATGCAAATTATCAATGCTGAAGATTTTGATTCAAATACAGAATTCTTAACGAAAGGCGCCTTTAATTTAATTTCAGAATAGGCTATGAGCCCCGAATAAGCTTTTAAAGTCAAAACAGGCTAAGAGAAAAATATTATCTATCAAAATAGTTGGATAAAAGTTAAAATTACAAATAACACATTACGCAGAACAATTTTAAAAACAGCATATTATGAACGAAGCGCATTTTCATTTAGTGGTCAATCATTTGCCTATTGTAGGAATATTGATTGGAATATTGGTTTTGCTCACTGGTTTTTTATTGAAAAAAACAGAAGTAAAAGTTACTGCTCTTGGCATTTTTGTTTTCAGTGCTTTGGCTTCAATCGCTGCTTTTTATTCAGGGGAAGGTGCTGAAGAAATTGTGGAAAGAATTCCAGGGATTAGTGAAACTTTGATCAATCAGCATGAAGAATCTGCTGAATTATTTTTTACCGTAATTTTAATTTTAGGCGGAATTTCAGTGATCACGATGTTTTTGGTAATCAGAAAAATAAAATTTGCCAGTTACGGATTTATTTTGGCGATTTTGGTTTCTTTGGGAGCTGGTGTTTTGGCTAAAAATGTTGGAACAACCGGCGGTGAAATAAGGCATACAGAAATAAGAAATGATGCCAATTTGATTCAAATCCAGACAGACGAAGATCACGATGATGATTAGTTAATTTGTTAGGTTTCGTGGCGAATTTTGATAAATTAATTAAATTACTAGGATGATAGTGCGCTTCTTCTTAAAATTGCGGCCACTATGGAAGAAAAATCATTAAAAATATATACATCGCTTTTTTATCTGAATTTAGATTCGCTAAAGAATTTAATTCAGGAAGAAAGTGATTTACACTTAATATTTCCTATACCCGAAGAAATTGACTACACAGAATCCTGCGTAAAATTGACCGTCTTTGATATTTTGAGAATGAAAATCGATATTTGGTCAAGGGTTAAAAATAATGAAGATTTAGAATTATTTACCGGATTTTTACCAGATAAAATTTTTAATAGAGCCTTGGAATGTAAGGAATATTTAGAAGCTGAATTTCCAGATTTTAAAGCTGATTTTGAGTATAAAAAACACCGTAATTTGATGCTGGATTTTTATGCCGATAAAAATTATATTGATGAAGACGCCTTTAATGATTATATAAATCAGGGATTTGAAAGTTTGGATCTGGAATTGGTGAATGAAGCAATGGCAAGAAATGAAGTGCTGGTAATAGATTTGTTAAAAAGAGGCGCCAACCCAACTGTTGATATATTCAACAGCAATGCAATGATTGATTTAACGGATTATTTGGTAAACAAAGAAAGTTTATGTTTTTCGGACTACAATATCCGGTTGATGGCTGATTTTAATCAGTACAAATATATTAACATATTTAGAAGTTTGTCCGATTTATATGCTGCCGCAAGTACTTCTAAGATGTTGCTGCTCATTGGACTTTATAAGGACAGTGAATAGTGGATATTCAAATTTTTGATTTGAAATTATCTTAATTTATTCAAACTGCGTTAGGGATTAAAGTGGAAATACTGTTATTGCAAGGAACGCCGCAATAACAGATTGCAACAAAAAGCCCGACCGCTTTTTAGCGGGAACGCCCTAACTTTTGACCGCTTTTAAAAATTGCAGGATTTATAACATTGTATTTTAACGAAACTTTCTCAATTTTTTTTGATGGGTTGCTTTTTATTTGTAATCTGCTCAAAAATAGCTGTTTAGCATAATTTTTTACAAACATTTTATTTTGTAACTTATTGATGAACAATATATTAGGATCATAATCCCTAGCATTTTTTCAAATAAGGTTTAATTCTTACATTTGTTGATTATTAACAAATTAAAAAATCAAAATTATGGTAATATTTATTGTTTTAGGAATTGTTGTTGTTCTGGCTGTTTGGTTAATGGCAATTTACAACGGACTGGTAGGTTTTAGAAACAACCGGGAAAATGCTTTTGCTGATATTGACGTGCAATTAAAACAACGTCACGATTTAATTCCGCAACTTTTGGGCGCGGTTAAAGGTTATATGGAACACGAACGCGGTACCTTAGAAGCCATCACCAACGCAAGATCAAGGGCAATGAATGCCGGAACAATTAACGAGAAAATTGCTGCTGAACAAGAATTGGGCGCTGCATTGAAAGGATTAAGCATTCAGGTTGAAGCGTATCCGGATTTAAAAGCAAGCCAGAATTTTATGCAATTGCAAACTGAAATTTCTGACATTGAAAATAAATTGGCTGCCGTAAGACGTTATTTTAATGCTGCAACCAAAGAACTTAATATTGCTGTTCAAAAATTTCCGAATAATATTTTTGCCGGAATGTTTGGCTTTAAAACCGAACCAATGTTTGATTTAGGCGTTGAAGGAAGAGCACAAATGGACGTGGCGCCTGAGATTAAATTTTAAGAAGTGGCGTTTGTAGGAATTCAAACTCAAATAAAAAGAAACAACAGAAAATCTGTACTTCTATTAATTGCATTTCCATTATTGGTTTTGGCATCGGTATTTGCCGTGGTTTATTTTACCACTTACGATCAATATGGAAATCCGAGCCTTGAGTTGGCAACCAATATGTTTTTGCAATCGGCGCCAGTTGTAACCAGTATTGTTTTGGTGTGGTTTCTCATCGCTTATTTTGCCCACGGCAAAATGATTGCGATGGCAACCGGCTCAAAACCGTTGGAACGCAAAGAAAGTATGCGGGTTTACAACTTGGTGGAAAATCTGTGCATGAGCGTGGGAATGAAAATGCCTGCGGTTAATATTATTGAAAGCGATGCTTTAAATGCTTTTGCCAGCGGTTTGCAGGAAAAAAATTACACGGTAACACTTACACGCGGCATTATTGAGAAACTTAACGATGATGAGCTAGAAGGCGTAATTGCGCACGAGTTGATGCACATTCGCAATAAAGATGTGCGGTTGCTGGTGGTGACCATTGTTTTTGTGGGCATTTTTTCTTTCGTGGTTCAAATCGCGTTCCGCAGTTTTTTATATGGCGGAATGAGCGGCAGACGAGACAATAAAGATTCAGGGAAATTGATGATCGTAATTTTGGCGGTTTCTTTAATTGCATACTTAATTTCGATGTTGTTTAAGTTTTCATTGAGCAGATCACGTGAATATATGGCCGATAGCGGTGCCGCAGAAATGACGCGAAAACCTTGGGCATTGGCCTCAGCTTTGAAAAAAATCTCTGTAAACCACCATATTTCTCAGGTAAAAACAGAAGAAGTGCAGCAAATGTTTATTGAAAATACCCCACAAGATACATCGGCAAGTTTGTTTGGCGGTTTAAAGGGCTTATTTTCAACACATCCGCCTATTGAAAAACGCATTCAGTTTTTAGAACAGTTTTAATAAATTATTTTTAAATTTTTATTTAAAAAATACATTAAAATTAAATTTTTTTACTAAATTTGACATGTTGAGTTTCATAGCCTCAACATCTTTTTCATAGCAATTTTCCACCTCTTCCTTAGAGGTGGTTTTTTTTTGATCAAATGCTGGATGAATTTTTTAAAACAAGCGGTAATCAGTCTGGCATATTTTTCTGATTTTAATGCATAAATCTCCATCTCAAATCAACATTTTTTTAGAAGATTTTTTTGTATAGCTAAAACTATTGGATTTGCTTAAAATTTTAGAATACTTCCAAAAATATGGAAACATAATAAAGTCCGGTCAGTATAAAAACCACTCCGGCAACGGTGCGCATCACTTTTTCAATTTTGGTTATTTTGTTGTAAAATGAGCCAATGCTGCCAGCTGCAAAAGCCAATAAATAGGTAAACAGCAGTACGGGTAATCCGGTTCCAAAAGCAAAAATTATGGGTAAATACAATCCGTCAATGCTCGAAATGGTCATTGGAATAAGCATTCCGAAATATAAAGCGCCACTGTAAGGACAAAATGCCAACGCAAAAACTGCGCCTATTAAAAATGAGCCCAACAAGCCTTTATCCTGAAATTTTTCCGAAAGTTTTTCTGTAAAACTCGATTTGCCGAAGAAATTCAAGCGAATCACATTCAGCATCATCAATCCGATTACAATCAGCAACGGACCTAAATATTTTTCGCCATTCTGACTAAAAAATCGCGCGATATGGAATTTGCTGGCGCCAAAAAACAAGATCAGGCCAATTGTTGTATAGGTAAATGCCCTGCCAAGCGAATATAAAATACCGCTCAAAAAAACTTTCTTTTTACTTGAAATGTTTTTGGAAATAAATGCCGTCGCGGTAATGTTTGTAGCAAGCGGACAAGGACTTATGGCGGTCATAAGTCCAAGTACAAATGCCGACAATATGGGAATATTGTTATTTTCCAAAAGCGACTGCAAAAAATCCATCTATAAACTTTTTAGTTGGATGGCTATGGTTTGCTTTAATTCGTCGGAAAATGTTTTTTGGTCGGTGCCTTTCATAAAGGCAAAATTTGTTAAATCCACATGTTTTTCCTTGCCGTCTTTTATCACGTTTAAAAATAGCGCCGTTCCTGTGGCTTCAAATTTTTCAGCGAATTTTTCATTTTCTGCTTTGTCCACATTCACAATTTTAAAAACGATTTTTCCGCTTTTTAATTCATTGGCAAAGTACGTATCCAACGTATATTTTGTGTTCGACTCAATGGCTTTGCAAGTCATACATCGGTTTGTTGAGTGAAAATCGATCACTTCAATACTGTTTAATTTTGCCTTATTTACGGCCGTTTTGTTTTGTGCTTTTCCTGTGCAGGAAAATAAAAACAGGCTAATAACAAGCGCTGATAAAATACGAAACTGTTTCATTTTCAAAGATTTAAATTTTTAATAAAATATTTTTAGCATTCAATAAAAAAATAATTTAACAACATTTGCTGTCAGAACAGCAACCATCTGTTGGTGCAACATCCTTTTTTTGCAAATTATCCATTAAAAGAGCGGTAATTTCCGCTTTTGATGGAACGCGTCCTTTTATTTTAATTTCATCATTTATCACCAAAGCAGGCGTAGACATTACGTTGTATTTCATAATTTCCATAATATCTTCCACCTTTTCAATCGTGGCATCAATATTATTTTCAGTAACAACTTCCTGCACCGCAGCGTTAGTTTGCTTGCATTTTGGACAACCGGTTCCCAGAATTTTTATGTTTATGCTCATTTTTTTATGTTTTAATATGTTGTTGTAAGTAATTTATCTTTTTAAAATTATGTTTTGGGCGTTCCCGCTAAAAAGCGGTCGGGCTTTCCGTTTCAATCTTTTTTAATTCGCCGAAAAGGCAAACTAAAAAAGTATTTTCACTTCAATCCCTAACGCGGCTCAAACTAAAAACATCATTCAAAAAAAACTTGAAATAAGTCTTTTGCTGTTTTCCAGTTTTCTTTGTTGATGCAGTATTTTATTTTGGGCGGATTTACTTCACCCTGAATCAAGCCTGCATTCTTCAATTCTTTTAAATGTTGGGAAATTGTCGATTGCGCCAAAGGAAATATATCAACCAAGTCGCCCGTAAAACAGCACGATTGATTTTCCAAATGCTTTAAAATGGCAATCCGAGTTGGATGCGCCAACGCTTTGGCAAAACGCGCCAATTGATCGGGATTGTCTTTTAAAATTATATTTTCAGTGGTTTTTTCCATTTCCAATCGTAAAAGTACGATTGGAAATTAGGATTGTGTATGACGAATATCATTTTTAGCGAAAAAATTTCGACTTAAAACAATGTTATGCTTTTGGTATTGATTATTAGTAATTTTTAATATCTGATATTTTTTCGCTGAAATATTTTTTCTTCAGCCAAAAAGAAACTCTTACCAATAAAATTAAAGCAGGCACTTCCACCAAAGGTCCAACAACACCGGCAAATGCTTGTCCGGAATTCAGCCCGAACACCGCAATCGCCACCGCAATGGCCAATTCAAAATTGTTTCCGGCTGCCGTAAAAGCAACGGCGGCTGTTTTATCGTAAGTAGCCCCCATTGCTTTGGTGACAAAGAAACCAATAAGGAACATAATGGTAAAATAAATAAGCAACGGAACAGCGATAATCAACACATCCATTGGGATTTCAACAATCAATTCGCCTTTTAGCGAAAACATCACCACAATGGTAAACAACAACGCAATAAGCGTAAGCGGTGAAATGGTTGGAATGAATTTTTTGTTGTACCATTCTTCGCCTTTTAGTTTTACCAAAAATAACCTGCTTAAGATTCCCAAAACAAAAGGAATTCCCAAATAAATAGCCACACTTTCGGCTATTGTTGCAATGGAAATATCAACAATGGCGCCTTCAAAACCAAAATAGGGCGGAAGCACGGTGATAAAAAGCCAGGCATAAAAACTATAGGCAAATACCTGAAAAATGCTGTTTAAAGCTACCAAACCGGCACCATATTCGCTGCTTCCTTCGGCCAAATCGTTCCAAACCAACACCATTGCGATGCAACGCGCCAAGCCAATTAAAATTAAGCCCACCATATATTCCGGGTAATCCTGTAAAAATGTAATGGCCAGTACAAACATCAAAACCGGACCAATAATCCAGTTTAAAACCAATGAAATGGTCAGGATTTTTACATTTTTAAATACTTTTGGTAACAAGGCATAATTCACTTTTGCCAATGGCGGATACATCATTACAATCAAACCAATGGCAATGGGAATGTTGGTGGTACCGCTGCTAAAAGAATCGATTAATGTTGGAAATGATGGTACAAAATAGCCTATTGCCACACCAATGGCCATGGCAATAAATATCCATAAGGTTAGGTAACTGTCGAGGAAGCTTAGTTTTTTCATTTTTTATTATTTGTTTAGTAGTTGAATCGTTTAATCGTGTTTTTTCTAGTTTATTTTTGAAAAAACATACAACATTTCAGCCGCAATTTGATTGCTGCGTTCTTCATATTTTTCTGCCTGTTGCGGCGTGTTGTCAAAAGCTTTTGGATCATCATATTTTATCGGAATGCGTTTTTCCGCACCTGGAATAAACGGACAATTGGTATCGGCGTGTGAACATGTCATAATCGCGGCAAACTCACTTTTCGGATTAAAAGAATCGTCGAAGGTTTTTGAAAATCCAATAATCGGATGTTCATTTTCGTCATATTTAATGGCGTAAACCGGATTTTTTCCTTCAGTTATTGTTTGGATGTCAAAACCAGCGCGTTTCAATGTTTTTGCAGCCATTGGAAATAACGCTGTGGCTTCAGTGCCACCAGAGTAGCAATACACATTTTTTAAATTGTAAAAATGTGCGGCTGCCTGCGCCCAAACTTGTGATAAATGGCTTCTTCGTGAGTTGTGCGTACAAATAAAATTCAGATTTGTATTTTTATTTCCACTTACTTTTGTTTGAATGTAATCTATCAAAGGCTGCAACGTTTGTTTGCGTTCATTGGAAATTACGTCCAAATTTAACGAAGCAAAGGTGTTTTCGATTTGTTGGTAAATCATTGATTTCTATTTTATGGATTAACAACAGCCATTGCCAGGCTTGCAACAATCAGGTTTCCTCGCAAATACGGTGATACTGAATATTCCTGTATTCGAATTTTTAAAAGAAGCAATTGCGGCTTCATCCAGATAATTTTTTAAAATATCATCGGGAAGTAAAATAGATTTCTCATTCTGAATTTTGATATCCGTAAAACCGCTTTCAGCAATTAAATTTAGGTAGGTTTCCTTTTGAATGGCGCCAGAAACACAGCCTGCATACATTTCAGCTTCTTCGGCAAGTGCTGGAGGTAAATCTCCAACCAAAACCACATCTGAAATGCTAAAATGTCCGCCTGGTTTTAATACTCTAAGTATTTCTTGAAAAACCGCATTTTTATTGGGAACCAAATTAAGTACACAGTTGCTGACAACCACATCCACCACATTCGATGATAGCGGTAGTTTTTCTATATCACCCAATCTAAATTCCACATTATTGAATCCTCTTTTCTCCGCATTTTCACGTGCTTTTTCTATCATAATAGGCGTAAAATCTACACCAATCACTTTCCCTTTTTCACCTGTTTGAGCGCGTGCAACAAAACAATCATTACCGGCGCCGCTTCCTAAATCCAATACGGTATCGCCATCATTAATTAAAGCGAATGCTGTTGGAAGTCCGCAACCCAAGCCTAAATCGGCATCTGGATTGTATCCTTCAATGGATTCATAACTATCACTCATTATATTGTACACTTCTGTTGAGCAACCTCCTGATCCACAGCAAGAAGCCTTGTTTTCATTTTGATCTTGTAAGGCAATTTCACTGTATTTTTGTTTTACCAAATCCTTTAATTCTTTTTCTGATTTCATGGGTAAGTGTTTTTTGTATTAAAATGATTTTTTAAATATCGTTTTTAACAACATAGGCTTTTTGCGTTGCTGTCCTGATCTAAAAATGACGTAAAAATTTCTTTGGAAGTTTCCCAAACTTCTTCATTGATGCAGTAGCAAACGCTTGTGCCTTCCACATTTCCTTTGATCAATCCCAAATTTTTAAGTTCTTTTAAATGTTGTGAAATGGTGGGTTGTGCCAATCCGATTTCGGTAACCAAGTCACCGCAAATGCAGGCGTTCATTTTGAAAAGCTGCTGTAAAATGGCTACTCTGGCCGGGTGGGCAAAGGCTTTTGCAATGTTGGCTATTTGATTTTGTTCTTCAGAAAACTTCTCCGATTTTGTGATTCCCATATTGCTTTATTAGTTTATTGCAATATTACGATAAATAGAGAAACCTACAACTATTTTTATGAAAATTTACTTGTAGGATTTAGTAGATTAATTACAATTAGAATCGCGTAATGAAAAAAGTATGGAGTTTCTGCAGCAATTGCAACAAAAATTAGTTGCTTTATGCTATCCGGCATTTTAAGAAAAAGAAATCAAAAAATGCCGTGCGCATTGCTTATAAATTTGTGGTGAGGTTATTAAGCCGCTTTTTTCGATTTTCTGTAAAGGAAAGAGTTGTATAATTTTCTTTTGGCAAAATTGGATCGTTGACCGCTATTCACGAATTTGGTAAAAAGGTTTTGGTTCACACCAAAATATTCGTAAGTGGTTCCGCAGGCAAAAGTAATTTCTAAGAGCATACTTTTATGATGAAAGTTTTCAATTTTAGATTCGGCAGTTAAACTGGCATATTCTTCCAAATTGGCCTCTTTAGTTTCAGGAGCAATACTTACTAAAAAGTGATAGCCATCAATAATTTTTGTACTTACGATTCCTGCCTCATGCTTTTTTTCTTCATCCTGAAATTTATCTGGATGCCATTCTTTTACCAGACTTCTATAAGTAGTTTTCAGTTCTTTTAGATCAATTTCTCCTTCTACCTTAAATATTTTTTTGTATTCATTGATACGCTTCATAAATAGTGTTTTCAAATTTCGTGCAAATGTATTCATATTATCTGAATTAATGCTTTCAATTTTAAAATTGAATAAAATATCTTAATTAACTCAAATACAAATAATTGAAATTAATGGTTCGAAAATAACGGAACATTTACGGTCGACAACGCACAGGCGAAGGAAGGTAATTATTCTGGCTACTTGAAATCCATTGGCGCAAATTCATATTCTGTTGTTAAATAAGCTAATATGGGTATTGGAACCATTACTCTAAACAACAAAGTCACCATCTCTTTCAATTTGTACGGATCATTAACTGGAGAAGGCCGAGTTATTTTTGCTAACCTTTTTTTATCGGTAAACAATTATTATTATTTTAAACTTTCTA
>CAZBGP010000062.1:0-12962 GCA_964491495.1 uncultured Lutibacter sp. | reverse complement strand
TTGTTGTCAATTACGCGCAAAAAAATAAACTGGTGACAGAGCAAATTTATTGGGACCAAAAAACTCATTATTTTTTTACAGAAAAAAAATTCACTTTTTACACACCTACAGACACTATTTACGGAACTGGTTTTGAATCAACAGAAGATTTAAAAACCTGGTGGGTGAAAAATCAGAGTGGCGTTATTAATATTAAAGAATAAAAGATGCAAAACATTTGGAAAATATTTGAATATGGATATTTAGTTATAGCCGTTGTATTTGGGGTGGAAACGGTGTTAAATTGGAATAACGACAGGGAACGTGCATATTTGTTGGCCGGATTTTCCGTATTGGCAATTTTTATGTATTTTTTCAGAAGACGATTCAGAAAAAAAAGGGAAACACCAAACAATTAATCATTGGAAATTCAAATTCTTGTCATAGTAATTTCTATTCTTCTTTCCGCTTTTTTTTCAGGGATGGAAATCGCTTACACTTCTGCCAATAAATTTCAAATTGAACTTCAAAAAAAGAAAGAGGGATTTACCTCAAAAATAGTTGGTAAATTAACAGCGAAATCATCAAAATATATTACCACAATGTTGGTTGGAAACAATATTTCTTTGGTAATTTACAGCTTCTTTATGGCTGAAATTATTACGGATAATTTATGGGGTTTCCATTTTAATGATTTTTCTACTTTAATTATTCAAGCCATAATTTCAACATTTATCATTTTGGTTACCGCTGAATTTTTGCCAAAAGCAATATTCAGAATTTATGCCAATGAAATGTTTTGGTTTTTTGCACCGCTGGCTTACTTTTTTTATATAATATTTCATTTTATTTCAGATTTTATTACCATAATTTCCGATTATTTGCTTAAAACATTTTTTCACACAACCAGTGATGTGAAACAAACGGAATTCAGTAAAGAAGAACTTGGAAATTATATCACCAAACAACTTGAAAATAGCGATGATTTTGAAGAGGTGGATTCTGAAATTCAGATTTTTCAAAATGCCTTGGAGTTTGATTCTGTTAAAGCCAGGGAAATTATGATTCCCAGGACCGAAATTGTTGCAGTGGACATCAATGATGATATAGCCGAGTTGAAACAATTATTTATAGAAACTGGGTATTCTAAAATTTTGGTATACAACAAATCTTTGGATGATGTGTTGGGCTATGCCATTGCTTTTGAATTGTTTAAAAGACCAAAAGACATCAAGTCCATTTTATTGCCGGTTGAATTTGTTCCTGAAAGTATGCTAATTAACAATGTGTTAAATATTTTGATCAAAAAGAAAAGAAGTATTTCTGTGGTATTGGACGAATTTGGAGGAACTTCCGGAATTATTTCTATTGAAGATATTGTTGAAGAATTGTTTGGCGATATTGTTGATGAACATGACACTGTAGATTTGTTGGAAAATAAAATTAATGATAATGAATTTGAATTTTCTGCACGCTTGGAAGTTGATTATCTAAATGAAACCTACAATTTAAACATTGAGGAAAATGAAGCTTATGAAACCTTGGGCGGATTTATTGTTTATCATAACGAAGACATCCCAAAAGAAAATGAAATCATTGAAATAAATAATTTATATTTTAAAATGTTAAAGGTAGATTCCTCTAAAATTATGGAAGTTTACCTAAAAGTTTTAGAGAAAGAGGATTAAAGGTTTTCTGCAACATTAAATTACATTTTTTTGTAATTAATATTAATTATTTCACTTTCATAATTAAATACTTAATTGTATTTTCGCACACTGTAATAAAAGAAAATAACTATAGAAATGGCAATTTTATCAAAAATTAGAGATCGTTCAATGTTCCTAATCCTTATTGTAGGTTTAGCGCTTTTTGCATTTGTATTAGATCCAAGTTCAATTCAGCAATTTTTCAGTTCAACCAAAACAAACTCAATTGGTGAGGTGAACGGAGAAAACATTGACAGAGAGGAATTTGCGAAACTTGTAGAGAACTATAAATCGCAAAGTGGCGGACAAGTGTCGCAAATGCAAGCGGTAAATGCTGTTTGGAATAATTTGGTTGGCGAAAAAATATTTCAGTCTCAATTAGAGCAAGCCGGAATTGTTGTGGGCGAAAAAGATATTTGGGATGCCATGATATCATTGCCTGAAATTCAAAATTCTCCGCTTTTCAAAAATGAAGCAGGACTTTTCAATGAAGAAAAATTAAAGGAATATATTGCCAATATGAAAGCTGATGCAGAAGCCGGAAATAGCGAAGCATGGCTAAATTGGTTAGAAACTGAGAAAAGTATCAAACAAAATCTGGAACGTCAGGCATATACCACGTTGGTTTCAGCTGGTTTGGGTGCTTCCCTAAAAGAGGGCGAACGCGATTATTTATATCAAAACACTAAAATGGACGCGCAATTTGTGTATGTTCCTTATGCGTCAATTGATGATGAATCGGCAAAAGTTTCAAAGGAAGAAATTCAGGAATATTTGGAAAAAAATTCCAAAAGATTTAAAGCTGAAGCTACACGTTCTTTAGAATATGTAAAATTTGATATTGTTCCATCTGAATCTGACGATGAAAATGCAAAAGTGGAAGTGGTGAATTTTATCAATGACAGAGAAGAATACAGCAATGCTGCAAATGCCAAAGTGCAAATTCCCGGATTGAAAAATGCCGAGAATTATGAAGCATTTTTAAACGATAATAAATCAGATTTGGGAATTGACAATGGATATTACTATAAAAATCAATTCCCACCTGCAATTGCAGATACCATTTTTAATGCTACTGTAAGCGATATTGTTGGACCTTATAAAGACAATGGCTTTTACAAAATTTCAAAAATTGTTGATTTTCAGCAATTACCTGATTCTGTTAAATCAAGCCATATTTTAATTCCTTATGCTGGCGCAGTAAGATCTGCTTCATTAAAAACAAAAGAGGAAGCAAAGAAAGCGGCAGACAGTATTTTTGCGTTGGTTAAAAATGACAAAACAAAATATACTGAAATTGCTGACGAGGTAAATACTGATGGCACAAAAGGGAAAGGTGGAGATATTGGATGGATAAGAAAAGACCAGGCTTTTTCAGCTGGTTTTGATAAAGATTTTGCCGACTATATATATAGAAATCCGGCAGGCAGTATGGCTGTTGTGGAAACTGCTTTTGGTTTTCACGTAATTAGGGTAGATGAACAAAAACAAGCTGCAAGAGCCGTAAAACTAGCGACTTTTGCACGTTTGATTGATCCTACTGAAGCTACAGAAAATGCAATTTTTGAAAGGGCCGAAACGCTTACTGCAAATTTGGCAAATGGAGAAAAATTAGGAGATGTCGCGAAGAAAGAAAATTATACTGTTCAATCTGCGATGAATCTTAAAGTATTGGAAGAAAACATTCCAGGTTTAAATGACCAACGCCAAATTGTGATTTGGGCCTTCGCAAAAGAAAGAGAATTGGGCGATTCTAAACGTTTTGACATTGATGTTGACGGGAAAAGAAGTTACGTTGTGGTGGTGCTTAAAGGCAAATCGGAAAAAGACGGTTTGGTGGTGAATTCAGAAATTTTGTCGAAAATTCAACCTGAGCTAATCAACAAGAAAAAAGCGGCCATGATCAATGCAAAAATAAAAGGAACTACCTTAGAAGAAATTGCAAAAAATACCAATACAGCGGTGAGTGCTGCATCAAGTGTAACCTTGGCTAGTCCATTATTGTCGGGTGTTGGAAACGAACCAGCTGTGGTTGGCGCCATGTCTACCATAAAATTAAATGAAGTTTCTAAACCAATAGATGGTAATTTGGGTGTATTTGTTGTTAAAGTTGCTAAACGTGACACACCTATAAAATTGGATAGTTATGATACTTTCCGCAATAAAATCATCAATAATTTAAAAGGAAGATCTTATATGCTGTTTCAAGTGTTAGAAGAAACTGCCGAGATTAAAGATTTTAGAGGCGAATTCTATTAATCCTATTCCCAGCCCTTTCTGAAGGAAAGGGAGTTTGGTATGAAATTCTTAATGTATTGACAATTTCAAAGAAAATTGAGAATCATCTTTTGATTAAATAGTTATAGAAAAAGCGGGCAATTGGCCCGCTTTTTTTTGTTTAATCCTATTCCCAGCACTTTTCGCGGCAGGTAAATTTTCCGAAGGAAAGAAATTTGAATTCATATAGTATTTGGAACAAAAAAAACGAGCACTAGCTCGTTTTTTTTAACTTTATGATAATTCCCCCTCTCAAGCCTGTACTGAGCGAAGTCGAAGTAGGGGTTAGGGGGCTTTTTACCCGTTCATAGAGATTAAAAACTCTTCGTTCGATGTGGTATATTGAATTTTGCTTTTAATGAATTCCATAGCTTCTACAGGATTCATATCGGCCAAATATTTTCTTAGAATCCACATACGTTTCACGGTTTTTGGATCTAACAATAAATCATCTCTACGTGTGCTCGATTTAACAAGGTCAATAGCCGGATAAATTCTGCGGTTGGCAATATTTCTTTCCAATTGAAGCTCCATGTTACCGGTACCTTTAAATTCTTCAAAGATTACTTCATCCATTTTTGAACCTGTTTCAGTAAGTGCCGTAGCAATAATGGTTAAGGAACCGCCATTTTCGATATTTCTGGCCGCTCCAAAAAATCTTTTTGGTTTGTGCAATGCGTTCGCGTCAATACCACCCGATAAAATTTTACCCGATGCTGGCGCAACCGTATTGTAAGCCCTGGCCAAACGTGTGATGGAATCCAATAAAATAACCACATCGTGTCCGCATTCAACCAAACGTTTTGCTTTTTCCAAAACAATATTGGCAACTCTTACGTGTTTTTCAGCTGGTTCATCAAAAGTTGAAGCAACAACTTCGCCTCTTACGCTACGTTGCATATCTGTAACCTCTTCAGGCCTTTCATCAATCAAAAGAATAATTTGATAAACTTCCGGGTGATTTGAAGCAATGGAATTTGCAATATCCTTCAACAACATAGTTTTACCTGTTTTAGGCTGAGAAACAATCATTCCTCTTTGTCCTTTTCCAATCGGGCAGAATAAGTCGATGATTCTTGTTGAAAGTGTGCTGTTTTTTCCTGCCAAATTAAATTTTTCCTCAGGAAAAAGAGGTGTTAAATGTTCAAAAGAAACGCGGTCTCTAACCACATTCGGATTTAATCCGTTTATTTTTGAAACACGAATTAAAGGGAAATATTTTTCACCTTCTTTTGGCGGTCTTACCACACCTTTTACTGTATCTCCGGTTTTTAAACCAAATAATTTAACTTGTGATTGCGACAAGTAAATATCATCTGGCGATGACAGATAGTTATAATCGGATGAACGTAAAAAACCATAACCGTCCGGCATCATTTCTAATACACCTTCACTTTCAATAATCCCGTCAAATTCATAATCGGGATCTCTAAAGCGGTTTCCCGGTTTTCGCGGTCCCTTTTCTCTTTGTTGGTTTGCTTGTACGTTTCCTTGTTGCTGATTTCCTTGTTGCTGATTTCCTTGTTGCTGATTTCCTTGTTGTTGGTTACCTTCTTGTTTATGCTGTTTAATTGGCTGTTTAGGCTGATTTTGAACTTGTCTTTCTTGTCCGTTTTCAGTAACGTCAACACTTGTTTCAATGCTTTCAGGCTGACTTTCAGTATCGGTTTTTATTTCCAGTCTTTCCGATTTTTTAATGGCCACTTTTACCACGCCAGTTCTAATTGCAGGTGTTTCAACTGTTTCAATCTCTGTATTTTCAACAGGAGTAGCTGGTGCAATTTTTATCGCTTTTTTAAATGGTTTTTTTACAGTGACAACTTGTTCTAGTGTTGCAGATTCTTCAACAACTGTAGTTGGAATAGCGGCGAAAAGTTCAGGTGCTTTTTCTTTTTGTGCTTGTGAAGAAGGAAGGTTTTTGTTTGTTTTGGGTTGATTTGCTTTTTTTACGATTCTTTTGCGTCTTGGCTTGTCTTCGTCAAACAAGGCTTCGTTATTGGTAATTGCTGGAGGAGCAGCGGCTTGAATGTCTAGTATTAAATAAACCAATTCTAGTTTTTTTAGTTGACTAAACTTCTTTGCTCCAACGGTTTTAGCAATCTCTTGTAATTCTGAAAGAGATTTATCCTTTAGTTCGGAAATTTCAAACATTATGTAAATATGTAATAATTGTTAGTGAATAAATATGATAATCTTATTAATTTAAGAATTTTATTTTGAGTTAATCTGGGTGGTGATAATTTTTAGTTGCAGGTCCTGTATATAATTATGTGGTAGGACATTGCAAATATAATAATTTATTTTAGATACTAATCTTTTAATCTTTAAAAATAAAACGTATTTTTGCTTCAATTGGTATAAATATGATTCAAAGAATACAATCGATATATTTATTAATTGCAACAGCACTCTCAGGAGGATTTATTTTCTTTCTTAATTTATGGGTAACGGAGCAAGGAACTGAATTTTTTGCCTTGGATTCACTAAGTTCTGGCAATTTGTTATTGGCAAGTATTTTTGTAATGTTCATAGCATCTGCCATCCTAACGCTTATCACAATTTTTCAGTTTAAAAAAAGACAGCTACAATTTGTCTTAGGGCGTTTGGCAATTTTGATTAATTTTATTTTAGTAGGCATACTCGTGTATTTTACACAAAACTTATCTGGAGAAACGCAAGTTTCTGAGAAGGGTATTGGGTTGCTCATTCCTATTTTTACAATTGTTTTTGTGGCTTTGGCCAACAAAGCAATCAAAAAGGATGAAGAACTCGTGAAATCTGTGGATAGATTGCGATAAACCTATAATCTTTGTATATTAGTGTGCAGAAACCATTTCAAATTCGTTTGAAATGGTTTTATTATTTAAGGGCGTTCCCCTGTGGGTCGGGCTTTACGCTGCAATCTTTTATTACGAAATGGCAATAAAAGGATTTGCGCTTCAATCCCTAACGCAATTTGATTTACGATATCTGATTTTTGATTTACGATTTTGAAAATGGCGTAATCAAATGTTAACCAAAACAAAATTGCGAACTTTGCGTTTTTTTTGTGTTCCTTGCGGTTAAAACAAATTTGGATTGAATTGATTTTTTCAGAGAATAAGCGCTTTCAAGCAATAATTAATTTAAAAAACTTTAGACTTCTGTCTTCTATCTTTTGTCTTCTGTCTTCGGACTTCCGACTTCATGCCCTCTTTTCAAGTTCTATAATTTCCAAATTTGTGATGTTTTCTTCATGAATTTCAAACCGAAGCATCGTTCTTACTGTATGAAATCCGTATTTTCCTGCAGCGCCCGGATTCATATGAAGCAAATTCAATTTTTTATCAAACATCACTTTTAAAATATGCGAATGGCCGGTAATAAATAATTTTGGCTTATTTACCGCGAGTTCTTCCTTAACTCTCGGATTGTAATTATTAGGGTAGCCGCCAATGTGCGTCATCCAAACAGCAACTTTTTCAATGGTAAACTTATTGTCCAACGGAAACTCTGCCCGCATCAAAGCATCGTCTATATTTCCATAAACTGCCCGCAATGGTTTTAGTTTTTTTAGTGCGTCAACCACTTCAAAAGAACCAATATCGCCCACATGCCAAACTTCATCAACCAGTTTCACAAATTTTAAAATCTGGTCATCAATATAACCGTGGGTATCAGAAAGCAATAAAATCTTTTTCATTTGGTTGTTAAATTAGGAACTCACAAATATGGCGTATATTTGCAGTTGCACAAAAATAACATTTCAATTGAGATATTTTATCAAATTAGCATATAAAGGAACCAATTATCACGGATGGCAAGTGCAGCCCAACGCGATAACGGTGCAAGAATTATTGAACAAAGCGTTCACAACTATATTCAGAACGCCAATTGAAGTTGTTGGCGCTGGCAGAACCGATACCGGTGTGCACGCCGAAGAGTTTTTTGCGCATGTGGACATTGAAAATGAATTTAATCCGCAAGATATTATTTATAAATTAAACGGATTGCTGCCAAATGATATTGTTGTTTACGATATTTTTGAAACCACAGAAAATGCCCATGCGCGATTTGATGCCGCAAGCAGAAGTTATGAATATCGCATATTCTTGGGTAAAAATCCGTTTTTAACGGAAACCGCCTGGCAGTTAATCACCACAAAATTGGCGGTTGAAAAAATGAACGAAGCGGCTGAAATCTTAAAAAAACACACCAATTTTAAATGTTTTTCCCGTTCAAATTCCGACGTGAGAACGTATAATTGCAACATTATGCAAGCTGGCTGGAAACAAACCGACCAATTGCTGGTGTTTCATATTACAGCCGATCGGTTTTTAAGAAATATGGTGCGGGCAATTGTGGGCACTTTAATAGAAATTGGAAAAGGAAAAATGACATTGGAAGAATTTATACAAGTTATTGAAAGTGAAAATAGGTGCAACGCCGGGCCATCTGCGCCAGCGCAAGGCTTATTTTTAACGCAGGTAACCTATCCAGAAACAATTATAAATCATGAGTAAAAAAGTTACTGGCAACGCTTTTGACGCGCAAATATTTAACCGTTTATTGGGTTTTTCAAGAAAATACCGTATGGAATTTTTTATAGGAACTTTTTCAGCAATACTGCTGTCATTAGTTTCGGTTGCAAAACCTATTTTGTTGCAGGAAATTGTCAATCTTTATTTTAAAAATAAAGATAAAGCAGGTATTTTGAACTTCTCATTATTGATGGTTGTTTTTTTAATAGCCGAGGTGTTGTTACAGTTTATTTTTATTTACAAGGTGAATTGGCTGGGCCAACATATCATAAAAGACATCAGAGTGCAGCTTAATAAGCATATGCTGCAATTTAAAATGTCGTATTTCGACAATTCTTCTGTTGGAAAATTGGTGACGCGTTTGGTTTCGGACACAGAAACAATTGCGCAATTTTTCGGACAGGGATTGTTTATGATCATCAGTGATTTGTTAAAAATGCTGGTGGTGGCCATTGTGATGCTTTGGATGAACTGGAGAATGGCATTGATTGCTTTTATTGTGCTTCCGGTTTTAATTTATGCTACAAAATTATTTCAAATTGCCATTAAATCGGCTTTTCAGGAAGTTCGGATTCAAGTGGCAAACTTAAATGGTTTTGTGCAGGAACGCGTCACGGGTATGAAAATTGTGCAGTTGTTTAACCACGAAATAGTGGAATATGAAAAATTTGTCAAAATAAATGACTTACACAAAAAAGCAAATATCAGAACAGTTTGGTATTATTCTATTTTCTTTCCGATTGCCGAAATTTTAGCCTCTATTTCTGTCGGTTTGTTGGTTTGGTATGGTGGTTTGGATATTGTGAATAACGGTACCACGGAAATCGGACAAATTATCGCATTTATTATGATGGCCCAAATGTTGTTTAGGCCGTTGAACCAGATAGCCGATAAATTTAACACGCTGCAATTAGGAATGGTTGCAGGAGACAGGGTTTTTGAAGTGTTGGACACCAAAGATCAAATTGCCCAAACCGGCGATTTGGAAGCAAAAAGTTTTAAAGGCGATATTGAATTTAAAAATGTTCGTTTTAGTTATAATAAAGGTGAAGAAGTTTTAAAAGGAATTTCATTCAAAGTAAATGCCGGTGAAACTGTCGCCATTGTTGGGGCAACAGGTGCAGGAAAATCTACCATCATCAATTTGGTCAATCGTTTTTATGAAATTGATGCCGGCGAAATTTGTATTGATGGCACAAATATTTTACAATATACATTGCCATCCTTAAGAAATCAGATTGCCGTTGTTTTGCAGGATGTCTTTTTATTCTCAGATTCAATCTATAACAATATTGCTTTAAGCGATGAATCAATTACTTTAGAACAAGTGATTGACGCAGCCAAAGAAATTGGCATTCATGAGTTTATTATGAGTTTGCCAAATAATTATCATTATAATGTGAAGGAACGCGGTGGCATGTTGTCTACCGGACAACGCCAGTTAATTGCTTTTTTACGTGCTTATGTGAGCAAACCAAGCATCTTAATTTTGGATGAAGCCACATCGTCCATCGATTCTTATTCAGAAAAATTGATACAAGAGGCAACAGATAAAATTACAAGGTATCAAACTTCCATCATTATTGCGCATAGGTTAACAACCATTAAAAAAGCCGATAGAATTATTGTGATGGATAAGGGGAATATTGTGGAACAAGGTTCGCATTTGGAATTGTTGGAGAAAAACGGTTATTATAAAATGCTTTATGATATGCAATTTGCAGGTGAAGCAGTTTAGTTGTTGTTTAATCGTTGAATTTTTTAGCTGCAGAAGTTATTTATTTAGTTTTTCTCTAACCAATAACTTACAAACTAACCAAGGTCGTAGCGAATAATTTCAACAAGTTCCTGGGTATTTTTGAACAGTACAAATTCACCATCTTTTATATAAGATATTTTGCCTGTTTCTTCGGAAACAATCAAACATAGCGCATCAGTTTTTTCGGTAATTCCTATGGCAGCCCTGTGGCGTAAACCAAATCGTGCCGGAATGTTTTTTGTGGAAAGCGGTAAAACTGCTCTGGTGGCAATAATAAAGTTGTCTTTTATAATTACCGCACCGTCATGCAGCGGACTGTTTTTGTAAAAAATGCTTTCCAAGATTGGCTGGTTCACTTCGGAATTCATTTTATCGCCGGTAGCTTTTACAAAATCTAAATTGTGTGTTCGTTCCAAAACAATTAGAGCACCAGTTTTTACAGCCGACATTGCTACACAGGCTTTAACAATGGTTTCAACATCCATCGTAATATAAATTTCACTTTTTAAAAAGCTGATTTGCTTTAAAAAATTTCGTCTGTTCGTAAAATTTGTGGATCCCAACATCAACAAAAACTTTCGCACTTCGGGCTGAAAAACAATAAGTATCGCGATAGCTCCCAAACTAACAAGTGTTCCTAACAAACCACTAAGCATTTCCATTTGAAGCGCCTGGGTTATTTTCCAAATGATGACAACAAGTCCAATCCCAATAAAAATATTGATGGCAACACTTCCTTTCAAAAGTTTGTAAACATAGTAAAGCAGCGTAGCCACCAAAACGATGTCTAAAATATCAAGATAGGAAAAATTTAGAAAATCGAACATTAAAATTGTTTTTGTAAAAATAGGAAAAAAGATGGCTTGTTAGACTTTAATAGATGTAACAACCGAATCTTTATTTTAATTGAAAATAAATTCTTTTTTGTTTATTAAAATGTTTTCGTTGCTAAGATTTTGGATTACAGTTCTGTAAAATAAATAATCCTGATACGTGAGGTTTCCATTAAAGTTTAAATGAAGCATCGTTTGTTTGTCTTCAGCAGGCAATTTCAAAAGAGTCGTGAGTTCATTTTTGAAATTTGATTTATCAGTTTTAACGGTGTTCATCCGAATACTGTTTTTATGGAAAACCAAATTTATGTTGTGATAATTTTGATACTTGGTTGCGTTTTCTTCTGAGTTTTTTGGCATTCCGTCGATTGTTTTAAAAGTGACGCCATCAAATTTTAGAAATGAAAGTTTCTTTGTAATCATGTCGGAATAGCTAAAATAATCGAACATTCCTTTTTCCGAATGCATAGAATTTGCGTGCTTGTCCTGCAGTTGTATAATGTCGGGAATAATCGCTTTTAAAGGCAAACGTTTGTCGATGTTATAAATCCAATGCGTTGTACTGATGGTGTTTTTTTTGTTAACAACTGCAATAGTGTCGTTATTTTTTACCTCATAAAACAGCCAAACTTGTGAATGATTTTGTAGCTCCTGAATGCCTTTTTCAGCCAATGTCGGAATCTTGAGTTCTTTTTTAGCGCATCCAAGCATCAATAATGTAAGCAATATCAGTGTTAACTTTCTCATAATTTATTGTTTAATAAGGCAACAATTTTTACCGCTTCAACAGCTTCTTTTACATCGTGAACACGAAGTATGGAAGCGCCGTTTAAGAGTGCAATGGTGTTTGCCGCTGTTGTTGCGTTCAAGGCCGATTCCGCAGTGATATTCAAAGGTTTATAAAGCATTCCTTTTCTCGACAAACCCGCAAGTAAAGGTGTTTCCAGGTTTTTGAACAGTGCTAAATGTGTTAATAGCTGATAATTGTGCTCTGTGGTTTTGCCAAAACCAAACCCCACATCGGTGATAATATCGTTTACGCCATGTTTATGCAATTCGGCAATTTTTTTTGAAAAATAGTAAAGTAAATCGTTAACTACATTGGTATAAGAAGGATTTTGTTGCATATTTTGTGGCGTACCTTGCATATGCATCATAATATAAGGAACCTGAAGATTTGCGACAGATGAAAACATAGCTGTATCCATTTCACCTGCTGAAATATCGTTTACAATACACGCGCCGCTATGAATACACGGTGAAGCAACTTGGCTTCTAAAAGTATCCACAGAGATTAACACTGATGAAAACTCACTGATTAAAAGTTTAATTACGGGTAAAATTCTGTTTAGTTCTTCTTCTTCTGAAATATGTTTTGCGCCGGGACGCGAAGAATATGCACCAACATCGATAAATGTCGCGCCTTCACTTAGCATTTTTTCAACCTGATTCACAATTGCTGCTGAATTGTGGTATTTTCCACCATCAAAAAAAGAATCGGGCGTGCAATTTAAAATCCCCATAACTTTTGGGGTCGACAAGTCGATTAATGTTCCGTTGCAATTAATTTGCATCATTATTTTACTATTTTATGAATTACTTTGGTCATTTCAGGTGCTTTGTAATTAAACATTTGCGCAATTAAATCGGTTACAGATTCACTGACAATCAGCATTTCTTTGTTCGATTGTTTCAGGTAACCTTCCGTCACCATCACATCGAGCTGTAAAATTAAATGATTGAAAAATCCGTTGGTGTTTAAAATCCCAACAGGTTTGTTTTCTATGCCAAGTTGTCCCAAAGTCAGCGCTTCAAAAATTTCATCCAAAGTGCCAAAACCGCCTGGCAAAGCAATATAGCCGTCCACCAATTTGCTGATTTTCAT
>CAZBGP010000061.1:0-12973 GCA_964491495.1 uncultured Lutibacter sp. | reverse complement strand
TCAAGGGCACGGTTCTGTTAAAAACCAAATGAAATTCGGTGGTGTCTTTATCCACACAAAAATAGCCCAAACTTTAAAACTGGAAACGGTCCAAAATGCTCGCCGATTTTAAATTTAACCTTTGTTTGGAAATAAGGTTACATAAACCCTTTAATTTTTTCATATAGTTTTACGTGAATTTAAATAAAAAATATAATTCCTGAAAATTTGTAGTCAGAAAGTTTCACTTTGGTGCAACTTTTGTACATTTGCATTATGAAAAAGAAACGAACAATAATTTTTTATAAAGATTACTTTGAAGAATTCTTTGTAAAGCAGCGTGAGAAAGTTAAGGTTAAAATTATCTGGACTTTAACTTTAATGGAGGAATTAGAAAGGATTCCCGAAATATATTTGAAACATGTTGAAAGTACAGAGGGACTTTTTGAAATTAGAATTCAGCAAGGAAGTGATATTTTCAGAATCTTTTCCTTTTTTGATGAAGGTCAGTTAATAATTCTGGCCAACGGATTTCAAAAGAAAACTCAGAAAATACCTAAAAAGGAAATTAAAAAAGCACTTAAAATTAAGCAAGATTATGAAAACGAAAAATAACAACATCAAAACACTTGAGGAATTTAAAGACAAACAATACGGGAAAACAGGAACTGTAAAACGAGATGAATTAGAAAGTGGTTATGAAAACTTTAAAATTGGTGCAATGATTCAAAATGCCAGACTTCAAAAAGGTTTGACCCAAGAAGAACTTGCAGAAAAAGCCGGAACTACAAAATCATATATTTCTAAAATTGAAAACAATGTAAAGGAAGCAAGGTTTTCGACTTTACAAAAAATCGTAGAATTGGGTTTGGACGGACATTTGGAATTGTCGATTAAACTTTAAACAAAAAGCGCCTTTTTCAAGGCGCTTTTTAGTGTAAATATATTTTTCTGAATCTATTCTCCCATTTTTGTCCAGCTGTCTCTTAACGCAACCGTTCTGTTGAAAACCAAATGAAATTCGGTGGTGTCTTTATCCACACAAAAATAACCCAAACGCTGAAACTGGAACCGGTCCAAAATGTTCGCCGATTTTAAACTTGGCTCTACAAAAGCTTCTAAAACCGTTAAAGAATCCGGATTTAAAAAATCTTTAAAATCTTTGTCTTTTTGGCTGTCTGGTGCTTCTTCGGTAAACAATCGGTCATAAACCCTCACTTCCGCTTTTATGGCGTGCTTAATGGAAACCCAGTGCAGTGTGCCTTTAACTTTACGCTGACTTGCTTCTGTGCCGCTTCCGCTTAAACTTTCGGTATCATAGGTACAGTGAATTTCGGTAATTTCGCCGTTTTCGTCTTTTACCACCGATTCAGCTTTAATAATATAGGCATTTTTCAAACGTACTTCATTTCCTAATTTTAAGCGGAAGAACTTTTTGTTTGCCTCTTCTCTAAAATCTTCTTTTTCAATATAAATTTCTCTGCTAAAAGGAACTTCTCTAAAACCGGCACTTTCGTCTTCCTGGTTGTTTTCAGCAGTTAACCATTCTTCATTTCCTTCAGGATAATTGGTGATTACAACTTTTACAGGATCTAAAACAGCCATCACACGTGGTGCCGTTTTATTTAAATCGTCTTTAATGCAATATTCCAATAATGCCACATCGGTTACATTATCGCGCTTGGAAATTCCTGCGGTTTCGCTGAAAGTTCTGATAGATTCTGGCGTATAACCTCTTCTTCTTAAGCCCGAAATGGTTGGCATTCTTGGATCGTCCCAACCCGTAACTATTTTTTCTTCAACCAATTGCAGCAATTTGCGTTTGCTCATCACCGTATAACTTAAATTTCTTCTCGCAAATTCTCGTTGTTTCGGACGCAATTTTGCCGGATCGTAAACCTGATCAATATACCAGTCGTACAAATCCCGGTGACTTTTAAACTCCAGCGTGCAAATGGAATGGGAAATTTGCTCCAAATAATCGCTTTCGCCGTGCGTCCAGTCGTACATCGGATAAATACACCAATCATTTCCTGTTCTGTGGTGGTGTCTTTTTAAAATTCGGTACATAATTGGGTCGCGCATATGCATATTCACATGTTTCATGTCAATTTTTGCACGCAAAACGTGAGATCCTTCTTCAAAATCGCCATTTTTCATTTTTAAAAACAGCGCCAGGTTTTCTTCAATTGTTCTGTTTCGGTTCGGACTGTCAGTACCAGGTTCGGTTGGTGTTCCTTTTTGCAAAGCCATTAGTTCCGATGATTGGTCATCAACATAGGCTTTTCCGTCTTTTATAAGTTGCACGGCCCAATCGTACAATTGCTGAAAATAGTCCGATGAATACAATTCTTTGTCCCATTTAAAACCCAGCCATTGCACGTCATATTTTATGGAATCCACATATTCCTGTTCCTCTTTTGCCGGATTCGTATCGTCAAAACGCAGGTTTACTGGCGCATTGTAGCGCAATCCCAAACCAAAATTCAAACAAATGGAAGCCGCGTGGCCAATATGCAAATAGCCGTTTGGCTCAGGCGGAAACCTAAATCGCAATGTATCTTTTGCCAAACCGTTTGCCAAATCATCTTCAATAATTTGCTCAATAAAATTCAGCGATTTTATTTCTTCACTCATAATAACATCAACTTATAAGGTACAAAATTATTGATTTTTTTCGGCAATCCAACTACAAAATCACACTGCATATTCAGTTAGGGCATAAAGGCGGCCTTTTATGTTGGGCGTTCCCGCCAAAAAAGCGAGTCAGGCTTTCGCTACTCGCGTTTTTTGGCAGTGAAAAACCGCCAAAAAAGCGCTCAAACACTTAGTTTACCCTGAGCGTAGCCGAAGGGCTCTATCCTTAACGCAAATCGATTTAATAATAAATAATAGGTAATGATTATTTTTTCGCGCCCTTTGCTTTTTTCTTTGCGTCCATTGCGGTTAAATATATTTGGATTTTTTATAAACTTTCCAACTTCCGTCCCGATAGCTATCGGGATCGGTCTTTTCCAACTATCTTTGCCTAAATATTTTTAAAATGGGAATTATAAAGTTAAAAAATATACGGGTTTACGCCTATCACGGCTGTTTGCTTGAAGAAGGAAAAATAGGTTCCGATTATCGCGTGGATGTTTCGGTAAAAGCCGATTTAAGCGCATCGGCAAAAAGCGACAACCTTATAGATACGGTAGATTACGTTCATTTAAACAACATAGTGAAACAGGAAATGGCCATTCGTTCCAAATTGTTGGAAACGGTGGTGAAACGCATTTTGGACCGGATTTTTCTGGAAATCCCTATGGTTGAAAAAGCCGATGTAGCGGTTTCAAAAATAAATCCGCCAATCGGCGGCAATGTGGCGATGGTGACGGTGGAAATGAGTAAAGAAAGAAGTTGAGAAGACCGATCCCGATAGCTATCTGGGCGGAAGACCGAAGTCAGAAGGCTTCCTGCCTGAAGGTTTTTTATTAATTATTTAAACCCGCGTTAGCAATTGCAGCCCTTCGGCTGCGCTCAGGATAAACTAATCCTTTTTTGCAGCGAAGCGGAAAAAAAAGAGTTAGCGGAAAGTGCGACCCGCCAGTTGGCGGGGAACGCCCATAAGATTAGTAAAAGACACAAAGTTTAAAATTATAGTCAACAATTACACAATTAAACGATTACACGACTCAACAACTAAACAATTAAACAAATCCACACTTAAACGTTTAAACAATTAAAAAAAATTTGTAAATTTGCAATCCGATAATGGCGTTTTGGCCGAGTGGCTAGGCAGAGGTCTGCAAAACCTCGTACAGCGGTTCGAATCCGCTAGACGCCTCATTAAAACCCAAGCATTTTGCTTGGGTTTTTTGTTTTCTTTAACACCGTGTTACATATAAATTCTTGTATATTTGTGTTAAAGTTTTATTTATGAAAATTTACCCCATTGAAACAGGGAACTTTAAGTTAGACGGTGGCGCTATGTTTGGTGTAGTTCCTAAAGTAATTTGGAATCGCACAAACCCTGCAGATGAAAATAACTTAATTGATATGGCGTTGCGCTGTTTGTTGATTGAAGATGGAGATCGTCTTATTTTAATCGACAACGGCACCGGAAACAAACAATCAGAAAAGTTTTTTAGTTACTATTATTTCTTTGGAGATTTTTCTTTGGATGCCTCTTTGGCAAAATATGGTTTTAACCGGGACGACATAACCGATGTTTTTTTAAGCCATTTGCATTTCGACCATTGCGGCGGAAGTATTCAGTGGAATAAAGACAGCACCGGCTATGAACCTGCGTTTAAAAATGCAAAATATTGGAGCAATAAAGACCATTGGAAATGGGCGGTTATACCCAATTCGAGAGAAAAAGCCTCTTTTTTAACCGAAAATATCAATCCGATTCAAGAGAGCGGACAATTGAATTTCGTGAATCTTCCAACGGGAGATTTTGCCAAAAATACACCGCTGGGTTTCGATATTTTATTTGCAAACGGCCATACCGACAAGTTGATGATTCCACATATCCAATACCAGGAAAAAACCATTGTTTTTGTTTCGGATTTGTTGCCGACTGTTGGCCATATTCCTTTGCCGTATGTGATGGGCTATGACACACGTCCGTTGTTAACCATGGAAGAAAAAGACAAATTTTTAAACAATGCTGCCGACAACAATTATTTCTTGTTTTTGGAGCATGATGCAACCAACGAAATTTGTACCGTAAAACATACCGAAAAAGGTGTGCGATTAAACCAAACCTATACATTTAACGAAGTATTTAATTAAACAATTAAAAAAGAATGAGAATATTTAAATCGATGTACGTTGCCGCACTGGCAACTATCACATTAGCAAGTTGCGGTTCTGTAAAATCTATCACAGATAAGCCAGTTCCAACCATGGAAACCACAGTTTCTATGTCACAAAAAAAAGGCGCCATAGGCGAAGAAGAATTTAACCATTGGGCACATGCCGATTTGGTGGCGGATACCATTCCGGGAATGAGCTTGGACAAAGCTTATAAATTTTTAGAAGGAAAAACAGGCGTAACGGTTATTGTTGCTGTCATTGACTCTGGAATTGACATTGAGCATGAAGATTTAAAAGATGTGCTTTGGACAAATACCAATGAAATTGCAGGAAATGGCATTGATGATGACAAAAATGGTTACGTAGATGATATTTATGGATGGAACTTTTTAGGAGGAAACGGTGATGCCGCTCCAGAACAGTTAGAAATTACCCGCATTGTTGCCAAATTAAATCCGCGTTTTGAAGGAAAAACAATGGAAAACATAAGCGAAGCCGACAAAGCTGATTTTAGTAAGTATTTGGAATATGTGGAAGCATACAAAGCTGCATCTTCAAGACATTTTCAAACGTTGTCACGTATGGAACAAATAGGCGCAAATTTTGCCGCTGTAAAAACCTTCCTTAGTAAGGAAACCCTTACTTTGGACGATTTAAAAGGAATCAATACTGAAGACGAAACGCTAAAAGCGCAAGTTGGTGATTTAATTGGCTTGTTTGGCAGAGGGCTTGATGAGGCTGCTTATTTAGACTACTACGAAACTCAAAAGAAAAATAAAAATTACGATTTCAATTTTGACGGTCGTGCCATTGTTGGTGACAATCCGGAAGATATGAATGACACAAAATACGGAAACGGATTTGTGATTGGTGATAAAGAAAGTGAATCTCACGGAACACATGTTGCCGGAATTATTTTGGCATCACGTAACAATAATAAAGGATTGCAAGGTGTTGCCCACAATGCAAAATTATTGTCTGTCCGTGCGGTGCCAGATGGCGATGAGCGAGATAAAGATGTTGCGTTGGCAATAAGATATGCTGTAGACAATGGTTCAAAAGTAATCAACATGAGTTTTGGGAAAAGTTTTTCTCCAAATAAAGAATGGGTTATTGACGCTATTAAATACGCTGCAGAAAAAGATGTATTGTTGGTGCACGCTGCCGGTAACGACAGTAAAAATATTGACGTAAAAGACAATTGGCCAAACGATTCTGAAGATAAAGTAACCGAATTTTCTGACAATGTACTTACCATTGGAGCATTGAGCGCTAATTTCAACGAAAACATGCCGGCTACATTTTCAAATTATGGAAAATTGAATGTTGATGTATTTGGCCCGGGAGTTCAAATTTATTCAACCGTTCCAAAAGATGAATATGCAAAATTTAGCGGTACTTCTATGGCTTCGCCAGAAGTTGCCGGTATTGCAACGCTAATTCGTTCTTATTATCCTCAGTTGTCTGCTAGTCAGGTGAAACACATCATTATGAATTCAGGAGTTACAGTAAACTTAAATGTGCTTGTTCCTGGACAAAAAGGTGAAAAGGCACAGTTTTCGAGCTTGTCAAAAGCGGGAAGCATTGCAAATGCTTATAACGCCTTGTTATTGGCCGATAAAATGGTTAATTAAACCACAAAACTTATAATTTTCTGTTAAAAAAACACACGGCAAGCCGTGTGTTTTTTTGTTTTATAAAGGAATGTTTATATTGCGGCAAATAAATAAACCTCTTATGAAAAGACTTTTTACAATTCTTTTGATCCTTATTTCAGTGAGCGTTTTTGCGCAAAACAACACTTCTTATTGGCAACAACACGCGGATTACAAAATGGATGTGGATGTTGATGCTGAAAATTATCAATATAAAGGAACTCAGGAATTGGTGTACACCAACAATTCTCCCGATGTTTTAAACATCGTTTTTTACCATTTGTATTTTAACGCCTTTCAGCCAAACAGTGAAATGGATGCAAGATTGCAGGCTGTTCCGGATCCCGACAAAAGAATGGTAAACAATATTGGCACCAAAGAAAATCCGGTTTATGAAAGCAGAATCGCTAAATTAAAACCCAATGAAATTGGCTATTTAAAAGTGTTGTCGCTTAAACAGAACGGAAAAGAAGTCACATACAGCATAGATGGAACGGTTTTAAAAGTTACCTTAAATGAAGGGATTTTGCCGGGTGAAAAAGCAAATTTTGAAATGAGTTTTGAAGGTCAGGTTCCTGTTCATATTCGAAGAGCAGGAAGAAACAGTGTTGATGGCGTAGCGCTTTCCATGGCGCAATGGTATCCAAAAATGGCGGAATACGATTTTGAAGGCTGGCACGCAGATTCCTACATAGCAAGAGAGTTTCACGGTGTTTGGGCAAATTTTGATGTGACGCTTCATATTGACAAAGATTATACTGTTGGCGGAACAGGCTATCTTCAAAATCCGCAGGAAGTTGGCCATGGCTATGAAGACAAATCAAAATCGTTAAAGCTTCCGAAGGGGAAAAAACTGAAATGGCATTTTGTGGCGCCAAACGTGCACGATTTTACTTGGGCAGCCGATCCAAATTACGTGCATGATATTTTAAAAACTGCCAGCGGAACAGAACTTCATTTCTTCTATAAAAACGATAAAAAATACGCAAAAGCATGGAAAGAAGTTCAGCCTTTAACGGAAAAAGCATTGCAGTATTTCAATGAAAATATTGGGGAATATCCTTGGAAACAGTATTCCGTAATTCAAGGCGGTGACGGCGGTATGGAATATGCCATGTGCACGTTAATTGAGGGCGGTGAAACTTTAAACGACATTGTGGGAACGGTTTTTCACGAATTGGCGCATACCTGGTTCCAGCAAATTTTAGCCACCAATGAGAGCAAACATTCTTGGATGGATGAAGGTTTTACCTCTTATATTTCATCGTTGGCCTCTAATGCATTTTTAAGAGAAGATGATAGAGAACCTTCGTCAAAAAATTATAATGGATATTTTTACGCGGTGAAAAACAATATTGAGGAACCATTGACCACGCATGCCGACCGTTTTAATACCAACGCTGCTTTTGGTATTGGAAGCTATACCAAAGGCAGTATGTTTTTATCGCAATTGAATTATATCATCGGAGAAGAAAATGTACAAAAAACCATAAAAAAATATTTTGAAGATTTTAAATTCAAACATTCAACACCTAATGATATCAAACGAACTGCAGAGAAAATTTCGGGAATTCAACTAGATTGGTTTTTGAATGAATGGACACAAACCACGCATACTATTGATTATGCCGTAGCCAAGGTTGAAGGAAATACCGTTACATTGGCGAGGATAGGGCAAATGCCTATGCCTGTTGATGTTGTAGTCACTTATGTTGATGGCAGCACAGAGAATTTTTACATTCCTTTAAGTATGATGCGCGGCGAAAAAACCACCGATGCAACACTTATTAAAAACTGGTCCTGGGCAAATCCAACGTACGCTTTTTCAGCTTCCAAGGAAGTGAAATCGGTAGAGATTGACCCTTCTCAATTAATGGCTGATATTGACCGCGGAAATAATGTGTTTGGGCAGGAGAACAAAAATTCCATGAAGTAATTTGTAAATGTTTATTTGAAATTTTAATTAACAACATGCCACCTTTTGTGCTTTTATAAATAAAATAAAATGAATTTTTTACCTGAAAAAATAGACGATTACGTTGTAAATCATTCCCAAAAAGAACCTGAATTTTTGCAACAGTTAAATAAGGAAACGTGGCAAAAAGTGTTGAATCCAAGAATGTTGAGCGGTGGTTATCAGGGCAGAATTTTGTCGATGATTTCTAAATTAATCCGGCCAAAAACCATTTTGGAAATAGGAACATATACAGGATATTCCGCTTTATGCCTGGCGGAAGGAATGCAAAAAAACGGAACACTTTTTACCATTGATAAAAATGAGGAACTGGAAGATTTTGCCAAAAAATATTTTGACCAATCGGCTTTTAACGGACAAATTAGGCAATTGGTTGGAAATGCGCTGGATATTATTCCTGCATTAAATGAAAAGTTTGATTTGGTTTTTATTGATGCGGATAAATCAAATTACACTACTTATTTTAAGATGATTATCGGCAAAATGAATTCGGGCGGGGTAATTTTATCGGACAATGTGTTGTGGAGCGGAAAGGTTGTCGAGGAAATTGAACCCAATGATAAAGACACTCTGGCCTTGCTAGAATACAATGAATTGCTAAATAATGACGACAGAATTGAAACTATTTTATTGCCAATCCGCGACGGGTTGTCGATTAGCAGGGTAAAATAAATGATGCTTTAAAGATTATCTTTCTCTTTTAACAGATCCGTTTTCTTCTTCTTTAGGATCTTTAACTTCTTTAGCCGGTTTAGGAGTATTCTTAATTTCTTCTGTTGGCGTTGCAGAATTTTCAGCTGCATTTTTAGTGTCTATGGCAGTGGTAGAGGAATCGGCGGTGATATTGGCTGAAATGTCTGTTACGGTATTTTTGGCATCTTTAGATTTGCTGAAATAACTCACCAAATTTCCGTCGGCATCTTTTATAGGATTTATGGAGTTCTCTATGTCACTTCTAACTTTTTTCATAGGGTTAGAAAAATCATCAAAATTGTCTTTTATCCTGTTTACCTCATTTCTAACTTTTGCGGCAACATCTATGTCAATGTCATTTTTTTCTGCGCTATTGTGTATTTCCCGTTTAATATCATTGGTTGCATTTTTAATTTGACGCATTCCTTTTCCCAGTTCACGTGCAATTTCCGGCAATTTGTCCGCACCGAAAACCATGACAACCACCAAAAGAATTACAAATATTTCGCCACCGCTGATAAATAAAAACATATTAAATATTTTTTAGGCTACAAAGATAATTAAAAATTGGCTCAATGAATAAATCTTAACAAACCCAACAAAATAATTAACATTTTTAAAACAAAAGACAAAATATATTTACTTCTTGGTGAGCATGCGTTTTATTTCATTCAATTTCATCAACGCTTCAATAGGGGTGAGCGTGTCAATGTTGGTGGAGAGAATTTCTTCTTTGATATTTTCGAGCAATGGATCATCCAGCTTAAAAAAGCTTAATTGCATATCATTTTCCGAAGCTGTTTTTAAGGTTTCTTTTACCGATGAATTGGTATGATTTTTTTCCAGTTGCTTCAGCATTTTTGTGGCTCTGTGAATAACGGATGACGGCATTCCAGCTAATTTGGCTACGTAAATACCGAAACTGTGTTCGCTGCCTCCTGGAACCAATTTTCTTAGAAAAACAACTTTGTCTTTCAATTCTTTTACAGAAACATTGAAGTTTTTAATATGCTCAAAAGTATTGGTCATATCGTTTAATTCGTGGTAATGTGTGGCGAACAATGTTTTTGCTTTGGACGGATGTTCATGCAAATATTCTGCAATGGCCCAGGCAATTGAAATTCCGTCATAAGTGCTTGTTCCCCTCCCAATTTCATCCAACAGCACCAAACTTCTTTCTGAAATATTGTTCAAAATACTGGCGGTTTCATTCATTTCAACCATAAAAGTTGATTCTCCCATAGAAATGTTGTCACTGGCGCCAACGCGGGTGAATATTTTATCGATCACCCCAATTCGGGCGTTTTGTGCCGGAACGTAACTTCCCATTTGTGCCAACAGTACAATTAAGGCAGTTTGGCGTAAAATGGCCGATTTACCGCTCATATTCGGACCGGTAATCATAATAATTTGTTGTTGGGTTCTGTTTAAAACAACATCATTGGCAATATATTCTTCGCCGATGGGCAATTGCTTTTCAATCACCGGATGTCGGCCGTTTTTAATTTCCAAATCGGTGCTTTCATCCAAAAGCGGACGCACATAATTGTTTTGTTTTGCCACTTCGGCAAAAGAACTTAAACAATCAATTTGGCCAATTAATTGGGCGTTTAGCTGTATGGGTTGAATGGAGTCCATCAGTGAACTGATGAGTTCTGCAAAAAGTTCATTTTCCAGTTTCCCAATTTTCTCTTCGGCACCTAAAATTTTGGTTTCGTATTCTTTTAATTCTTCAGTAATATAGCGCTCGGCGCTCACCAAAGTCTGTTTTCGAATCCATTCTTCAGGCACTTTGTCTTTGTGCGTATTGCGCACTTCAATATAATAGCCAAAAACATTGTTGAAGGAAATTTTTAAGGAAGAAATTCCGGTGCGTTCAATTTCACGCGCCTGCATATTGTCCAAATAGCCTTTTCCCAAGGTTGAAATGGCGCGCAGTTCATCTAGTTCTGCAGAAACGCCAGTGGTAATGGTATTTCCTTTTGAAATGTTTACCGGCGCTTCTTCATTTAATGTTTTGGTAATTTTTTCGCGAATGGTGGTGCAGCTTTGCAGTTGTTCGCCAATTATTTTTAGCGCTTCGTTATCGCTTTTTTCGGCAGCTTCTTTTATGGGAATGATGGCGTTCAGGGAATTTTTAAGCGCCACAACTTCGCGTGGATTCACTTTTCCAACTGCCACTTTTGAAACCAACCGTTCAATATCGCTGATTTGCTTTATTTGATAGGTGGTCAACTCAAAAAAATCGTCGTTGTCTATAAAATATTTTACTATATCGTGGCGTCTTTTGATGCGGTTCAAATCTTTTAGGGGTAGGGCCAGCCAGCGTTTAAGCAACCTGCCGCCCATGGGCGAAATGGTTTTATCAATCACGTCCAATAGGGTAACGGCATTTGGTGAATTTGAATGGTACAATTCTAAATTGCGAATGGTAAATCGGTCCATCCAAACATAGTTTTCTTCGGATATGCGATTGATGACCGCAATATGCTCCAGTTTATTGTGTTGCGTTTCTGAAAGATAATACAACACCACGGCCGAAGCGATGATGCCTTCTTCCAATTCTTCAATCCCAAAACCTTTGAGGGTTTTCACTTTAAAGTGATTGGTCAGTGCTTCGTTGGCGTATTCAGACTTAAAGATCCAGTCTTCTAAATAAAAGTTATAAAATCGGTCGCCAAACAATTCGTTAAACTTGGCTTTGTGCTGTTTTTGGACCAAAACCTCACTCGGACTGAAATTTTGCAGCAGTTTGTCGATATATTCAACGTTTCCCTGTGCGGTTAAAAATTCACCGGTGGAAACATCCAAAAAGGAAATACCCAGCAATCGTTTTCCAAAATGCACTGCCGCCAAAAAGTTATTGGTTTTCGACTGTAAAACCTCGTCGTTTAAGGAAACACCCGGCGTTATCAATTCGGTAACGCCACGTTTTACAATGGTTTTTGTCATTTTCGGATCTTCCAGCTGGTCGCAAATTGCCACGCGCATTCCTGCTTTTACCAATTTTGGAAGATAGGTGTTCAAAGAGTGATGCGGAAATCCGGCCAAAGCGGTTTCGGATTCGCTGCCTGCACCGCGCTTGGTTAAGACGATTCCCAAAACGCGGGATGCCTTTTTGGCGTCTTCACCAAAGGTTTCGTAAAAATCGCCCACCCTAAATAACAACATCGCATCAGGATATTTGGTCTTGATGGCATTGTATTGTTTCATTAAGGGAGATACTTTCTCGATTTTTGGCGCCAATTTTTTAAGAATTTACGTTAGTTTTGCGAAGTTACATTTTAATTGAAAGATTGAAAAATTAAAAGATTGAAAACAATTGATCATATAAAGAATAGAGAGAAGAGAATAGAGAGAATAGACTAAAATAATTCCACGATTTAACAATTCAACAGTTAGACAAATAAACGATTAAACATTACGAATGAGAAAATTAAAAAACAGTGAATTGGAACGATTGGATGTTGAAGCGTTTAAGCAAACTGAGAAAATTCCGCTGATTGTTATTCTTGACAATATCAGAAGCTTGAACAATATAGGATCGGTTTTTAGAACAAGCGATGCTTTTTTGATTGAGAAAATTTATTTGTGCGGTATCACGGCAAAACCGCCGCATAAGGACATTCATAAAACCGCCTTGGGCGCCACCGAATCTGTGGATTGGGAATACGCTGAAGACACGCTTGCGTTGATAGAAAAATTAAAGGCATCAAAAATTAAAATATTGGCCATTGAACAAGCTGAAAACAGTACAATGCTGCAAAATTTTGCGATTGAACCAAACCAAAAATATGCAGTTATATTTGGCAATGAGGTAAAAGGCGTGCAGCAAAAAGCGGTTTCAGCGTCGGATTATTGCCTTGAA
>CAZBGP010000060.1:4677-13208 GCA_964491495.1 uncultured Lutibacter sp. | reverse complement strand
CGCTAATGCAAATTGAATTAAGTCCCGATAGCTATCGGGATTATAATTTTGGATATTTTTTGCAACTTTTAATATTGAATATTTAACTTTTAATATTTACTCGAACTTTAATCTTTCAACTTTTTAACCTAACTTTGAGTTCTTAAATTAAAAACAAGAATTATGACTAAAATAACATTAAAAGGAAACCCAATAAACACTATTGGAAAATTACCAAAAGTTGGCAAAAAAGCACCAAAATTTACCTTAATAAAATCTGATTTGTCAAAAGTAAAATTGGCCGATTTTAAAGGTTCAAAACTAATTTTAAATATTTTTCCAAGTTTAGATACTGGCACTTGCGCTGCGTCCGTAAGAAGATTCAATAAAGAAGCAAGCGAACTTGAAAACACAAAAGTACTTTGTATTTCACGCGATTTACCTTTTGCACAAGCACGTTTTTGCGGTGCTGAAGGGTTGGAAAATGTAATAACATTGTCTGATTTTGCAAAAGGAAAATTTGGTAAAAACTATGGATTGACAATTGCCGACGGACCTTTAGCCAATTTGCACTCAAGAGCCGTTGTGATTATTGATGAAAAAGGTATTGTGACTTACACAGAACAAGTTCCTGAAATTGTTGACGAACCAAATTACGAAGCAGCTTTAAAAGCGCTTTAAATATGAATAATGAACATAATTTTTTTCTAAACCGACTAAAGTCAGTTAAATATGCGGCTAAAGGTTTTTGGATTTTAATTAGTTCTGAACTCAGTATTATCGCCCAAGTTGGTATTGGAATTATAATGACAATCATTGGGTTTTTAATGAATCTTTCTGCTACCGAATGGCTATTCCAAATTATGGCAATCGGACTCATTTTGGTAGCAGAATCATTAAATACCGCCATTGAAAAATTAGCGGACTTTATTCATCCTGATTATCACAAACAAATTGGCCGGATTAAGGATATTTCAGCCGGGGCCGCATTTTTTGCCGCAATAATTGCCATTATTATTGGTTTAATTATTTATGTACCCAAATTTATATTGTAATTTAACCACAGTCGCATTAATTTTATATTTTTGTGAGATAATTATTTGAATGGCCAAAACTACTAAATCAACCGTTAAAACACCGAGAAAGCCTCGTTTTCAAGGAATAAAAGCATTTTTTGAAAATCGACTCACACAAACAATTTTAGGATTGTTTTTGATGCTTTTTGCAATTTTTTTGGTAGCATCTTTCAGTTCCTTTTTGGTAAACGGGCAAGAAGATCAAAGCCAGCTTGCAAATTTTGCTGACAAAGATGTCTCAGTAAAAAATCTATTGGGAAAAATTGGCGCAAGTTTAAGTCAATTATTGGTTGAAAATGGTTTTGGACTAGCCACTTTTTATTTACCGGTATTGTTATTTTTCACCGGCTTACTGGTCTTTTTTAAAGGCGGTTTAAAACGCATCAGAAAATATTGGTTTTGGGGAATATTGGGAATGATTTGGCTATCAATCACTTTGGCTTTTTTGGTCTCGAAAAACCCAGTTCTTGGAGGTGTTGTAGGTTTTGAATTGAGCAATTACCTTCAACAGTTTTTGGGCAAAACCGGACTGCTTTTATCGCTCATATTTTTACTGGTTTCCTATTTGGTCATCCGATTTAAATTGACGCCAGAATTGGTTAAAAGCAACCTAAAAAAGAACATAGACGACATACAAATTGAAGTTGAGCCCACAGAAAACGTTATTCAAACAGCTACAAAAGAAGAAGATAAAAAAGAAGAAGAATTCAAATCACCACTTGAATTGTCGCTCGAACATTTAACGCCAATATCAACAGTACCTGAAAATTATTTGGACACGGAATATGATTTTGAAGATGATTCAGATTTTGTTCCTGATTTAAAATCAGAAGCAGATGTTGCAATCGCTGTGGAAAAAATTGTTGAAGAAAACCGTGTGGATGAAAATTTATCAAACCAATTGGTTAAAGATTTCGGCGAGTTTGATCCAACCTTGGAATTAAGCAATTACAAATTTCCAACCTTAAATTTACTGAGAGATTATAACGAAAGCATCTCGGTAGACCAAGAAGAATTAGAAGCCAACAAAAACAGAATTGTTGAAACTTTAAACAACTATAAAATTGGCATCGACCGCATAAAAGCAACGGTTGGCCCAACAGTTACCTTATATGAAATTGTGCCGGAAGCCGGTATTCGAATTTCAAAAATTAAAAATTTAGAAGATGATATTGCTTTATCGTTATCTGCGTTAGGAATCCGTATTATCGCGCCAATTCCGGGAAAAGGCACCATTGGAATTGAAGTTCCCAACAAAAAACCGACAATGGTTTCTATGAAATCGGTGATTTCTTCAATGAAATTTCAGAATTCAGAAATGGAATTGCCTATCGCACTTGGCAAAACAATTTCCAACGAAACATTTGTGGTTGACCTTGCTAAAATGCCCCATTTATTAATGGCTGGCGCAACTGGTCAGGGGAAATCGGTTGGTTTAAATGCGGTTTTAACTTCGTTGTTGTACAAAAAACATCCGGCAGAAGTTAAATTTGTGTTGGTCGATCCTAAAAAAGTGGAACTTACCTTATTTAATAAAATTGAACGACACTATCTGGCAAAATTGCCCGATACCGATGAAGCCATCATAACAGATACTACCAAAGTTATTAACACCTTGAATTCCTTGTGCATTGAAATGGATATGCGCTACGATTTATTGAAACTGGCGATGGTTCGAAACATCAAAGAATACAACGCCAAATTTAAATTGCGTAAATTAAATCCGAATGACGGACATAAATTTTTGCCCTATATTGTATTGATTATCGATGAATTTGCCGATTTAATTATGACCGCCGGCAAAGAAATTGAAACACCCATAGCGCGTTTGGCACAATTGGCTCGTGCCATTGGAATTCATTTAATTGTTGCCACACAACGCCCATCCGTTAACGTAATTACAGGAATTATTAAAGCAAATTTCCCCGCAAGAGCGGCTTTTAGGGTAACTTCTAAAATAGATTCAAGAACCATTTTAGACAGTTCTGGTGCAGACCAGTTAATTGGTAAAGGCGATATGCTTTATGCCGACGGAAATAATTTGATACGATTACAATGTGCCTTTGTTGATACACCGGAAGTTGAAAAAATTACGGAATTTATTGGATCACAACGCGCCTATGCAAATGCCTATATGTTGCCCGAATACAGTGGGGACGAAATTGGCACTAACCTTGATATAGACATCAGCGAAAGAGACAATTTATTTAGAGACGCCGCTTTGGTTATTGTTCATGCACAACAAGGTTCGGCATCGTTATTGCAAAGGAAACTAAAGTTAGGATATAACAGAGCCGGAAGATTAATTGACCAGTTAGAAGCCGCCGGAATTGTTGGTCCGTTTGAAGGAAGCAAAGCAAGACAGGTTTTGATTCCGGATGAAATGGCACTGAACAAATTGTTGGACTACGAAGCAAATAATTAAACCTATAATTGTCATAAGAATATTATAATAAGATGAAAAAAATAACATTATTAATAGCATTTTTACTTATTAGTTTAACCTCATTTAGCCAGGAATCGGCTAAAGCAAAAGCATTGTTGGATGAAGTTGCTAAAAAGATTGAAGGTTATAAAAATATCTACATTGAATTTAACCATAATTTAGATAATAAAGAAGCGAATGTACATCAGGAAACAAGAGGCACAGTTACTTTAAAAGGCAATTTGTACAACCTAAATTATATGGGAACTGAACAAATTTTTGACGGAAAAAAGGTGTATTTGATCATTCACGAAGATGAAGAAGTCATTATTCAAAATCCATCCAAAAATAAGGAAGAAACCATTACGCCTTCAAAAATGTTTTCCTTTTATAAAACTGGCTATACTTTTAAAATGGATGCTTTAAAAACTGTAAAAGGTGTTAAAATACAATATGTGAAATTAACCCCAATTGACAGCAACTCCGAAATTAAAAGCGTTTTAGTTGGTATTGATGCCAATACAAAGCATATTTATAATATCATTGAAACCGGTGAAAATGGGACAACTACAACTTTAAATATAAGATCTTTCAAAACAAATCAACCTATATCAGAAAACCTTTTTATCTTTGACAGAGTAAAATACAAAAATCAAAAGAAATACACCATCTCTGAACCAAAATAATAGCGTTGAAAATATTTGACAAATACATTTTAAAAAGCTTTCTACAACCTTTTTTAGCCACATTTTTTGTGGTTCTTTTTGTCTTGGTTATGCAGGCCTTATGGCTGGCATTTGATGAAATAGCCGGAAAAGGCATTGATATTTTTTTCATTTTAAAATTTTTGGGATATTTAGCACTTATCCTTACACCTACTGCGCTACCCATCGGAATTTTACTGTCTTCCATCATGGCATTGGGTACTTTGGCCGAAAATTATGAGTTTGCTGCTATCAAATCCGCAGGGATTTCATTAAAAAGAGTGATTCGTCCATTGGTAATTTTAGTGGTGCTATTAAGCGGACTTAACTTCATTTTCTTAAACAATATTTATCCGTGGGCAACCTTGAAACAGAAAAATTTGTATTTGAACATGAAGAAGAAAAAACCGGCTTTGGCACTGGTTCCGGGAGCTTTTAATACGGAAATTCCTGGGTTTAGCATCAAATTTGATGAAAAATACGGTGAAGAAGAAAACCTGTTGAAAAATGTTCAGATAGCTGATTTAAGTGCAAACAAAGGAAAAATAAAAGTAATTACTGCCGAAAAAGGCACCATTTCCACAGAAGAAGGGAGCAAATATATGACGCTTACCCTTGAAAACGGGAATTATTACGAGGAGCATCTTAATCAGTTGATGATGCCACAAGACAGGGCCAAGATGCCAGCTTCCAAAGCAGCATTTAAAATGTACACCATAAATATTGACATCTCTTCATTTAGTGATGACAATACGCTTAATGACGAAAAAGTAAAAGAACATCATGGGATGTTAAGCATTGTTCAATTGGATTCTATTTCGAAAATAAATAAAATTGAATACGACATCTACACGCAAAACAGGGCCGATATATTTTACAATTCAATTTATGCCAAAAAATTATACAAATACCCAGATTCGGTATTAAACAAAAAATTAGCCCCAGAAATACTTGATAATTTTAACCTTAGGAACAAAAGTACCGTTTTGAATGAATCGGTTCAATTGTTAAACAGAACAATTGACAGAAATAAATATCAGACAAAAGATTTTAAAGACAAAAGAAAGATCCTAAACTTGTATGATTTTGAATTTTATTACAGAATCTCATTTTCTTTTGCCTGCCTTGTCTTGTTTTTTATTGGCGCGCCATTAGGTTCAATTATAAGAAAAGGTGGCTTTGGATTGCCTTTGATTATGGCAATTACCATTTTTGTCATCTACTTTTTCATCTCGCAACTGGGAAGAAACTTATCAGAAGAAAGTGCCATTTCGGTGGTATTGGGAAGTTGGCTATCAACATTAATATTGCTGCCTTTCGGCCTTTTGCTTACCAGAAGAGCGACGCAAGGAATGGGTATCTTTAATATTGATGCTATTTTTAATAAAGCTCAAAAAATATTCACAAAATTCACAGAAAAAACTTCAGTTAAATAATGAAAACTCCAACAAGCACAATTAAACTTAACACCATACAAGAAGCAATAGAAGATATCAAAAATGGCAAAATGATTATTGTTGTGGATGACCAAGACAGAGAAAACGAAGGTGATTTTATTGCTGCTGCAGAATGTGTTACGCCAGAAATGATTAATTTTATGGCACAGCACGGCAGGGGTTTAATATGTGCGCCGTTAACCGAAAGGCGTGCCGATGAGCTTGGATTGCCGCTTATGGTAAACAAAAATACCGTTTTGCACAATACACAGTTTACTGTTTCCATTGATTTACTTGGAAGCGGATGCTCGACAGGAATTTCTGTTCACGACAGATCAAAAACTATAAAAGCAATCACTTCAAAAGAAACGAAACCAGAAGATTTTGGAAGACCGGGTCATGTTTTCCCTTTAAGAGCGAAAGAAGGTGGCGTTTTACGCAGAACCGGACATACAGAAGCTTCAATTGATTTGGCGCGATTGGCAGGATTCCAGCCCGCAGGAATTTTAGTGGAGATTTTAAATGAAGACGGAACAATGGCTCGCTTACCGCAATTAATGGAAGTTGCCAAAAAATTTAAATTGAAGATTATTTCAATTGAAGATTTGGTGGCTTACCGTATGAAATATGATTCTCTCATCTACAAAATTGAAAATTTCACCTTACAAACCCGTTTCGGTGAATTTCAATTGAGAGCCTACAAACAAACCACAAACAACCAAGTTCATCTTGCCTTGACAAAAGGTACCTGGGAACCGGATGAGCCAATTTTGGTACGCGTAAATTCCTCTTTGATAAACAATGACATTTTGCGATTGTTAACCGCAAAACCCGACGACAAGTTTTCTAAAATCTTTAAAATGATTAATGATGAAGGAAAAGGAGCCGCCGTATTTATCAGCCAGGAAAACCAATCCTTCGACCTCATTAACCGATTGTCATTATTAAAAGAAGCGCAAAAAAATACGGAACATAAAGTACCACAAATTCAGCCAGATGATAAAGATTTTGGTATTGGTGCCCAAATTTTGCACGATTTAGAAATTAGCAAACTGCGTGTTTTGTCAAATGCACCAGCTGTTAAAAAACGGATTGGTATGACAGGTTATGGCTTGGAAATCGTTGAGTACGTAAATTATTAAATTTATAATTTAAACGCAAATTGCATTGAAAAAGATAGTTACAGCTTGTTTATTCGGACTTTTCATTTTCAGCTGCAACAATCCTAAGAGTCAGTTAGAAAAGGAAACTGATGCCAATAAAAATGGATTTGTGTTGAAAGGAATATTGAAATCCTTTTTATCAGACAAGGTTTATTTGAGTAAAATTATTGGAAATGACATTCAGTCGGTTGATTCAGCAAAGATTGAAAACAACAACTTTATTTTCCAGGGAATTGTCGACTACCCGGAACGTTTTCTTTTATCTTTTGAAAATTCATCGACAGCAGCCATTTTAATTGTTGAAAACACCAATTTTGAAATTTCTATTGACCCTGATCATATTGATGAACCTCTTATTAAAGGTTCCGAATTAAACGCCAAATTGAACGATTACAAATTGGCCTCAAAAAACATCTTTAAAAAAATTGATTATTTATTTACAAAATTCCAAAAAGCCCGTCTGGAAAACGATGTCAAAAAACTGGATGAAGTTGGAAATGAATTAAAAAAAATTGAAATGGAATTCACCGATTTCAGTTTTGATTTTGTCAAAAAAAACAGCGATTCTTACGTTTCCGCCATGGTTTTAAGTGACCAATTGAAATCATCTACAGTTGATACAATGAGAATTAGCAATGCCTACAAACTACTATCAGAAAAAGTAAAAAAATCACCCGATGCGCAACTAATTGCGACAGCGCTCAGTTTAGGCTCTGTAAAAAAAATAAATGGTGCAGAATTAGCGAAGTAATTTTGTGCTTTTTCAAGGCGTAAATGAGGCGAATAATCTCAGCTATTTAACGATTTTACAACACAGAAAAAACGCAATAGAACGAGATAAAATGCATCAGTTATTTCTTTATAGAGCCTTAGGTTAAAAAACTTAAATCGGTTTCCGGCGGCAATTCAAGTGCCGGCTTGTTCTGCTGAAACAAACGTGCATTTAAAGGCCCTTTTAAAATTATTTTCCCCTCTTTTATATATAGCCAACTTCCTTCCCTAAGTCCCAAAACTGCCGTTTTATTAAGCGTGTGGTATTCATTAATGCGGGTTTCCCTTGTTTCGCCCATATGTGTTGAATTTAGATCAGGATCTAAATAATGACAATTTAAATTGAAATTCACAAATCCAAACGTATCAAAACTTGGCGGATAAATAATGGGCATATCGTTTGTGTTTTGCATTGTGTGTCCGCAAATAACACTTCCTGCGCTGGTTCCTAAATAAGGCGTTCCGTTTTCAACAACATTTTTAATGGTGGACAGCAACCTCAAATCGTACAATTGCTTTACCAGTAAAAAAGTGTTTCCCCCTCCAACAAAAATTCCTTTTGCCTGATTAACGGCATCAATCGGATTGCTAAATTCGTGTATTCCTTTTATGCGAATATTAATTTTATCAAAACCTTTTTTTGCAGCTTCTGTATATTCATCGTGCGAAATTCCTCCGGGCCTTGCATAAGGAATAAACAGAATTTCATTTACGCCGTTAAAAAATTCCCTCAATTCAGGTAAAATATATTCTAAATATCCTTTTCCGTGAACCGACGAACTGCTTGCAATCATTAATTTTTTCATCTATTTAAATTTTATTTTTTAGCGGCAACAGCTGCTATTCGCAATTAACCATTTCTTTGAGTGTAAAAGTTTGTTATGCTCCTTGCATTTTAACAATGTTTCATCAAATATACTCATTTTCAATCTTAACAAAAGTTTATAATTGCTTGCAGTTTTCATACGCAAACTTAA
>CAZBGP010000060.1:0-4667 GCA_964491495.1 uncultured Lutibacter sp. | reverse complement strand
TTCGCAATTGACCATTTCTGTGATTGTCAAAATTTGTTAAGCTGATAATTCAACAAAGTTTTACCAAATATACACAATTTCAATCTTAACAAAAGTTTATAATTGCTTGCAGTTTTCATACGCAAACTTAAACGTTCTTTGTTATGATGAAAAGAAAACTAACCTGCTTATTTTTGCTCTTTTTTTTTGCTATGAAGGGCTTTTCACAAGAGAAATATGCACTCATTTCAGGAAAAATAATCAGTTCCAACAATGCTGTTGGCAACATTCATATTGTAAACCAAAATACCAAATTGGGAACCGTAAGCAATGACAACGGTGAATTTGAAATGATGGTTTCTTTAAATGATATTTTGCTGTTTTCATCAATTGAATATGAAAGAAAAGAAGTCAGCATCACCGGAAACTTCCTAAAATATAAAAAAATTGTAGTTGAATTAATGCCGTCCGTTAATGAACTAAACGAAGTTTTTATAGAAGGTTTAACCGGAAATTTGAATTACGACATCAAAAAAGTACCACTAGACACCTTACCAAAACATTCATTTTTCATCAAACCAGGTGATTTAAAAAAGGCGTTACCTCCCGATTTACATGGTTCAAAAAAAGCGCCCTATGTTGGGTTTTTTCCGCCAATTCCCGGAAGTGTTTCTCTTCCAGATGCTGGTTATGAAGCAGAACAAAGATTGAAACGTGAAATTGCCCAAAAAAAACAATTTCCTTCAAAAATAATAAAACACTTTGGATTGGCCTATTTTACCGACAAATTGCTTATTCCTAAAGAAAAAATAAACCACTTTTTGGCCTACTGTGAAGACCGAAATATTATCACAGAATATTACAAAAACAATTTATTGGAGGTCATTCAAATTTTAAGGGAAGAAAGTAAAAGCTATCATGAAATTAAAGAGTAAAAATATTTTTGTAACTATAGCTTTTTTAGTATTTGTTTATTCGAATTCATTAGCGCAAAAAAAAATAGTTAAACTGGAAGGCAGTGTTAAAAGTGACTCAATAGTTTTACAAGACATTAACGTTATAAATTTAACCTCAAATTTAGGAACGTCAAGTGATAAATACGGTAATTATACAATTTACGCATCCATTGGAGACTCTATTCTATTTTCTTCAATAGTTTACAGGCAACGTATTATTAAAATTTCAAAAAGTCATGTTGAAAGTAAAACTCTCATAGTTTATCTTGAGCAGGGTATAAATGAGTTAGATGAAGTTGAAATTGGACAAAAAATGCGACTAAACTTGGGAAAAGTTTCTGTACCAAAAGGAACTATTTTAGATAATGATAACATTACCTTAAAGAAAACACAGAATTCCAGAAAATTTACAGATCCAACGTATGGTAATTCTGGAGTTGATTTTGTTGAAATTTCTAAATTACTGACCAATATGATATTTCAAAAAAGAAAAGCAAGGAAAGATGAAGAGAAGGATATTAAAAAACAAAAACAAATATTTCTTGAAAATATTTTTAATAATGAAGGTATAGATTTCTTTACAGTTCACCTTAACATCAAAGAAGAAGAAATTTATTTGTTTTTAGATTATTGTGAAGATAATGGATTAAGTAACTTTTACAAAAGTGATGAATTTTTGATCAAAAATTTTATAATAAAACAAAGTAAAAATTACCATTCCATCAAAAATTAATAGGTTTATGTAACTAAAATCACGCTTTTTTGGAATACTTTTTGTTTATTAGCCATCATATTTAACCCTTATGAAATTTAAAAAAATTATTGTAATTTTATTGGTTCTTCCCTTGTTTGCTTTTACAATGCATAAATATTATGTGAGTTTATGCGAAATTGAATATCTAAAAGAAAAGCAATCAATCCAAATTACTATAGGCGTTTTTATTGAAGATATTGAAGTTTCGCTCAATAAAAATACTGGAAAGCAATTAAATTTGGCCAGTAAAACAGAAGTCGCAAATGTTAATGATTACTATAAAAAATACCTAAATGAACATTTACAAATCTCTGTGAATGGCAAAAATCAATTGTTTAAATATATCGGAAAAGAATATGACGGAGATATTGTGCGATTTTATTTAGAAATAACTGATATTAAAGAACTTAAATCAATTGAAGTCTTCAACAATATTTTAACAGAAGATTTTAGTGACCAGAAAAATATTGTAAAAATAATGGTAAAAGATTTCAACAAAACTTTTTACCTAAACAAATCAAATAATAAAAGTTTATTAAAATTTTAATGGTAATTACATAGTATTATTAAAAAATAATTAAATTGTACCAACTAAAAAACCAAAATCTTTAAAATGAAAAAATTATTAGTTGCAGCCCTATTGACTGTTTTCTCCTCCACCTTTTTTGCCCAAGAAATTGAACAAAAAACAACGCCTCAAAAAGCACATTACAATACCAGTAAATTCAAGCAATTGAACGAAGAATTGCCTACGCCCAACAATGAGCACAGAGCATCAGGCGCAGTGGGTCATGAATATACGCAACAGCAAGTTGATTATAAAATGAACATTGTTTTGGATGAAGAGAAAAACAAAATATTTGGTGATGAAACCATTACTTATCACAATAATTCCAAAGATAATTTAGAATATTTATGGCTGCAATTAGATCAAAATCTGATTGCTCCAAATTCTCTAACTCCTGAAATTAGCGGCGGCGGACCAGATGTAATGTATTCACCTTCCAAATTTGCGAAAACCTTTATGGGAAAACCTTTTCAAGGAGGCTTTAATATTGAACACATAAAAGATGTGAACGGAAAAGAGGTAAGTTACCTTATTAACCATACAATGATGCGCATCAATTTACCAAAACCGTTGGCTTCTGGTGAAAAATATGTCTTTAAAATAAAATGGTGGTACAATGTCAACGATTATATCGCTGATCGAGGCCGCTCTGGCTACGAGCCTTTTCCTGACGGGAACAATTTATATGTAATTGCACAATTTTTTCCGCGATTGGCAGTGTACAACAATGTTGAAGGATGGCAAAACCTGCAATTTTTGGGACGCAGCGAGTTTGCTTTGGAATTTGGAAATTATGACGTTACCATAACCACGCCAAAAGACCATATTTTAAACGCAACTGGCGTTCTTCAAAATCCGAAAGACGTGTTTACTTCAGCCCAACATAAAAGATATGAAGATTCAAAAAACGCCTTTGAAAATCCGGTTTTTATTGTAACGCCCGAAGAAGCTTTAGCTGCTGAAAAAGGAAGATCAAAAGAAACAAAAACCTGGAAATTTTATGCTGAAAACGTACGGGATTTTGCATTTGCTACCTCAAGAAAATTAATTTGGGACGCAATGGCTGTAAATCTTAACGGAAAAACCGTAATGGCTTATTCTTTATATCCAAACGAAGGAAATCCGCTTTGGGAAGAACATTCAACAAGAGCTGTGGCAAATACGTTAAAAGTGTATTCCGATTTCACTTTTGATTATCCTTATCCACAGGCAACTTCTATTAATGCAGAACGTCAGGGAATGGAATATCCAATGATTTGCTGGAATGGCGGACGACCAGATAAAGACGAAAAATATACCGACAGAACAAAAAAAGGAATGATTGGCGTGATCACGCACGAAGTTGGCCATAATTTTTTCCCGATGATTGTGAATTCTGATGAGCGTATGTGGACCTGGATGGATGAAGGCATCAATTCATTTGTGGAAATTTATGCGGAATATATTTATGATCCGGTTCTTTTTCCATTAACTGACCATCCGAAAAATATTGTCAGATATATGTCTGGTGACCAAAGCGGCTTAGAGCCAATTATGTCACAAGGAGAAGATTTGACCGACTTTGGGTCAAATGCCTACGGAAAACCTGCAGCTGGTTTATTTATTTTAAGAGAAACCGTTATGGGTCACGAATTATTTGACCATGCTTTTAAAACTTATGCCGAAAGATGGAAATTTAAACACCCAACACCTGCCGATTTTTTCAGAACGATGGAAGATGCATCTGCAGTTGATTTAGACTGGTTTTGGAGAGGCTGGTTTTACACCACCGGCGCCAATGATATAGGCATCAAAGAAGTAAAAAAATATTATGTGACCGACAAGCCAACCGAACGTGCAGAAAATATGGCAAAACGCTACGGAATGTCTGTTGATAAATTACCGCCTGCCCTTTATTTGGTTTCTGAGGACAGTCCTGAATTTAAAAATGATTTAAAATCAAAAAAACCTGAAGATTACAATTTGTTAAGTGATTATGTCAATGAAAACTTTTCATCCGAAGAAAAAACAAACTTAAAAGCTCCAAAATATTTTTATGAGTTGGTTTTTGAAAAACCGGGCGATTTGGTGATGCCAATTATTGTAGAAATCGAATTTGAAGACGGATCAAAAGAACGCAAACAATATCCTGCCGAAATATGGAGAAACAATGATGCAGAAGTCACCAAAGTTTTTCCGTCAAGCAAAGTCATCTCTAAAATTACGGTTGATCCCGATGAGCAAACCGCCGACATTGATTTAAGCAACAACAGCTGGCCAAAAAAAACAGAAAATAAATTCGAAAAATTTAAAAAAGATCAAATTAAAGGTTAGTAAAAAAAGCCACTTTTTTGAGTGGCTTTTTAATTTAATATTTATTCAACTCTTATTTAGTCATGAAAAAATTACTACTAATTTCCTTCCTTATTCT
>CAZBGP010000059.1:0-13489 GCA_964491495.1 uncultured Lutibacter sp. | reverse complement strand
TTCAAATTCTTTGTAACCAAGCATGTCAATAGTTGCCTGATTGCAATCTACAAATGCCCCGTTTTTAATTATTAAAATGGCATCACTAGATTTTTCATAAAGTTCCCTAAACTTTTTCTCGCTTTTAGCAATTTCTTCCGTTGCTTTTTGGAGTTTTTCTTCGGCATTTTTTTGGGCTGAAATGTCCTCTTTTATGCCCAAATAATTTATTATTTTACCAGAATCTTCTTTAATTGGCGTGATGGTAACTTGTTCCCAATAAAATTTTCCGCTTTTCGCTTTATTTTTCATTTGGCCTTTCCAAATGGTGCCCGAAGAAATTGTTTGCCATAAATGAGCGTAAAATTCTTTAGGCTGCGCTGCCGATTTTAAAATTCTTTGATTTTTGCCGAAAACTTCAGCGGCGGTGTAACCTGTTATTTCGGTAAATTTAGGATTTGTGTATTCTATATTTCCATAAATATCGGTAATTACAACAGTATTGGCGCTTTGTTCAATAGCCGTAGATAATTTTTTATTTTCAAATTGGGCTTTTTTTCTTAAAGTCAAATCTCTAAAAGTTACAAGCCTATTAACTTTGGCATTTCCCAAATCAATATTTCTTGCTTCTATTTCAATAGGGAAAACGATACCATCTTTTCTGACACCTTCAATTTCATAAGGTTTGTGTTTTTTATTCCTGCTGGCCCTAATTATTTCGTGATATTTTTCTGGGAAAAGTCGGTAAATGACATTTTTATTGATTATTTCTTTACGGGAATAACCAAACATCTTTAAAAATAGATCATTGCATTCTAAAGCTATACCGTCATTTTCGGTTATTAAAATTCCTTCAAAAATTAGATTAGATAATTTTTTATATTTTTCTTCTTTTTCTTCAGCAATCTCTTTTGCAATTATTAACTCCGCAATTTTTAAATTTAATTGGTCCTCAAAAAGCTTTTTTTCTAGGACTTCCTCTATTTTTATTGCAATAATGTCAAGTACAATTGCTATATTATTTTCATCGGCCAAAGATTTTGGCTTGGTGTCCATAAAAGCAATTAATCCTATTGGTTCCTTTGCTGAGCTCCATAAAGGTTTCCCAATATAGCTCTCAATGTTTTTTTGCCTCAGAAAATCATCCTTGGGAAAAATTTTCATAACATTGGCGGGATAGGAACAAAACTTTTTATTGATAATGGTATCACAGGGCGTATTTACCAGTTTGTAAACAATATTCGGCAAAAAACCGCCATTGTCGTAAAACGCAACAGTTTCAATGGTGGTGGGCGTACTTGGTGTAAATTTGTAAATCAAAACGTAATTAACGTCAAATAAATCAGCCAAAAAAGCAGCGGTTACTTTTAGGAATTTAATTTGTTCCGTTCCGTAACTGTTTTTGGAAATAAAAGACAGCGTTTTTTGAATATATTTTAGTTGCACACTCATCTATAAGGATATGGGGTCTAATTAATTGTGTAAAAAAATGCAACTTTTTCTTTTTGTTAAATATAGATAAAAAATCTATTGTTTTGATATTTCGCTAAAAAATAATAATTAGCTTAAATGTGTTTCTTTTTCCAAAATGTTTTTTGCCCGCTGTAAGGCGCTGTTAATATTGTCATGAATATTATATTTACTGATCATACTATATATATTTGCCTTCAGCAATTCCCTTTTAACCTCACGATTTGCTCCAGATATTATAATCGTTGTTCCTTTTAGCTGTAATTGCCTGCAAATTTCCTTAAGCCTGTTTATTCCCGTAGCATCTATAAACGGGACGTTTCTCATTCTTAATATCAAGATTTTTGGTTGTTGGTTTAAATCGGTGATTACTTCCTGAAATTTTTGTGAAGCGCCAAAAAATAATGGACCGTTAATTTCATATAAAAGGACATCTTCAGGAATTTCATTTAACTCATCCTCAAAAAGCCTGTCTCCAAAACTCTCATTTGATTCAATCAAATTTGATGCGTTTTTTATAGATGTTGATTCACTCATGCGTTTCATAAAAATAAAACTGGATAAAATCATTCCTATTTCTATGGCTAAAATTAAATCGAAAAAAACAGTTAGAGTAAAGGTTGTAAGCAGCACAACAATATCCATTTTGTTACTTTTAAACAAGGCAAAGAAATGATGCCATTCTCCCATATGCCAGGCAACTACCACCAATATTCCGGCCAAACAAGAAAGTGGAATTAATTTTGCGACTGGCGCCAATAACAACATAATTAACAATAGAACTACTGCATGAACTATCCCTGAAATTGGTGTTCGTCCGCCATTTTTAATGTTGGTTGCGGTTCTGGCAATGGCTCCGGTAGCCGGAATACCACCAAAAAGACCGGAAAAAATATTTGCCGCTCCTTGCGCTACCAGTTCCATATTGGATCTGTGTCTCCCTCCAATCATACCATCTGCAACTACAGCAGAAAGCAAAGATTCAATGCTTCCCAACAAGGCGATGGCGATAGCGGGCTGTATAAGCGATTTGATAATCGCATAATCAATTTGCGGAAATTGTGGCATTGATATGCTGTTTGGGATTTCTCCAAATTTGGTTTCAATGGTTTCTACCGGAAGATCAAAATAATAAACAACTACCGTGCTTAAAACAATGGCAACAATGGAACCCGGAATTTTAGCGGTAACCCTAATAAAAAAAAGCGAAATCAATACCGTGGACAATGCAATGACAAAAGCTACCCAATTCACTTCCGTAAAATGATCTGCATAAACTATCCATTTTTCAACAAAATCTGCCGGAACTGATTCGACCGGCATCCCAAAAAAATCTTTGATTTGGGAAGAAAAAATTATAAGAGCAATACCGCTGGTAAAACCTACAATTAAAGGATAGGGAATAAATTTTAAATAATTCCCAAGTTTAGCGAAACCCATCCCCATAATTATAAATCCGGCCATAAATGTGGCAATGGTAAGTCCGTTAACGCCATGTTCCTGCACAATGGCATAAAGAATTACAATAAATGCACCAGTAGGACCTCCAATTTGTACACGGCTTCCTCCAAGAACCGAAACAACAATTCCTGCAATAACAGCCGTTATCAATCCCTTTTCGGGTGAAACACCCGATGCAATCGCAAATGCAATGGCCAAAGGCAGTGCTACAATTCCAACAATAATTCCCGCTAAAACATCCTTAGACAATTGTTTTTTGGTAATTCCTGTTTTTAAAAGGGTGAAAAATTTAGGCGTGAATTCTCCTTTTTTCATTTTTTATATGATTTATTTATTCAAAAGATTAGACCTTTATTGGTATGTGTCAGAAAAAAATGCACGCAAGAAAATAGTGCAAAACTAATTTTTTTGCCACCTGATTCATATTTTTTTTGTATTCGCTTGCTGTATAAACTGTTAAAACAGAAGATTCGTAGTTTATTTAGTACGTAAAATTTATAAGTTTATTAATTCCAAACCAAATTCATTCACTTTTTCCCAGTTTGTGTATTCGATTTCCGCATCGATGTTTGTAGGCCCTTTGGTCATCCACATAATTAACTGAATCATTTTTCGATCAAAAAAAGAATACTTTTTATAATCCAGTTTGCCTGCAAAAACTTTTACAACAGTAGGTTTCCAGTCAATGGTTTTAAAAAATTTGACCACATAAGGGTTTGTTTCCGGGTCGCTTTTTTCTGGTTTTCTGGCGACCAAATTTACGGAAAAAAAAGCAGTTTTTATAGAATCTAGTGATGTTTTATTCGTTTTTATAAATTCAACTATTTTTGGGTTGTGAACGCCATACCTTATGCTTGCACCAACGATTAATTTATCGTATTTGGAGATATCACCCTTAAAATCATCGATTGAAATTAAATCAACTTGTTGGTTATTTTGCTGAAGCACCTCTATCAGCTTGTTACAAATCTTCAGTGTTTGTCCGTCAACTGTTGAATATATCATTCCTATTTTAGGCTCCATGGCTGTTATTTAAGATTAATTTTAAAGGAAGTAAATTTACGAAAATCTTATTGGGTTATGATGATATTTATCAACCAAAAATAGATGAGGAAATTTAATTACAAAAAAACCAGTCAATATTGACTGGTTTTAATTTTTTGAAGACAACGAATAAATATTAAATTACTTTTACATTTACTGCGCTTAAACCTTTTTTTCCTTCTTCGAGTTCAAATTGAACCTCATCACCATCACTAATTTTGTCAATTAACCCGGTAATGTGTACGAAGTAGTCTTTTTTTGAAGTTTCCTCTGTGATAAATCCAAATCCTTTAGCTTGGTTGAAGAATTTTACTGTTCCTTTTTTCATTGTTAAAAAATTTATTAAAGCACTAAAGTACTCATAATTGCGCTTGTTTGGGATTTTTTTTTGAGTTATTTTTTAAAAAATCATTTTGGCTGTATAATTAGCTGTTAATCCAATATGTCGGTTAATTTTTTAAAAACTTGTTTTGGGTTTTTATTTTCGTATAATATCCCATAAACCGCATCAATAATAGGTGTTCTCGCTTTGTTTTTTTCATTGATTAAAAAGGCGCTTTTTGTGGCATAATAACCTTCGGCAACCATACTCATTTCCATCATGGCGCTTTTTACGGTATATCCTTTTCCAATCATATTTCCAAACATCCTGTTTCGGCTAAAAACGGAATAACCCGTCACCAATAAATCGCCCAAATAGGCTGAATTGTTGATGTTGCGTTTCATTCGGTGCACTTTTCTTATAAAACGTTTCATTTCGCGAACGGAATTTGACATTAAAACCGCCTGAAAATTATCTCCATAACCCAAACCATGAGCCATTCCTGCCGCTATGGCGTAAATATTTTTGAGCATGGCAGCATATTCGGTCCCGATAATATCGTCTGATGTTTTTGTTTTTATGTAATGGCTCGACAAATATTTGCTTACAAGATTGGCTTTTTCTTCATCCTCACACGCAATGGTTAAGTAGGACAAGCGCTCCATCGCAACTTCTTCAGCGTGGCAAGGACCTGCAATAACACCAATATTTTTAAACGGGATATTATAATTTGCGTTAAAATGCTCGCCAACAATCAATCCGGTTTCCGGAACAATTCCTTTGATGGCTGAAAATACTATTTTTGATGAAATGCTTTGGGTTATTTTATCCAATTCTTCTTTCAAAAATGCAGATGGAATGGCAAAAATTAAAATATCGCCATAACGCACCAACTCATTAATATCATTTGATAAATACAATTTATTTACATCAAGTGCCGCTGAGCTAAGGTAATTTGGGTTGTGTTCATTTTCCTTAATATAATCAATGGCGTTTTGATTTCGCATATACCAACCAACCTGATCAATATTTTCACTTAACATTTTCACAATGGCTGTTGCCCAACTTCCACCGCCAAAAACGGCAATTTTAGGGTTTGTATTCATTTTTTAATCTTTTTAGAGTCCAAAAGTAAAAAAAACTAACTTAAATGCCCTCCTAAAATTATGAAACTCGCATTTTATAACGCGCTTAAATTAATTTGTTGGTTTAAATTATAAGTTTCGTACTTTTAAACTTTTAACTTTTAACCCTTAACTTTTTTACTTTTAAACCAAATTGAGCGGATTAAAACGATTTTTTAAAGACACCATCATCTACGGGATTGCTGCGGTTTTGCCGAGAGTGATTAACTTCTTGCTAGTTAAGGTGCATACCGATGCTTTACCGGCCAGCAATTACGCCGAAAACACCAACTTTTATATTTGGATAGCCTTATTTACAGTTATAATAACATTTGGTATGGAAACGGCATTTTTCAGATTTTATAAGGCCGAAGAAAAGAAAGATGCGCTCATCGCCACCTCATTTATCAGCATTTTTGTTGCCACAATCATATTTGTTGCAATTGCTTTCTCATTTTCAGGATTCTTTACCAATTTATTCGACTTCAGCCAAAATCCGATGCAATTCAAATTGTTAATCGGCATCTTGGCGATAGACGCTGTTTCTGTGGTTCCTTTCGCCTATTTGCGCGCCGCAAACCGGCCAATAAAATACACCGCGATTAAAATGATTAATGTGGGAATTATTGTGGCCATTAACCTGGTTTTTTTGAAGTTTATTCCCGAATTTAAAGCCAGCGGAAAATACATCCCCGAATTTTTGAACACTTTATTCGAAAGTACTTCCATCGTTAATTTCATCTTTATCGCCAACCTTATCGGAAGCGCGGCTTCCCTAATTTTATTGTTGCCCTATTTGCTGAAATTTAAATGGAGCTTTAACGGTGTACTGTTTAAAAAAATGCTAATTTACAGTTGGCCAATTGCAGTTGCAGGCATTGCTTACGTAATCAATGAAAATTTAGACAAATTTTTAATCGGTCAAATGATGGATAAAACAGCTATGGGAATTTATTCAGCCTGCTACAAACTGGCGATTTTTATGAATTTATACATTATGGCCTTTCGTTTGGGTGCCGAACCGTTCTTTTTTAACCATTCAGACCATAAAGATGCCCGGCTAACTTACGCACGCATTTTAAACTATTTTATCATTGTTGGTGCCTTGGTTTTTGTGGGAATCGTGGTTTTTCTTGATTTTATTAAACAGCTTTTTATCAATCAGCAATATTGGGATGCCATAGCCATTGTGCCAATTGTTTTGTTGGCCAATTTGTTTTTGGGCATATACCACAACCTGTCCGTTTGGTACAAATTAACCGACAAAACGCGTTACGGCATGCTATTTTCTATCATTGGTGCGGTGATTACTATTTTTATTAATGTGGCATTAATACCCGTTATTGGTTATATTGCATCGGCTTGGGCAACACTTTTTGCTTATGGAAGTATGATGGTGATGTCTTATTTTATTGGAGACAAACAATACCCGGTTCCTTACAATTTGAAAAAATCGGGCAGTTATTTGCTGGTTTCCATCGTGCTGTCATTTATCTCATTTACCTATTTTAGGGAAAATTATTTTGTTTCCGTTTTGTTGGTCTTTGTTTTTGCAATGCTCATTTTTTGGAATGAAAAAAAAGAACTTTTAGCAATCATTAAACGCTGATATTTAAAAAAGTAATAAATAAAATATGGTAAGCACACAATTCAATCCACAAACAAAAATTCTTGAATCTAAATTCGAGGGAAATGTTACTTTGGCTGAAGTAGTAAATTATATTATCGCCACAAAAGAGAACAACTCGTATCCCAGAAAATTAAAAATTTTAACGGATTCTATTGATGCCATTTTTAATTTTACCATTGAAGATTTGGCAATTATCGTTGAGGAAAATTATAAATCATTGGAAAAATATGATTTGATTATTGATGCAATTATTATTGATGATCCAAAAAATACGGTGCTGTCTATGTTGTATTTGGAACTCGCAAAAACAAATAAATACAAATTTGAAATCTTTGCCACTAAAGACGCAGCAATTAATTGGTTAAATAACTTTTAATAATGAAATCCTTTTTTACTTTTCTTATTATTACTGTTTTAAACATATCAATGGTTTTTTCCCAAAATACTGCTGAAAAAAAATCGACGGCCTCTTCAAATGTTTCCCTGCTGAAAAAGGAATTTATCATACCAAACCTCAACGTCATCAGCCATAAAGTTTGGATTTATTTGCCGCCGAATTACGACAAATCTTCAAAAAATTATCCTGTCATTTATATGCACGATGCCCAAAATTTATTCGATGCGGCAACGTCTTATGCGGGTGAATGGGAAGTTGATGAAACCCTAAATAAATTGTACGAAAAAATAGGAAAGGGATTTATTGTGGTGGGCATTGAAAACGGAGGAGAAGAACGATTAAATGAATATACGCCCTGGAAAAATGAAAAATACGGCGGCGGAAAAGGCGCAATTTATATAGATTTTATTGTGAATACGCTAAAACCTTATATAGATGACCATTACAGAACGAAAAAACAACAAAAACATACGGGTTTAATCGGCAGTTCTTTAGGCGGATTAATTTCCTATTATGGCGGATTAGAATATCCAAAAACCTTCGGAAAAATTGGCGCTTTGTCAACTTCATTTTGGTTTTCAGAAAAAGTCGTAGATTTCACTTTGGAAAAAGGAAATTTAAAAAACGTGAAACTATTTTTGTTGGTGGGCGGAAAAGAAGGTGATGACACGGATAAAGACACCCAAAAAATGGAAAAACTCTTGTTGAAAACCGGATTTAAACCCAAAAACTTAAAAACAAAAATAAATCCGGCAGGAAAACACAACGAAGCTTTTTGGAGAAGCGAATTTTTAGAAGTCGTTTCATGGCTTTATCACCTAAAACAATAAAATATGATGCAAATACAAATCACCAATAAATCGAAACACGCATTGCCAAGTTATGAAACGGATGCTTCCGCAGGAATGGATTTGCGTGCCAATATTGATAAATCCATCACCTTAAAACCATTGGAACGCACCATTGTAAAAACCGGATTGTTTATTGCGCTTCCTGTTGGTTTTGAAGCCCAAGTTCGTCCGCGCAGCGGACTCGCGGCTAAAAACGGCATCACAGTTTTGAATGCGCCCGGCACTGTTGATGCCGATTATAGAGGTGAAATTGGGGTGATATTGGTGAATCTTTCCAATGAAGATTTTATAATAAATGACGGTGAACGCATTGCGCAACTGATCATAGCAAAACACGAACGTGCCCATTGGGAAGAAGTTGAAGTTTTAAGTGAAACCAAACGCGGCGCAGGCGGATTTGGAAGTACGGGGAAATAAGCCTGAAGTTGGAAGTTTTTAAATGATAAATTAAACTCGTTTTTCTTTGAAAATTTTTAGAGTCAAAAAAATTTTGTTTCCATTTTTTAATGCGGAATGGTGTTCAAAAAACAACGTAGTTTTGTTTAAAATTGCTTCAATCAGATAATGTCTTCCTTTGAAATATGAAGCCGTAACCGTTGCTTTAATGCCTCCTATTTCTGTCAATTTTATCTGATTGGGATACAGCAGAACTGATTTTTTTGAGGTATCGTTTGAATCAATTTCACTTACCGGAATTTTATTGATTTCATCAAAAAAAGAAGCGATATAGGCACTTTTAGGATTTGTGTATAATTGCTCAGGAATTTTGTTTGCAATTAATTTTCCATTTCTGATCACCAATATTTTATCGGCAAAAGAAAGTGCGTCGGTGGTATCGTGCGTTGCCACAATGCACAAAATATTTTTCGATTTTAAATATTTAAAAAGGTCTCTTCGCAGCTTGTTTTTTCTGAAATTATCGATGTGGCTAAAAGGTTCGTCGAGCAATAAAACCTCCGGCTCTTTAGCCATCACTTTGGCGATGGCAACACGTTGTTTTTGGCCGCCGCTCAGGTTTTTGACTTTCGTTTGGGAAAACTCGGTCATATCAACCACTTTTAGCAATTCTTTTATGCGTTTTTGCTTATTTTTATCCTGGCTTGAAATGTGTTTTCCTATATTTTCTTCAACCGTGGTATAAGGCATTAAATCGAAATCCTGCGGCAAATATTTCATAAAATCTTCACCCGGAATTAACTTAAAATTAGGCCCAAGCAACTTTTCGCTATTCCAATGAACAGTTCCTTTTTCAATGTGCAGCAGTCCGTAAATAATTTCCAGCAAGGTACTTTTCCCTGAACCGCTTTCACCGAGAATGGCAATATAATCGCCCTTATTGGCTTTGAAACCAATATTTTTTATGACTTCTTTTGAAGTGTATCCAAATGATATGTTTGCTAATTTTAACACCTATTTATTCAAAACCGATATGAAGAAGCGCATCTCCCTGTATTACCACCGGAGCGTGGTTTGAATTTAAAATATATCCTTCCTGTTTGTTTTTAAAAACCTTTTCAAAATGCCCATAAGGATCAGAAATACTTCCTAAAACAACGTCCTTTTCAACCTTTTGCCCAACATTAATGTACGATCTGTACATTCCGGAATACTTGGCTCTTATCCATTTCGAATTTTTAATGATGATTGAAGGGTTCTCTAAAGTTGGTTTTGAAATTTTTGCGGAAAAATCTCTCATTCCTAAATGATGTATGATATTGATTGCGCCCTGAACGCCAACTTTTGTAACGTTTTTATCCAAACTAAGTGATTTTCCGCCTTCAAACAGCAGCACTTTTTTTCCCAAATCAACCATGGCTTTCCTAAACGTTTTCTCTTTGCTTTTGCTATAGACAATATACGGTGAACCGAATACTTTCGCCAATTCTAAAACCTCTTCATCATTTTCGTCAATTCTTATTTGCGAAAAATTAAATCGTTGGCCGCCGCCGGTGTGATAATCAATGCAATAATCAACTTTCGGAATCACTTTGCTCATTAAATGATAAGCGAATTTACTCGCCAAGGAACCTTTATCTGAGCCTGGAAACATTCTGTTTAAATCCCTTCCGTCGGGAAATTCTCTTTTTTGATTCAAAAACCCAAAGACATTTAACAATGGAATACAAATAATCGTTCCTTTTTTGGGCTTATTTAACCCGCCAGAAACAATTTGACGCACAATTTCAACGCCATTGGTTTCATCACCATGAATGCCGCCAATTAACAACAAACAAGGCCCTTCAACTTTTCCTCTTGATACAATAATGGGCACTTCAATTTTGGAATGTGTGTTTAAACGGGCAATATCCATGTTAATTTGGACCGTTTCGCCCAAACCAACTTTTTGATGTAGAATTTTAAAATCACTAGGCATGCCGCTCAATATAATGAATTATTTTTCCTGCGATGTCAACTCCTGTTGCGCCTTCAATACCTTCCAATCCGGGAGAAGAATTAACTTCCAAAATAAGCGGACCTCTGGCCGATTGCAAAATGTCAACTCCGGCAATTCCTAAACCCATAATTCGAGCTGCTTTTAAAGCCGCATTTTCTTCATCAATAGATAATTTTATGAGTTCTGCCGTTCCGCCTCTGTGCAAATTTGAACGAAATTCACCTTTTTTGGCTTGCCTTTTCATGGCGCCTACAACTACGCCATCCACGATAAATACGCGAATGTCTGCGCCGCCGGCCTCTTTAATGAATTCTTGCGCAATTACCCTCGCCTGAAGTCCGTTAAAAGCTTCTAACACCGATTCTGCGGCATTGTCGTTTTCAGCCAAAACAACGCCCAAACCTTGTGTTCCTTCCAATAATTTTATCACCAAAGGCGTTCCTCCAACATCTTTAATAATATCTTTAACATTTTTAGAATAGTTGGTAAATACCGTTTTAGGTAAACCCAAACCTGCACGTGACAACACCTGCAAACTTCTCAATTTATCACGTGAACGCATCAATGCCTGAGATTCGATGGCGGTAAAAACTTTCATCATTTCAAATTGACGCACAACTGCCGTTCCGAAAAAGGTTACGGAAGCGCCAATTCTTGGAATTACAGCATCAATATCTGTCAGTAATTCGTGTTTATATCTTATGGCTGGTTTCTTTTTCTCAATAATAATATCGCATTTTGAATGATCCACTACCAACATTTCGTGATTTCGGGCCCTGCCGGCTTCAACAAGTCTTTTTGTTGAATATAAATTTGGATTTCTAGATAAAACAACAATTTTCATACTTTGCATTTTCTTAAATTTTAATCAATATATTTTTAAATGACAAATTTTTTTTTGCAGTGTCCACCATAAATTTCTTTGATAGAAACTTTCTTCCCAACAAAACGGGAAATTTCATCGAACCTCTTTCTGTTAAGGATAGTTCAATGGAATGAATTTCATTAAAAATAAGTATTTCCGTTTTAATTAAATATCTGTTTTCGATAATTCCGTTAGAACTTTTTACCATTTTTTGGGTGAACTCGGTGAATGTAAAATATTTTTCGTGGTATTTTTCATGTTTCGGATCTAAAAACTGACATTTCAACACATTATTTTCCTCCTCAATGCTATGGCAATGAAAACTGGATGTGTAGGCGCCTGAATCGACTTTAATATCAATATTGAACAACTCAAGTTTGGGAAAGTCAACAATGTCTGTTCTGCCAATCAACGTTTTTACGTTAGTTTTTTTCAAAAGAAATTGGAAGGGCTAATGTTAAAAAAATATTTTGAATTTTATTTTATTTTTGCAAAGTTAAACTATTATTGGCTATTATAAATTTTTTGAAAATTTTTGTTTTTCAGGGGTTTATATGCTGATTTTTAGTTGCTTTTATTGAATTTTATAAGCTAAAAAAAGGAAGTGGATTAAAAATTCACTTCCTTTTATTTTTTATGCTAATTTTTAAAAAATTATTTTTTTAATCTTTTTTAGTCAAGGCATTGATGGTTTCTTTAATCTTCGTTTCCAATTCTTCGGACAATTCAGGATTGTCTTTTATAAGTACTTTCACAGCATCACGCCCTTGTCCCAATTTGGTTTCGCCATAGCTAAACCAAGATCCGCTTTTTTTCACAATGCCTAATTCTACGCCCAAATCCAATATTTCTCCATCTTTAGAAATACCTTCACCATACATAATATCAAATTCAGCTGTTCTGAAAGGCGGGGCAACTTTATTTTTCACAACTTTAACTTTAGTGGCATTTCCTATTACTTTTTCACCATCTTTAATTTGCGTTTTTCTTCTGATGTCCAAACGAATAGATGCATAAAATTTAAGTGCATTACCACCTGTTGTTGTTTCCGGATTTCCAAACATCACGCCAATTTTATCACGCAACTGGTTGATAAAAATAACGGTACAGTTTGTTTTGTGAATCGTTCCTGTCAATTTACGAAGCGCTTGTGACATCAATCTTGCGTGCAATCCCATTTTAGAATCGCCCATTTCGCCTTCAATTTCACTTTTTGGCGTTAATGCAGCTACCGAGTCAATCACCACAATGTCAACAGCACCCGAACTGATTAAATTGTCGGCAATTTCCAACGCTTGTTCCCCATAATCTGGTTGGGAAATAATTAAATTATCAATATCAACCCCTAAATTTTGTGCATAAAATCGGTCAAAAGCATGTTCTGCATCAATAAATGCTGCGATACCGCCAGCTTTTTGGGCTTCAGAAATCGCATGTAAAGCCAAGGTTGTTTTACCAGATGATTCCGGTCCGTAAATTTCAACAACCCTTCCACGCGGATAACCGCCAACGCCCAAAGCGATATCCAATCCCAATGAACCTGTTGAAATGGCTTCAATATCACTTATGGCAACATCGCCCATTTTCATCACTGTTCCTTTTCCGTAGGTTTTGTCTAATTTATCAAGTGCTAATTGTAACGCTTTTAATTTCGCTACTTTTTCTTTGTCGTCTGCCATAATTATAATAAAATGAGTTAAAATAGTTTGCTGCTAAATTATAAAAAAGTATGGTAGCTTTTACCATATTAAAAAAATAAGTATGAACAAAAAATACCGTTTATACCAAGTTTTGCAGTTTTGCGTATTGCAAAAGCACCACCGTTTTGGCATCGTTAATTTCACCTTTTGTCACCATTGTTAAAGCGGTTTCAAAATCAATTTCAAGCACTTCAATTTCTTCATGTTCTTCTTCTAAACCACCGCCATCACTTATTTTCATGGCATCGCTG
>CAZBGP010000058.1:1992-13577 GCA_964491495.1 uncultured Lutibacter sp. | reverse complement strand
CTTGGATTTACTGGTGGCGTTATGGTAGCGGCCAGTTTTTGGAGCTTGCTGGCGCCGGGAATAGCGATGAGTCCGGGAGAAGGATTTGTAAAAGTAATTCCGGCTGTTGTGGGGTTTGGGTTAGGTGCGTTATTTTTGTTTGGATTGGACAAAATTTTGCCGCATTTACACGTCAACTTTAAAGAAACAGAAAAGGAAGGCGTAAAAACACCGTTGCACAAAACCACTTTATTGGTGCTTGCCATCACTTTGCATAATATTCCTGAAGGATTGGCCATTGGTGTTTTATTTGGCGGTGTTGCTGCCGGCTTTGATGGCGCCACCATTGGCGGGGCTGTTGCGCTTGCCATAGGAATTGGACTGCAAAACTTCCCGGAAGGATTTGCGGTTTCTATGCCGATAAGAAGACAAGGCGCAAGTAAATTAAAAAGTTTTATGTATGGGCAATCATCTGCCATGGTTGAACCAATTGCGGCTGTAATTGGCGCTTGGGCGGTGATGACATTTCAGCCAATTTTACCTTATGCATTGGCTTTTGCCGCCGGTGCCATGATATTTGTGGTGGTTGAAGAAGTAATCCCTGAAACACAACGCGACAAATATACCGATGTGGCCACACTTGGTTTTATTGGCGGATTTATGGTGATGATGACTTTGGATGTGGGATTAAGTTAAAGGCCCCCTAACCCCCGAAAGGGGAATTAAACAAAGTTTAAAAAGAAAAAAGAGAATAGAAAAGTGACTAAAAAATTAAACGATTTAGTATGCAGTGAGCAGTTTCAGTAGTCAGTTAAACAAATCCAAAATTAAACAGTTAAACGCCTAAACGATTCAACCACCTTAATGGCAACTGCCGCAGTCAGGATCACAGTTGCCTTTCTTTTTTGATTTAAAAAAATACTTTTTAATCAAAAATGCGACGGCTAGTCCTAAAGCGATATATACCAAATAATCCTGCATTAGCTTAAAATATTAAAGGTAATTACGGCGACAATATAAGCCAAAGCCCCCATACCCGTGAGTTGTAAAATTGGCCATTTCCAACTTTTGGTTTCGCGCTTTACTATAGCCAACGTGCCAATACATTGCATAGCAAAAGCGTAAAAAAGCAATAAAGACATACCTGTGGCAAAATTAAATCTTTTTTCACCGGTTACAGGATCAACTTCTGCAGCCATTCGCTGTTTTATGGTTGCTACATCCTCTCCTTCACTTTCCACATTATAAATAGTTGCCAAAGCACCAATAAAAACTTCACGCGCAGCAAAGGAGCTAATTAAAGCAATTCCAATTTTCCAGTCGTAACCCATTGGTTTAATCACAGGCTCAATTACTTTTCCCATATATCCAATATAGGAATGCTCCAATCTGTAAGAAGCAATTTTTTTGTTAAGTACTGCATCCGGCAAGTTATTGGCCGATTCTTGTATAGCTATAAATTCAGAGGCATTTTTAAATTTTTCGGATCCATTTGATGCTAAGAACCACAATACAATAGACAATGCCAAAATTATTTTTCCTGCTCCAAATATAAAAGCCTTAGTTTTTTCAACAACTTCATAAAAAACATTTTTAAAAGAGGGCAATTTATAGTTTGGCATTTCTATAACAAACAAACTTTTTGTTTTAATCTTTAACACATTATGCAATAAAATTGCTGAAGAAATTGCGGCTGCAAAACCTAAAAGATACAAGCCCATTAAGGTTAATCCCTGCAAATTAAAAATACCAAAAACACGCTCATCTGGAATAATTAAAGCAATTAAAATGGCATAAACCGGCAAACGTGCAGAACAGGTGGTAAAAGGAATTACCAAGATGGTAATTAACCGTTCTTTCCAGTCGCTGATATTTCGTGAAGCCATAATTGCCGGAATGGCACAGGCTGTTCCTGAAATTAACGGAATAATGCTTTTGCCGCTCATTCCAAATTTGCGCATAATTTTATCCATTAAAAACACCACCCTGCTCATATAGCCAGTTTCTTCCAACGTTGCAATAAACAAAAATAAAATAGCGATTTGCGGAATAAAAATAACCACGCCGCCGATACCGGGAATGACACCTTCGGCAATTAAATTGGTAAATGTTCCCTTCGGTAAATTGGTTTTTGCCAGTTCACTTAAATGGGCAAAAAAGCCGTCTATTAAATCCATCGGCAAACTTGCCCATTCAAAAATAGATTGAAAAATGAGCATCAAAACCCCAAAAAATATGATATACCCATAAATTTTGTGGGTTAAAATTCTGTCGAGTTTAGAACGTAAATCCGAAGCTTCATTTTTATCAACTGAATACGTTTTCTTCAATATTTCATTGATAATCTGATACCTGTAGATAGTTTCTTTGTGCTGATATTTTTTAATTTTTTCACTATCGGGATTGAACGCCGTAATTTTATGATGAAGTTCACTTGATAAAAAACCGCAATTTTTTTGCTGGGTAATTAACAGCCAAGATTTATATACAGAAAATTCAGGAAATGTCGTTTTTATAGTATCAAAAAATACGGTATCAATTTTTTCTGAAATATTGGCAATGGGTTCTGTATTCCAATTTTCGTAATTTTCAATTTCGCGTTTTAAGGTATCAATACCCAAATTTTTTCTGGCACTGATTAAAATTATTTCGGATTTTAATTCCTTTTTTAACGCTTCAATATCAATAGTAATTCCTTTTCGAATCATTAGATCCGACATATTAATAACCAATATGGAAGGAAATTGCAAATCTTTTATTTGAGAAAATAAAAACAGGTTTCGTTTTAGGTTTTCAACTTCGGCAACGACAATGACCAAATCGGGAAATGAATTGTTATTTTCATCAAGCAAAGTTTCCAGCACGATGGTTTCATCCAAAGTGGTCGGATTGATGCTGTAAGTTCCTGGTAAATCTGTGATTTCGGCAGTTAAATGTTCAGAAATTTTACATTTTCCTTGTTTTTTATCAACTGTAATTCCTGGGTAATTTCCAACTTTCTGATTTAATCCCGTAAGTTGGTTGAATAAAGAAGTTTTACCTGTATTGGGGTTTCCAACCAAGGCAATATTTAAAAGCGAATTGCTTTGCATTAGCGCAACTTAGTAATATTAATTTGTTTTGCCGTTTCAATTCTTATGGCTAAATGGCTTCCGTTTACTTTTATGTATAGAGGATCTTTTAAAGGAGCAATTTGTAACAATCTCACTTCTTTCCCTGGCAAACAGCCCATTTCCAATAGATTTAATGGAATAGCATCTAGGCAAAAATCTTGAATAATTCCTATTTCACCAATCAGTAAAGTTGCTATAGTATCTCCCATTATTAAGAATAATTATAAATAATAGGCAAATATACTAAATTAGAATGATTCTAAACAATGATAATTATCACTTATTTAGATTCATTCTGTAATATTTTAATATCAATAATTAATCGTTCAATGTCTTCACTGTCGGTGCCATCATAGAAACCGCGAATCTGGCGTTTTTTATCGACCAATATAAAATTTTCGGTATGTATAAAATCCTGTAATCCGCCATCGCCTTCATCCAAAACGGCAAAATAGCTTTTGCGCGCCAGCTCATAAATATGTTTTTTATCACCGGTGGTGATGTTCCATTTGGCATCAATTACGCCTTTATTTATAGCATATTCTTTTAAAATTGGAATGCTGTCCATTTCCGGTGTTACCGAAAGCGACAAGAATTTAATGTCATCATCATTTTTAAAAACTTCCTGCAATTTTCCCATATTATTTGTCATCACCGGGCAAATGGTCATACAACGCGTGAAGAAGAAATCGGCCACATAAATTTTATCTTTATAATCATCGTGGGTCACTGTTTCGCCATTTTGATTGATGAGTTTAAAATCGGCCACTTTGTGATTTCTTCTGATATGAACCACGCTTTCATCAACCAATTTCGGGTTTACGTCGGCCGGATTAAAAACGGGCAATTTTTTATCAGGGGTTAAAAGGGTATAAATGGCATAAATCATTCCTACGGAAAAAACAGCCATTATCAATAAGGTTGGGACAGATTTTTTAAAAAATTTTAGGTTCATTTTTAGAAAATTAAACCACAAATTTAATGCAAATGATTAGTATAGTTATCAAACTCTTTTAAAACTTTGTTAAATGAAGTATTAACCCAATATTTCAGTTTTTACAACTGTATTTAAAACCGTACATTTGTGCGATTTTAGTAATTTGAAAAAATATATATGGACATATTGATTAAGGCTTTACAGTTTATTTTAAGTTTATCATTTTTAATTGTACTACATGAGTTGGGACACTTTATTCCTGCAAAAATATTTAAAACCCGCGTTGAAAAATTCTACCTATTTTTTGATTATAAATTTTCATTGTTTAAAACGAAAATTGGGGAAACCGTTTACGGCATTGGATGGATTCCTTTGGGCGGTTATGTGAAAATATCCGGTATGATTGACGAAAGCATGGATACCGAACAAATGAAACAGCCTGCGCAACCTTGGGAATTTAGGTCGAAACCGGCCTGGCAACGCTTAATTATCATGCTAGGTGGCGTTACGGTAAATTTTATTTTGGGTATTTTAATTTACATCATGATTGTTTTTGTTTGGGGGGTTGATTCTATTAAACCAACTGACCTAAAATATGGTTTTGCCGTAAATGAACTGATGCATGAATATGGCTTTAAAGATGGCGACAAAATACTTAAATTTGATGGCGTTGAACCACTAGATGTAACAGCTATAAACAAACATTTATTTTTAAGGGGAATTACTTCACTTGAGGTAATGCATCAAGACGGCACTATTGAAACATTGACAATTCCTGAAAATATTGGGGATGAAATGTGGGCAAAAGGGGTTATGGAACCTTTTTCGGTTAGAACTGAACCCGTTATTGATACTGTTGTGGCTGACTCTCCAGCAGAAAAAGCAGGATTGTTAAAAAATGACAAAATAGTATCGGTAAACGGAAGTCCTGTTGGTTATTGGCAAGATTTTACCAAATTGATTCAAAACTCCAAAGAGGGAGATATTTCTGTTGATGTTGAGAGAGACGGAACCGTTAAAACAATTGTTTTAACCCCAAGAGAAGACAAAACCATTGGCGTATCAAATTCTCTTATGAACAGCGTTACTGTTGAACATAAAGACTATTCTTTTATGGAAAGTATTCCCAAAGGAAACTCTTTGGCCATTTGGACCTTAAAAGATTACATCACACAATTTAAATATGTTTTCACCAAAAAAGGTGCAACCAGCATTGGCGGTTTTATTGCCATCGGCAATATTTTCCCGGCCACTTGGAGCTGGCAAGCTTTTTGGAGCATTACGGCATTCTTATCTATTATGCTGGCCTTTATGAATTTATTGCCAATCCCGGCATTGGATGGTGGCCATGTAATGTTTACGTTATATGAAATGATTACCGGCAGAAAACCAAGCGATAAATTTCTAGAATATGCACAAATCACCGGATTTCTATTGTTAATAGCGCTTCTTCTTCTGGCAAACGGAAATGACGTAGTGAAACTGTTCTCGTAAAAACTCTTAATAAGCAAAAAGCGCCAATCAAGAATCTTGATTGGCGCTTTTTTTATGTGCTTAATTTTTTATTTACTTTTCGCTTTGTCCCTGTTCATCTCAAGCATATCAACATTGGTTGCTTCCACTCCTAATAAATGTTTACTAAAGTGGTCGGCGGTTAACCAAAATGAATATTCTGTCATATCTCCAAAAGCGTGACGCTGGCCGGGCAACAGCATAAAATCAAACCGTTTGTTTGCTTTTATTAAGGCATCTGCCATTCTAATTGTGGCGCCGGGATGCACGTTATTGTCAACATCACCGGTTACCAGCATCAATTTTCCTTTTAAATTTGCTGCTAACGATTGATTTTTATCGATGTCATATTTATAAGAAATTTTTCCGTCCGCATCCGATTCTTCTTTTACGCCGTGATGCGTTTCACTCCACCAGCTGTTATACATGGAATTGTCGTGATTTCCAGCGGATGATACTGCTGCCTTAAAGAAATCTGGGTAAACTAACATCGCTGCGGTTGACATAAATCCACCGCCCGAATGTCCGAATATCCCAACTTTTTCAATGTCGATAAAATCATACTTATCTGCCATTTGTTCCGCAATGTATTTTTTATCAGCCAAACCATAATCTCTCAAGTTCCCGTATCCATAATTATGATACCATTTAGAACGGTCTGGATGTCCGCCACGATTTCCAACTGTAATCACAATAAATCCAACTTGAGCAATGCGGTCGGTTCTGTTCATTCTGATAGAAAAAGATTTGTCTACCGCTTCAGTTTGTGGGCCAGGATACACATATTCTATCAACGGATATACTTTTGTGGAATCGAAATCGTAAGGTTTGTACATCACGCCGTAAAGATCTGTAATTCCGTCATTGGCCTTCATTTTAAAAGGTTCCGGAAATTTATAGCCGGTTGCAAACAATTGCGACAAATCGGCTTCTTCCAAGTTCATAACAACACTTCCTAAATTATTTCTTAATTCCGATTTTGGAACTGTGTTGACTCTGGAATAATTGCTCACAAAATACGCATTAGAATCACCCATACTCACCTCTGTATTGAAATCGCCCGGGTTGATGCTCTTTAAACCCGAACCATTCAAATTAATACGGTACAAATTTGAAAAATAAGGATCTTGATTGGTGTCAACGCCATTTGCGGTAAAGTAAATTACGCGCTCTTTTTCATTGATATTTTCAAAATCATCAACGTGAAAAGAACCTTTGGTCACCTGCTGTTTTAAATTTCCTTTGGCATCATACAAATAAAAATGCGCCCAGCCGTCGCGTTCCGACCAATGTAAGATTTCCTGTTCATTGTTGAACAACACCAAAGGTTTCGATTCAATATAGGTGTTAAATCTCTCTTCAATTAAAACACTTACTTCGCCTGTTACCATATCAGCCACGCAGATATCTAATTTTTTTCTGTCTCTGCTGATGGTGTTAAAATAAATTTTCCCTTTTTTTGACAATAAAATTGCAGGCTTAAATTCATCATCAGCATTGGATTTTTTTTGAGGAGCTCTGTAAACCGACAAACTTTGTTGTTTTACGGTATCCAATTTTATCTTGGTTACACTTTTGGAAGCAATGTTAAAAATCAACAATTCCTCTTTTGAAAATTCATCTTCACCGGGCATATGATATTTATATGTTTCCAACGTCGGTCTTTTTTTCGCAACCGAATTGATAACCCACAAATCCTTTAGCTTTCTGTCATCAGATTTTTGAAAAATGAAATTCTTGGAATCATGAGACCACGTTCCCCAGATTCCTTTTCTTTCATCCTTTTTTTCTTCTTTTGTTTCGTTGTTTTCATCTCTTCCTTCGCCACCATAACCGTAATTTTCAATGCCGTCAGTTGTCCATTTATTTTCAACAATTGTTGTGTCTTTTTCATTTTTAACAGCTTTTAAAAAGTTTTCTTTGTCCATCCAGTACAAATTGAAATTCTTCGAAAACAATACAACAGAACTGTCGGGCGCAATATTTGGCCAGCGTTTTAATTTTTCATCTTCCTTTTTATTGTCGATGATGGTCAATTTGTTATCACCCAATTTATACTCAAGGTGATATACTTTTTTCTCCATTTTAGGTTTCTTCTTTTTGTCCTTTTTAACCGCAGTTGAATCCTTCTCTACCTCATCCTTTTTCTTGTCCAATTTTTCATCTTTTTCAACAGCTTCCACTTCTTCGGTTGAAGAGATTCTGAAACGAATGGCAGTTTCATTTTTAACAAATTTAAAATCAAATTTCGGCAAATGTTGTGCATCATATGGGTCTTTGGTAATTTCCGTTAACCACTTTGCCATTTTTTCGTTGTCAAATAATTTGGTTTTAGATCTTTGGTCTGCATCAACCAAATAATAATTGGAACCGGAAGTTGTTTTGTACTGATACCAAAAACGATTTCCATTCTTTAGCCAATGCGGTTCCACGTTGGTTGAATGAACTAATTTGGCAAGATTATCCGGTGAAAATTTAGCAGCCAACCGGTAATTTGGTGACGGCGTTAGATTGCTTTCTGCAGTTTTTGTTTGTGCGTAAATAAAATTGGTGCTTATTAAAAATGATAGGAGTAATTTATAAAATTTCATAAGGTGATTGATTAATTAAATATTTGAGCTAAAGTTCTTTAAAACAAATCATTTATCAAAGTTATAATTCAATTTTTTTGCACAAAAAAAGTCCCGGTTTTATATACCGGGACTTTTATAAATTATTTTTTTGATTTTAATCGGCAAGCACAATCACGTAATTTTCTTTCATTTCAATGGTGCCGCTTTTAATAGGCAGTGAATATTCACCTTTTACATTTGTAAATTTACCTTCAAATTGCTCATCAATAGTGATGTTTGCGCCCTTAAATTTAACTTCACCTTCAATAAGTAATGAAACTATTGGCGCGTGATGATTTAACAGCTGAAATTTGCCATCACTTCCGGGAAGTGTCACTACATCAACCTGTGTGCGTAATATGGTGGCTTCCGGTGTTACTATTTCTAAAATCATAATTGTTTAATTGATAATTGATAATTGTCAACTGATAATTATCAATTGAATTATGCTTCCGCTAACATTTTCTCTCCTGCGTCAATAGCTTCCTGGATTGATCCTCTTAGGTTAAATGCAGCCTCAGGGTATTTATCAAGTTCACCATCCATAATCATATTAAATCCTTTAATGGTGTCTTTAATATCAACCAAAACACCAGGAATTCCTGTAAATTGCTCAGCAACGTGGAATGGTTGCGACAAGAAACGTTGTGCTCTTCGCGCCCTGTAAACCACTAATTTATCTTCTTCGGATAATTCTTCCATCCCTAAAATGGCGATAATATCCTGTAATTCTTTATAACGTTGCAACAATTCTTTTACGCGTTGTGCGCAATCGTAATGTTCGTGTCCTAAAATATCGGCAGTTAAAATTCTAGAAGTGGAATCCAAAGGATCCACGGCTGGATAAATACCCAACTCAGCAATTTTACGCGACAATACCGTTGTAGCATCCAAATGCGCAAAAGTTGTTGCTGGCGCTGGATCCGTTAAATCATCTGCAGGCACATAAACTGCCTGAACTGATGTAATTGAACCGTTTTTTGTTGAAGTAATACGCTCTTGCATGGCACCCATTTCTGTTGCCAATGTTGGTTGATAACCTACTGCAGAAGGCATACGTCCTAACAATGCTGATACTTCTGAACCTGCTTGCGTAAAACGGAAAATATTGTCTACAAAAAATAATACATCTTTTCCTTGTCCTTCTCCTGCACCGGCGCCGTCACGGAAATATTCTGCAATGGTCAATCCTGATAGAGCAACACGTGCACGCGCTCCCGGAGGTTCATTCATTTGTCCGAAAACAAACGTCGCTTTTGATTCTCTTAATCCTGCTTTGTCAACTTTAGACAAATCCCATCCGCCTTCTTCCAAAGAGTGCATAAAAGCATCTCCATATTTTATAATACCCGATTCAAGCATTTCTCTTAAAAGGTCATTTCCTTCACGTGTTCTTTCACCAACACCTGCAAATACAGATAAACCACCGTGACCTTTTGCAATATTGTTAATCAATTCCATCAACAAAACTGTTTTACCTACACCTGCACCACCAAATAATCCAATTTTTCCACCTTTTGCATAAGGCTCAATTAAATCGATTACTTTAATACCTGTATATAAAACTTCTGTTGAAGTAGATAAATCTTCAAATTTTGGCGCTTGACGGTGAATTGGCAATCCGTTTTCACCTTCTTTAGGCAAATTCCCCAATCCGTCAATAGCATCGCCGATTACGTTAAATAAACGTCCGTAAATATCTTTTCCAACAGGCATTTGAATTGCCTTACCTGTGGCAACAACTTCGGTTCCTCTGCTTAATCCGTCTGTTGAATCCATAGAAATGGTTCTAACAGTATCTTCACCAATATGAGATTGTACTTCCAATACCAACAATGAACCATCTTTTCTGGTGATTTCCAAAGAATCATAAATCCTAGGAAGTTCAACGCCAGTTTCAAATTCAACGTCTATAACCGGTCCAATAATTTGTGCAACTCTACCTGTAACTTTTGCCATTACTTTAACTATTTATTTTTTAGATATTTACTCTTTTGGGCTTCGCCTTTGTTTTAAAGGTGCAAAGATAGTTTTTTGATTTTATTTTGAAAAACAAAATATGTGTTTAATTAAAAAAAAACGCCCTAAAAATTTAGGGCGCTTCTTTTTGATAACTATTTTAATTTTTATGGATTAATAGTCCAGGACACAAAATATTGAGAACCTATTTTTCCAACGCCAGGAGCGCTATAATATTCTTTTCCTCCAATATTGGCGCCACCTATTTTGAATAAGGACTTCCATTTATGTACGGTATAATTAACTTGAGCATCAACTACAGTACGTGCATCAACCATTGCATTCACAAAAGTTGATTCCCAAAAATATTCATCACTCCATCTTACATTCACATTAAAACCAAGATTTTCAATAACATCTGTGTTTCCAAAAGAAACCTTTATTTTATGTTCAGGTGTGTTAAACCCTGCTTCATAATCAGGATCTGAATCTTGGTCAAACTCAAATTTGGCATACGTGTAATTAACCCCAAAACTGTAATTTCCCATTACTTTTGTGTCAACCCCAACTGTTGCTCCGTAAGACGAAATATCAGCAGGTGAATTTGTATATACCTGGAATGGTTTGTAATCTCCTTGACTTAATGCAATAGCTGCTGGTGGAGCTGGCATTGTTGAAGGATTAAAATCAGAAAAATCAGCTTTTCCATAGTAAGGCACTAAAACTGTTTTGTTTCCGATAAAGTCTTCATACTGGTTGTAGTAAGCACTCATATCCAAAGACAATCTTCCAAAACCTGCTCTATAACCAACTTCATAGGCAGTCACCTTTTCAGGTTTTACAAGACCGAAGTTAGATTTGGCTGGTGCTCCTGCCATAACGGATGATAAAGAGAATGAATTCTCATAAGCTGCTCTACCCACCAATTCAACAGTGCTTGCGCCTCCATTAAACATTCGACCTGTTGGACTAACTGTTAATGGATTTGTTGAATATCGGTCTAAATTGTCTGGCGCAGAACCTACCAAGATTGCTCTTCCTGCATCTAAACCAATGTATTGGTCCTGTGTGGTAGGATTTCTGAAACCTGTTTGAAAAGAAGCCCTTAAATTGCGAGTCTTTCCTTCTCCCAAAGAATAGGAAAGCGAAACCCTTGGAGAAACATTTCCGTCAAAGTTTTGTGCTTTATCATAACGTAATGATCCTGTAAATTTCAATCGGTCGTCAACAAATTTCTTTTGTATTTGCATGTATGCACCATATTCTTCATATTTGATTGGGCCATCATAATCGGTAAAAATTGTTCCGGAAGAGTTTAAAGAATATTGTCTCCAAGAACCACCAACCTGAATGTCGGCAAAATCTATGGCATCTCCAAAATTATAATTGGCATCTGTATGATAAATTTTTGATGCATCCTGAAATTTTGATCCGGTAGCTAAATTTGCATCAGAAGTTACTTTATCGAAAGCC
>CAZBGP010000058.1:0-1892 GCA_964491495.1 uncultured Lutibacter sp. | reverse complement strand
ATTTTCATAATCTTCATAATCTGTAGCATACCATTCTGTTCCTTTCATATAGGAGAATGATGCTTTTGCGGCAAACTTATCGCTAAATTTATAGGCCATTCTTATTCCCGCGTCAACAAACTGATTATCGCCTGCCGCTTTTTGCGAGGTAATTCCAGTTTTTCCGTAAACGCTAACGCCTGCAGATTCAAACGGACTTTTACTGGTCATAAATAAAATACCATTAAAAGCATTGGCTCCATACAAGGCAGAAGATGCTCCAGGAAGCAACTCTACAGTGCTTACATCAAGCTCAGACATCCCTAATAAGTTCCCCAAGTTAAAGTTTAAGGCAGGAGATGAATTGTCCATGCCATCAACCAATTGCATAAAACGCGTATTGGCAAAAGTTGCAAAACCACGGGTGTTGATTGATTTAAATGTCAAACTATTGGTGTTTACATCCACACCTTTTAAGTTTTCAAGTCCGTCGTAAAAAGTTGGTGAAGATGTGTTTTTAATCTCTCTGACATCCATTCTTTCAATGGTAACCGGAGATTCCAAAATACGTTCAGGTGTTCTTGAAGCTGATACCACAACTTCATCTAAAGCAGTAGCAGCTTCATCAAGCACTACGCTAATTCTTTGGTCGCTTTTGGTAATTTCAACTTTTGTTGATGCGTATCCAATAAGCGAAATTTCTAAAGTAAAAGGTGGGTTTTGAGCCACTTTAAACGAAAAATTTCCATCAAAATCTGTGGTAGTTCCAATAGATTTACCTAAAACTTTAATGTTGGCGCCAGGAATAGGCTCGCCAGTTTTTGCTTCTTTTACAGTACCTGTAATTGAAGTTTGGGCAAACATAACTGAACCCATAAAAAGTACAAAAATAATACTTAATAGTTTTTTCATAATATCCTTTATAATATTGGTTAATGTAGACGCAAAATACAATTTTTTTCTAATTATTGTAAAAAACGTCATAAAAAAAGCATAAAAAGTTAATAATATCTTTTTTTATGCCCAATATGATAATTATCAGTAGGTTAAAAAAATAGAAATTCACCAACACTTGCTGGAAATTTCCCTATTTTAGGATCTGTTTTTCAAAAACGGGTTATTAAGGTTAATGCTATTTCCGCTAAGTAACGGCATTTTGATTAAATAAAACTAAAACCTTTTCGGAATTAATGTTAAAAAAAGCTAAAAAAATTCGCTTTTTATTCCATTTTTTCTATTGATGATATTTAATTCATAATCGTTTACAAATGAAATTATAAATGGGCTGCAATTAACGGTTCATCAGATACTTTTTTTCTGATATTTAATTTAATTTAATTTCCCTATTTTTGCTTCAAACTAAAAAACATATTTACTATGACTAAAATGATTCATTCTTATTGGGCTTACATTGTATTGCTAATTTTAATAATTGCCGTTATTAATGCCATTACTGGGTTCACTTCAAAAAAAGAATTCAAAGCCAAAGATCTACGTATTTCGTTATTTGCCTTAATTACCGCGCACATTCAATTGATTTTAGGCTTTATTGCCTATTACTTTTCTGTTTATTATGAAACGATGAAAAATGTTGGTATGGGTGAAGTGATGAAAAACAGCGAGCTTAGAAAACCTTTGATCGAGCATCCATTGCTGATTCTTATTGCCATTGCGTTAATTACAATTGGATTTTCAAAACATAAAAAGAAAACAGCCGATGCCGCAAAATTTAAGACTATCGCCATTTTTTATACGATTGCCTTAATCCTTATTCTTGCAGTAATTCCTTGGAATTTGTGGTTTGCTAACTTATAAAAATAGTATCCGAAGCCAAATGGCTTCGGATTTTTTTTAAATGATGAAACGAGCATAACAAATTTTGATACACAAAGGAATGATTAATGGCGAACAGC
>CAZBGP010000057.1:0-13659 GCA_964491495.1 uncultured Lutibacter sp. | reverse complement strand
GTAGCGCAGTGGTTAAAAAAAGTTGGCGATAAAATTTCAGAAGGCGATATTTTGGCCGAAATTGAAACCGACAAAGCAACTATGGAGTTTGAATCTTTCAGTGAAGGTACACTTTTATACATAGGTTTAAAAGATGGTGAAAGTGCTCCTGTAGATTCATTATTGGCCATTATTGGTGAAGAAGGTGAAGATATTGACGCCATCATAAAAGAATTTAAAGCAACTGAACCAGGCGGAAGCGCTGCACCAGAAAAAGCAAAAGCTCAAGAAGCACCAAAAGCGGCAGAAATTACTGAACCTGTTAAAGTTACAGAAACTGCACAATCGCCAGTTACCACAAATGCTTCGGGCAGGGTAATTGCATCGCCGTTGGCTAAAAAAATAGCTTCAGAAAAAGGAATCAATCTGAACACTATTTCCGGAACAGGTGAAGGCGGACGCATTGTGAAATCTGACGTTGAAAATTATGTGCCAGCGGAAGTTTCTGCTGTTGCATCAGTTTCAGCACCTATTGTTTCAGGAACAGAAAGTTTTGAAGAAACGTCCAATTCACAAATGCGCAAAACCATTGCACGCAGATTGGCCGAATCTAAATTTACTGCTCCGCATTATTATTTAATGCTGGAGATTAATATGGACAACGCCATTGAATCACGCAAATTGATCAATGAATTGCCAGATACTAAAGTATCATTTAATGATATCGTGGTTAAAGCAAGCGCTATGGCTTTGAGAAAACATCCAAGAGTTAATTCACAATGGTTTGATGACAGAACACGCATAAACCACCATATAAATGTTGGGGTTGCTGTTGCCGTTGAAGACGGATTGGTTGTACCTGTGATTCGTTTTACCGATCAGAAATCAATGACTCAAATTGGTGCTGAAGTAAAAGATATGGCAGGCAGAGCAAAATCGAAAAAACTGACGCCTGCAGAAATGGACGGAAGCACATTTACCGTTTCAAATCTTGGGATGTTTGGAATTTCAGAATTTACTTCAATTATCAATCAGCCAAACTCGGCAATTTTATCAGTAGGTGCGATTATTGAAAAACCTGTGGTTAAAAATGGCCAAATTGTGGTTGGAAATACCATGAAAGTTACCTTGGCTTGTGATCACAGAACAGTTGACGGAGCAACCGGCGCTGCCTTTTTGCAAACCTTAAAACATTTTATTGAAAATCCGGTAACGATGCTGGCCTAAAACTCAGTCTCACTTTATTATAAATTAAAAAAACCCATTGCATTGCGATGGGTTTTTTCTTAATTCAAAAAAGTATTTGATTCCAAAACAAATTAAGTTATTCTGCTGTTTTTGGATCAATGATTGTTGTAACCTTGCTTACAGAATTTGCCGGAAATCCGCCTTGTTTTGCATGTTCCCTAACCATTTCTTCATTTGGCGCAAGATACACACAATAAATTTTATCATTGGTTACATAGCTATATGACCATTGAATTTCGGATCCCATTTTTTCCAATACGCCACAAGAAATTTTTGAAATCGCTTTTAACTCTTCCGCAGTTAATTTACCTGCATTTGGAATTTCACGCTCAATAACATACATGTGTTGGTTTTCCCTTAAATTTTCTGGCTTTAACATAGCAGTAGCCTTTTATCATTAGTAGTACAATTCAAAAAAGACAATACAATAATGAAAATCGATAAACCTTTTAAAATCTTCATAATTAGATGTTTTTAGTTAATAATATTACTAAACTACTAAATATTAGTTAGATAGCGCACATTTTATTCCTATAATTTAATCTGAATAATTTATTAAAAATCAAAATCACCTAATTTATAACGATTAAATTCAGGTTATAAAACAAAAAAATCCCCAACTTTCGTTGAGGATTTCAAATATTTTAATGCTACTAATTATTTTTTGAATTGCGCATATTTCGTTTTGAACTTATCAATACGTCCTGCAGTATCAACCATTTTAGTTTTACCGGTGTAATATGGATGTGAAGTTCTTGAAATCTCTAATTTTACCAAAGGGTATTCAACACCATCTACTTCAAGAGTTTCTCTAGTGTTTACTGTTGAACGAGTCAAAAACACATCTTCATTTGACATATCTTTAAATGCTACCATTCTATAATTTTCTGGGTGTATACCTTTTTTCATCGTAAACTCGTTTTAAATGTAATTTTATTTTTAAGACTGCAAATTTAACTATATTTTTGAAACTTCAAACAAATAATTTATTTTATTTACATAAAAAACTCATAAACCTCCATTTTAAGTTATGTTCTACAAATCATTTTTTAGTTTTTTTATATTCCTTGCTATTTTCTCTTGTAAAAGTGAACATAAATTTATGATAAATGCACCACAAAAAATTCAGACAAATAAAGAATTGACGATTTCTGTTTCAGAAAAAAATAATAAAACCATTGATTCGGTCCAGTTTTTATTGGATGACAAAAAAGTGAAAAGCGGTCAAAATTCCGCAACCCTAAAAATTAATGATTTCAAATTAGGAAAACACACCATAACTGCCATCGTTTTTTTCGAAAATAAAACAACGAAAGTTTCAGAAACGATTTATTTTTTGGCCGATTCGGCACCTGAAATTTATACCTATAAAATTATAAACACCTATCCGCACGATAAAGGTGCTTATACGCAGGGTTTGGAATATTTAAACGGATTTTTATATGAAGGAACAGGAAGAAAAGGAAGTTCTTCCATTCGGAAAGTTGAGCTGAAGACTGGAAAAGTTTTACAGCAAAAAGATTTAGATAATCAATATTTTGGAGAAGGAATCACAATTTTTAACAATAAATTATACCAACTTACATGGCAAAGCGGTGTTGGCTTTGTGTATGATTTAAATACGTTTGAGCAAGAAAAAACTTTTAATTATACCAAAAGTCGCGAAGGCTGGGGTTTAACGCACAACGGCGAAAAATTAATTAAAACCGACGGTACGGAATTTATCTGGTTTTTAAATCCGGAAACGCTTGTTGAAGAAGATTATATTGAAGTTTACACCAATGAGCGCAAAGTTGAAAAACTAAACGAACTGGAATTTGTAAATGGATTGATTTATGCGAATATATGGCAACAAAACACCATTTTAATAATAAATCCTGCTTCAGGTAAAGTGGAAGGCGTTGCCAATTTAACGTCTTTAAAAACCATTATTGATAAAGAACAAAAATTAGATGATGCCGACGAAGTGTTGAACGGAATTGCCTTTGACAAAGAAAATAACCGCCTTTTTGTGACCGGGAAACATTGGAGTAAATTGTATGAAATTGAGTTGATCAAAAAATAATGTGCCGCAAATTCTTTTTACATTTACAAAAACAACCCGAATGCGTTATTATGTAGCTTTTCTTTGCGCTTTAATTTTGCTGGTCTTTTCTTCGTGCAGAAAAGATTTTTCGGTGGAATTGAGTTCTGGCAAGCTTACTTTTTCAAAAGACACGGTATATTTGGATACCGTTTTTACCAATATTGGATCCAGTACTTATCATTTAAAGGTTTACAACAAAAGCAATAAAAATATTTCTGTTCCTTTTATCGGACTTGGTAAAGGCGAAAATTCTTTTTACAGATTGAATGTTGATGGAGTTCCCGGCAAAATTTTTGAAAATGTGGAGATTTTAGCCAAAGACAGCCTCTATATTTTTATTGAAACCACCATCGATTACAGCCTGGTTACCAATCCAATTTATACGGATGAAATTATTTTTGACAGTGGCGAAAATTTACAGGAAGTGAAATTGGTGACTTTGGTGAAAGATGCCCATTTTTTGTTTCCTTCAAAAGATTCAAATGGTTTTATTGAAACAATTTCTATCGGAAAAACAACTGAAGGCGAAGATTTAAAAGTGAACGGATTTTATCTTCAAGAAAACACCACTTTCACTAATGAAAAACCTTACGTAATTTATGGTTATTGTGCAGTTCCGGCAACTAAAACCCTGACCATTGAAGCGGGTGCGAAAATTCATTTTCACGCAAATTCGGGATTGGTCATTTCAAAAAATGCCACATTAACCATCAACGGAGAAGTAAACAATAAAGTCATTATTGAAGGCGACCGTCTTGAGTCGCAATTCAGGGAAATTCCCGGACAATGGGGCGCGATTTGGCTACGTGCAGGCAGTAAAAACAACAGTATAAAAAACACCATCATCAAAAATGCTTCCGCAGGAATTATTGCAGATTCAATCAGTAATAACTCCGCTCCTACTTTAATCATTAAAAACAGCCAAATTTACAACAGTTCCAACTTTGGAATTTTAGGGCGTGAAACCAATATTTATGGAGAAAACTTAGTGATTAACAACAGCGGACAATCGTCTTTGGCCTGCACCATTGGCGGAACTTACAACTTTGTGCATTCTACTTTTGCCAATTATTGGAACAACAGTTTTCGGCAATATCCAAGCGTTTTAATCAATAATTATTTCACTTACAGCAAAAACAACACACAATTAGTTGAAAAACGCAATTTGCACGCAGCAAATTTCACCAATTGCATTATCGACGGCAATAGCAATATTGAATTGGTAATCGACAAAGTTGAAGGCACTGCTTTTAATTATTCCTTCAAAAATAACCTGCTCCGGTTTAAGGAAATTGTTGATTCAAATCATTATCTTGACAATATTTTTAACGGAAATCCGCATTTTAAATCGCCTGAGACAAATGAATTAATCATTGGTAATAAATCTGATGCTGTTAAAAAAGGCAGTGAAGCAGGGAGAATTTTAGCGCCAAATGATATTTTAGGCGTTACAAGAACTACGCCTCCGGATATTGGCGCTTACCAACATATTATTTTTTAACAACAAAATTATTGTTTGTAAATCAAACCTTCTTTCATAACAAAAGTCACGTTTTCCATAGTTTGTATGTTTTGGGTTGGATCTTCATCAACCGCAATAATATCCGCTAATTTACCCACTTCAATGGTTCCAATTTTATCTTCCATATTTAGAATTTTAGCAGGTGTAATGGTTGCTGATTGAATTGTTTCAATGGCGGACATTCCAGCTTCCACCATATAACCAAATTCTTTTCCATTTTTACCGTGATCAAAAACCCCTGCATCTGTTCCAAAGGCAATTCCAACTCCTTTTTTATAAGCCTTTGCAAAAGTACTTTGAATTTTTGGACCTATTTCTAAGGCTTTAGGAACAACAATATCAGGGTAATATCCTTTGACTTTAGCTTTATCCGACACTTCTTTTCCTGCGGTAATTGTTGGCACCAAATAGGCATTATATTTAATCATTAAATCCATTGTTTCTTCAGACATTAAAGTGCCGTGTTCAATGGTTTTAACGCCTCCCAAAATTGCTCGTCTCATTCCTTCATCACCATGGGCGTGTGTTGCAACGTGCATTCCATAATCTTTGGCAGTTTCAGTTATTGCTTTAATTTCTTCTACAGTAAATTGTGGGTTTTGACCACTTTTGGCAACACTAAGTACACCACCAGTTGCTGTAATTTTTATTAAGTCTGCACCATTTTTATATCTTTGGCGTACTGCTTTTTTTGCATCCTCCACGCTATTTACAACACCTTCTTTAGGTCCTGGATCACCCATTAGTTCTCTACTGCTTCCATTTGTGGGATCGGCGTGCCCACCTGTTGTAGCTAACGACTTTTCTGCAGTGAAAATTCTTGGCCCTTTAATTTTTCCTGAATTAATTGCATTACGAAGTGATACATTCACGCCTGTTCCTCCTAAATCTCTAACAGTTGTAAAACCGGCCAACAAAGTTATTTCGGCAAATTTTACTGAATTAAATGCAACATCAGCTTCATTTAAGGTATATCCATCTAAATATCTAGACGGGCTCATCTCAAATTCTACGTGAACGTGCATATCAATTAAACCGGGCATAACAGTTTTTTGTTTCAAGTCTATCAATATATCTTTTTGATCATCTGAAAAAACATATCCTTTTTGAACACCTACAATTTTATTTCCTGAAATAATTATTGTCATTTCTGTAGAAATTTTTCCAGATTTAGTGTCAATTAATTTTCCGCAGTGCAAATATGTTTTTTGTGCGAAAATTGATGTTGCCATAAAAAACAGAAAAATAAAAATGGTTAATTTTTTCATAAGTAGAAAGGTTAAAATGGTTTAATTTTACCAAATATATCAAAATAATGATTAGTTTGGTTTGTTGTTGAAAATTTAGAATATGAAAAACGTTATTATCACAGGAACAAGTCGCGGAATTGGTTTTGAACTGGCGCAATTGTTTGCCAAAAACAATTACCAAGTTTTGGCTTTATCAAGAAACACAGCGCCGTTGGAAAATCTGAACCTGAAAAATATTACCGCAATTTCTGTGGATTTATCAACTGAAAACGACTTAAAAAAGGTGACAGATTTTGTCAGTAAAAACTGGAAGCAGGTTGATATATTAATCAATAATGCGGGAAAATTAATCAACAAACCCTTTGAAAATTTAACTTCAGAAGATTTTTTAGAAGTTTACAAAGTCAATGTTTTTGCCGTTGCCGAACTTACGCGTGTGCTTATTCCCTATTTAAAAAAAGGAAGTCACGTGGTAAATATCAGCAGTATTGGCGGTATTCAGGGCAGCATGAAATTTCCCGGATTGGCAGCGTACAGTTCTTCAAAAGGCGCTTTATTAACGTTGACCGAAGTATTGGCCGAAGAATACAAGGAACAGCAAATCTCCTTTAACGCATTGGCATTGGGCGCCGTGCAAACAGAAATGTTGGAAGAAGCATTTCCCGGGTATAAAGCTTCAGTTTCCGCCGAAGAAATGGCTGATTATATTTACAATTTTGCTTTGACGGGAATCAAATTTTACAACGGAAAAATTTTACAGGTTTCTTCAACAACGCCTTAATAACCTATGAAAATACTTTCAAAATATATTCCTGAAAATTCGGTTGAATTGGTTGAAGAAATTTTGACTGATCATCCTATTCACATCAAAATAGTAAACAACAGGGCAACAAAACACGGCGATTTTAAAAGAAAAATAAACGGCGATTTTCAAATTACCTTAAACAACACACTGAATCAATACCAGTTTTTATTTACGCTTGTTCACGAATTGGCGCATTGGGTCACTTACAAAAAGCACAAAAGGGTAAAACCGCACGGCAAAGAATGGAAGCAAAATTTTCAGCATTTAATGTTGCCTTTTTTACAGCCAAGCATTTATCCGTCACACCTACTTCCCTTTTTGGCAAATTATCTAAAAAATCCGAAAGCGAGCACCGGAGCTGACGTCAATTTAACGCGTGCACTGAACGAGTACAACGAAAAATCGGGAAAGCGTTTTATCTTTGAACTGGAAAACGGAAGTTTTTTTAGCTTCAACAACAAAGCATATAAAAAAGGGGCCAAAAGAAGAACACGGTTTGAATGTATAGAAATGGCCAGCAAAAAGGTCTATTTATTCAACCCAAATGCCGAAGTGGAAGCGCTAACTGCACATTAAAAAAGGGCATTGCCAACAAAACAAATGATAATTTGTATTTTTGTGCTATAAATTTATAAGATGGACAAGAATTATTATGCCGTAATTATGGCCGGTGGCGTTGGTTCCCGATTTTGGCCAATGAGCACAGAACAGTTTCCAAAACAATTTCACGATATGTTGGGTGCCGGAAGCACCTTAATCCAAAAAACATTCAGCCGATTTGAAAAAATAATTCCTTCAGAAAATATATTAATTGCGACCAACAAAAGATACGAAAATTTGGTATTGGAACAGTTGCCAAAAATTTCATCGAAGCAATTGGTGTTAGAGCCAGCCATGCGAAATACGGCGCCGTGTATTTTATTCAGCGCTTTTAAAATTTATAATGAAAATCCGGATGGTATTATGGTAATTGCGCCTTCTGACCATTGGATTGAAGACGAACAGGAATTTTTAAAAAATATTAAAACCGCCTTCGATTTTTGTTCAGAAAATGATGCACTTTTAACGCTTGGCATTCAACCAACAACACCAAATACAGGTTACGGTTATATTCAGTTTGAAAATTCAGAAAAAGAACTTAAGAAAGTTAAAAAATTTACCGAAAAACCCAATTTGGAAATTGCCAAACAATTTTTAGAAAGTGGTGATTACCTTTGGAATGCCGGCATTTTTGTGTGGAGTGCAAAAAGTATTTTAAAGGCTTTTGAAACACATTTACCTGAAATGTATACGCTTTTTTCAAATGGAGAAAATAATTACAACACTGCTTCAGAAAACCAGTTTATTGAAACAAACTACGCGTTTTCAGAAAACATTTCCATTGATTTCGGCATTATGGAAAAAGCCATCAACCTCTATGTATTGCCGGTAAATTTTACCTGGAATGATTTGGGAACCTGGAGTTCCTTGTATAATGAATTAAAAAAAGACTCGCATCAAAACGCCACCTTGGGCGGTGAAGTTATTTACATAGATTCATCCAATAATATTGTAAAAACACAGTCTAAAAAACGTGTGGTGATTCAAGGTTTACATGATTTTATTGTGGTTGAAAAAGATGATGTGATCCTTATTTGCCCAAAAAACAAAGAACAAGATATAAAACAAATTACTGCCGCAGTAAAAACCAAATTTGGGACTGAATTTATTTAAATATGCAATTAATAAAGAATCCTTAAAAATCGAAAATAACGCCAAATCTCGGAAGCACCGTGCCGGAAGTATTTTCTATACTTTCCAACACGTATTTGGAACTGTTATTGGAATCAATTATTTTATTTCCGTTGGCATCCAAAGTCGGAATTAAATAAGGTTGTTCAATCGCTTCGCTGGCCAAAACATTTTGCACATCCACATAAAAATTCAGGGAGAATTTTTTCCAAAACCATGTTTTATCTATCCGAAGATCCAATTGTGAAAAGGTTTTAAATCGTTCTGTATTTAATTGACTGTAATCCAAAATTCCCTGATTGGTCACATCATAATTTGCAATTTCAGAGGATGCATCCATATCATAAGGCGTATAAGGCCGACCGCCAACCAATCTATATTTACCGCCTATTTCCCAATTTCTTTTTAGTTTTTTACCGCCCGTTAAGGTCAACAAATGTTTATTGTCCCAAGTTGAAGGAATAAAATTGTTAAAATTGTCTTTAAATTCACTCACAACAAAAGTGTAAGATAAAATACCGTAAAATCCGGCGTAAGATTTCTTCTGCGCAAATAACTCAAAACCGTAAGCCCTTCCTTCAGAAGTTGATGTTACTTCCTCATTTCCAACAACACCAAAGTCGGCGCCCAAATTTGCCAGACTGATTTGATTTCTAACAGAGAAAGGATAATTTTTATACGTTTTATAGAATCCTTCCACACTAATTTTTGAACTGTTGTTAGGTGCAAATTCAAATCCGCTTACCCAATGGTTTGCCTGAATATATTTTAATCCGTTGTTTTTATTAACCAAATTGTTTTCAGCATCTCTATAACCCAAAATTGTATAGGTTGGAAGCTGGGAATAAATTCCGGCTGTTGCATTTAAGGTGAGCTTTTCTGAAAGTGAATATGCCAGGGAAATTCTTGGCGAAAAATGATTTAGCGGATTCCGCATTTCGGCATCATAATCGGCACCATCCATACGAAAACCTAAGGAAGCCGCCAATTTGGAATGAAAATATTTTTTTGAAATTTGCCCAAATACCGCGTATTTAAACATGGCCAATTCCGAAGAAAAATTCACTTCAGAAAGTCCATCTGAATTGGCTGTTTTTTGAAATGTTTCATTGGTGTATTTGGCTTGCTCCAAACCAAAACCAACAGACAATTTGTAATTTTTTGCTGAAGTTGATGTGTTTTCGAACCTAAACTTATTTTCAATTTCTTTTGAAGTATAGTCAAGTAACAAATCGGAAGCGTTGGCGGTATTATTAAAATACTTTTTAGCATTGTTGCTCAGCTCATTTCTGCTCACTACAACCTGTTGCATAGAATTTCCCGCATAATGCTTGTATGAGGCTCCTACTGTATAATTCCATTGCTCCTGAACTGGAACAATACTTAAAATGTAACGATTTCTTTTGATGGTTTCTTCATCGGTCACATTTTTATTTACGCTTTCATTTAGCGTAAACTTATCGATGGCGCCAAGTCCAATTAAACTAATTTCGCTGTTGGCCGACAATTGGTGTTTTACCTTAAACTGAAAATCGTTATACGTTGGCAAAAAAGGTAGTTTTATCAATTTAAACAGGTATTGCAAATACGATTGACGCACTGAGCCTATAAAAGTTGTTTTGTCATTTATTGGTCCGTCTAAAGTTAAGCCGGCGTCTGATGTTCCCAAAGTTGCCCTTGTATTTATTTTCTCCGGATTTCCGTCTTTCTGCGTAAACTCAATGATAGAACTCAGTGCATTTCCTTTATTAGATTCAAAAGCACTGGTAAAAAAATCAACATTTCGAATTAAGTCGGCATTGATAATTCCCACCGGTCCGCCCGTAGAACCTTGCGTTTGAAAATGATTGATCACCGGAACTTCTATACCATCCAAATAAAATTTATTTTCAACAGGCGATCCACCTCTAATAATAATATCATTTCTGAAGCCCGGGTTTGAAGCCACACCAGGAAGCGATTGAATCACTTTTAAAACATCTCGATTGCCTCCGGGATTTCTTTCAATCTCGGCAATTCCAAGAGATTGCCTCGATAACGGGCTTTCTATTGATTTTTTAAATAATTTGCTTTGCACAACCACTTCATCCAATTGCTCATTATCTTGAATCAATTCGAAATTGATAAAAGGCGTTTTTTCATTGGTAACCAAATAATCCTCGGATAAAGCCGTTAAATATCCCAGATAAGATGCTTGAACTTTTACATAACCCAATGGAACGTTTTTAATGATAAAAGCACCGTTTTCATCGGAAATGCTGCCAACCTCAGTACCAACAACAATAACATTTACAAAAGGCATTTGACCTCTTGTTTGCATATCGATTACTTTTCCTTTAACGGTTCCTGTATTCTGAGAAAAACCTACTGAAAGACTTAACAAGAAAATGAAGAGTGAAGCTTTTTTAACCATAACGAAAATTTTTCAATTTGGTACAAATATACAATTTTGTTTAATATTATGTAACTTGAGTTAAACATTTTAACTAAAAAAACTAAAAAGCCCCAAACGAAATTGTTTGGGGCTTTTGTGGTGAGAGAAGGATTCGAACCTTCGAAGCTTGCGCAGCAGATTTACAGTCTGCCCTCGTTGGCCACTTGAGTATCTCACCAAAATTTTAAAGAAAAAGCTCCTCTATCTTGAGAAGCTTTTTGTGACCGGGCTGGGGCTCGAACCCAGGACCACCTCCTTAAAAGGGAGGTGCTCTACCAACTGAGCTACCAGGTCAATCTCTTTCTTTTTAGCGGGTGCAAATATAATAGTATATTTAATAAAAACAAACTTATAACCTACTTTGTTTCTTTTAAATATGCCTCTCTCACTTTTCTGAATAAATTGGAAGAATACACGAAATTCACAACCGCTTCATTTTCAGTTATAAAAATCTCTTTATTCGATCCTTCCCATTCTTTTATACCATCTTTTAAAAAAATAATTTTTTCACCGATTTCCATTACAGAATTCATATCATGGGAGTTTATCACAGTAATTATTTGATATTCTTCAGTGATTTCTTTAATTAAATTGTCAATAACGGTGGCTGTGTTTGGATCTAAACCAGAATTGGGCTCGTCACAAAACAAGTATTTTGGATTCATTACAATCGCTCGGGCAATGGAAACACGCTTTTGCATCCCACCAGACAATTCTGCGGGGAATTTCTTATTCGCATCTTCCAAATTCACGCGTTTCAAAACAAAATTTACACGATCTCGCATCTCTGAAAAAGATTGATCGGCAAACATTTTTAGCGGAAACATGATGTTTTCTTCAACCGTTAAAGAATCATATAACGCACCTCCTTGAAAAACCATGCCAATTTCTTGCCGCAACAGCCTTTTCTCTTTAATATCTAACTCGGTATGCTTTCTTCCATCAAAACAAATGATTCCACTTTCCGGAATGTGCAATCCGACCAAACATTTTAAAAAAACTGTTTTACCTGAACCGCTTTGACCGATAATCATACTAGTTACACCTTTTTCAAAAGTTGTTGAAACACCTTTTAAAACTGGTACGCCATTAAATTCTTTATATAAATCTATAACTTCTATCATTTATGCCAACAGCATTTGGGTTAAAAAATAATTTAATAAAATGATAACAACACTAGTCCAAACAACCGCTTGGGTACTAGCCCTGCCCACTTCCAAGGAGCCGCCTTTTACGTAATAACCATGATAGGCCGGTATGGTTGCAATAACAAATGCAAATACCACAGTTTTTATCAAAGCATATTGTATATAATAGGGATCAAAATCGAGACGCAGACCGTATAAATAATCTTCACTATAAAATAAATCGGTTAACGTACCTGCCACATATCCTCCATAAATTCCCAAAAACATGGCCAACGAAATTAACAAGGGATAAAAAAATATGGTGGCAATAATTTTAGGCAACACCAAATAATTTAATGAATTGATTCCCATAACTTCCAATGCATCAATTTGTTCCGTAACACGCATAGTACCAATGCTTGAAGAGATATAAGATCCCACTTTACCGGCCAAAATAACACTCATAAATGTTGGTGCAAATTCTAAAATCATTGATTGTTTTGTTGCAAAACCAATCAGATATTTAGGAATAAAAGGATTATCGACATTTAATGCTGTTTGAATAGCAATAACACCTCCAACAAAAAAGGAAATAAATGCAATTATTCCTAATGATTTAAGACCTAAATCTTCAATTTCCCTAAACAACATTTCTCTGAAAACCGACCATTTTTGAGGTTTACGAAAAACTTGCCGAAGCATTATAAAATACTTCCCAACATGCCTTAAATAATTCATTGAATTTATTTTTGGCTAAATTATTAAATTAATACTACCTATAATCCCTTTTTATGACTTAATTGCTCACTCTCAATAAAAAATAACAATTATCATTTACTCTAATTTTAATTAAAATAAAAAATCCTCCAAAATTTGAAGGATTAATTATTTTTGATAAAAAAGACTGTTTTACACGCGGTATTCGTCAGATTTCCAATTTACAATTGTTTTTTTAATATCTGTTTCCGAAAGATTCTCCTTTGCGGCTTTATCAGCCAACGCAACAAATTCATCATCAGACGCAAAACGTAATCCAACAAATTGTCGTGTAGTTAAATTATTACTGATAGATTTACCCGTTAAAATGAAATATCTCAATTTTTCTTCAGATCTAATAGCTCTGTCCTGTGCTTTTAAAGCGAAAGTTCTTATGAAATAAAACATTAAGAATAATATAAAAGCCAGCAATACCAATAATGAAGCCGAATATAAATTATCCTCAGATGAATTCCATAAATTTCTGATTGATCCGCCCAAAAAAGCCAGAATGGCCAAAAGCGTTACTCCGTGATATCCAATCACATACTTGCTGTGATTCTTATAATTTTGTTGTTTCATATCTTTAGTATGTTAAAGTTAATTTCAGCAAAATACGTTTAAATTAATCAGAATTAAACTATTTAATATGAAGAAATTCTACACTTTACATCAAAAAAAAACCTTCAACACTAAAGTTGAAGGTTTTTCAAAAGAAAGG
>CAZBGP010000056.1:0-14090 GCA_964491495.1 uncultured Lutibacter sp. | reverse complement strand
GCAAAGCTCGATCAGGATTACCTTCGGTGATCCTGATAAAAGTCCGCTTTGAAAATCAACAAAAGAAAACACCGCTCACTAAAAAAAAGCGAGCTTCGGTCTTCGGTCATCGGTCTTCCGGCTTTTAACTTGCCAAGCAAAGCTCGATCAGGATTACCTTCGGTGATCCTGATAAAAGTCCGCTTTGAAAATCAACAAAAGAAAACACCGCTCACTAAAAAAACAAAATAAATTTTGTTTTTTTGGCTCGCTTTATTTTCAACTTTTTGTTGATTTATTCGTGACTCCACCAGGATTCGAACCTGGATCTAAAGTTTAGGAAACTTTTATTCTATCCCTTGAACTATGGAGCCGTTAATAATATTAGGATTGTATTCCAAACAACGCCATCATTTGTTGCCTGCTTAAAGAAGTGCTTGTACCGGCAGTTTTGCTGCTTAAGTTATGGTGATTGATATTTAACAGCATTTCTCCCTTTACCTTTTTATATTCAAATTTCACCACGGTATCATGGTCCGTTTGAACAAAGATTTGATGGTTGTTGTTGTTTTCAAAACCTTCGATAATCATATTAAAAATGGTTTCTTTATTGGGAAAATTAAATGATTTCTCCAAGTGTGCTATTTTTGAGTTCACATCAGAATAGACCCAGGAAAACAAATTTTCCGATTTTAAGAGCTTCATTGAATGTTTTCCATTTTTAACATGCCCTATTTCCTGTCCGAAAATTGAGGCAGTCATTAAAATTAAAAACAGTGTCAGTTTTATTTTCATGCAGTTCTTAAAATGAAAGGCCAAATATAGGCAAAAAAACGAGAAACCATTGAAGTGCGAAGCCTTTTGCTTTCTATTAACAGGAATACTTTTAACGCCGCTGCAATTTTAAATCGATAAATACCCTGGTGGTTTAAATTTAATGATCAAAAATATTTAGAAACCTTCATTGAAGCCTTTTAAAAAACCGAAAATAAAGTCTTGGAATACTGATCCAAAACCCTCAAATACTATAAAAATTTTAGCAACAAACACAAAAACAATAAATAAAATTTTAAATAGTATATTTACCGCTATTAAAACCTGAAAATATGCCAAATCAGACATTGTGGGGACACCCAAAAGGATTGTACATTTTGTTTTTTACCGAAATGTGGGAACGTTTTTCGTACTACGGAATGCGCGCCATCTTTATTCTTTACTTAACAGCTAAAACTACGGAAGCCAATGCCGGACTAGGTTGGGACAAAGTTTCTGCGTTGGAATTGTATGGTTGGTACACAATGTTGGTTTATGTAATGTCGGTTCCGGGAGGTTTGTTGGCTGACAGATGGCTGGGCCAGAAAAAAACGGTGATGCTGGGCGGTGTGTTGTTGTGTATCGGTCATTTTATTTTGGCATTTGATGCTTTGTGGGCGTTTTATTCAGGAATTGCTTTTATCATTTTGGGCGTTGGTGCCTTAAAACCGAATATTTCGAGTATGGTTGGCGGTTTGTACCAACAAGGCGATTTAAAAAGAGATTCCGCTTTTACCATATTTTATATCGGTATTAATATTGGTGCATTTGCTGCGCCTTTGCTGGTTGGCTATGTAGGCGAAGTGATTAATTGGCATTATGGTTTTGGTTTGGCTGGGATTGGAATGGCCATCGGACAAATAGTGTATGTTTGGGGACAAAAATACTTGACAACTGTAGGAAATTTTGTGCCTGCACAACGGGAAATCGGCACCAATAGAAGTATACCGCTCACTTCCGTAGAAAAAGACAGAATGATTGTGTTGGTGTTATCCTTTTTAATTGTGATTGTTTTTTGGGGCGCTTATGAACAAGCCGGCGGGTTGATGAATTTGTATGCCCGCGACAAAATTGATCGTGTGATGTTTGGGTTTGAAGTTCCTGCGAGTTTTTTGCAGGCTTTACACGCTTTTTACGTGATTTTATTGGGGGTGCCTGTTGCTTATTTTTGGACTAGGTGGCGCAAAAAAGGGCGTGAAAGCTCTTCGCTTTTTAAAATGGGTATTGGAACCATCATTACCGGATTGGGATTTTTATTGCTGGCCGGCGCAGCCATTGAAACCGCTTCGTCTTTAGACGGAAAAGCATCCATTTACTGGATGTTTGGCGCGTATTTGTTGCACGTTATCGGTGAATTGAGCATTTCGCCTGTGGCCTTGTCGTTTATTACCAAGCTGGCGCCTTTAAAATATGCCTCGTTAATGATGGGTGCTTATTTTATGGTTTCCGGAGTGGGAAATAAAGTGGCTGGTTATGTAGGAGAAGCTGCCCAAAATGCAGGTGAATACGCCATTTTTATGGGTGTGTTGATCTTTTGTGTTTCCTTTGGATTGCTGTTGGTATTGTTCGTTAAAAAGTTGAAAAAACTAACCCACGGCGCAGATGATATTGATCCCAAAGTGGTGATTGTTGAAGCTGAATAGGTTTATTTGAAGGAAAACAGCAGTCAACAAAAAATTATTACCAAAGCACCAACGAAGAAATTTCAACAGTCAGTTATTTTTATGGAATTCGCTTATTGACGAAGTTAATTTTATTGGGAATTTCTTTCAAGACGGAAACCAGCAATGCATCATTTTCTGATTTTTCATATATTTCCTGATACAAAAGTTTTATTAAATTTTCAATTTCCGACGGTTTTATATGCGCACTTTTGTACTTAGGCGCGATCATCAGTTGCGCTTCGAACGGCAACGACTTGTCCAACGATGGCAGCATATAGGGAACGTTGTCTAAAAGATAAGATCCGTTTTTAAGATAAAAATTTATGCGTTTTTTTCGTTGTTCCCGGTTTTTGCCGAACAAATAATTTTCAACTTCAAGCAGCAGAAATTTATGATTGCCTTTTACTTTATCAACAAGAAAGTTGAACAATTTGCTTCCAAAATGATTGTTTCTGTATATTTCCGATACCGCCATATAATCTAACAACGTAAAATCCGTATTGCTGAAATCCCACAACAACGCCATACAAATAACCTCTTCATCCACAATTCCAACAAATAATTCCGATTTTCGGGCAGTTATTCTTTCGCTAATTTTAGAAAGCGGCTGCCGCTCGCTGGGCGGAAAAGCTTTCTGATAAATAAGCATCGCATCCGCGTAATAAATGTCTTTTGTGCTGACTATTTGTTTAAAAATTAAAGACATCATCTATAAAAACATTTCTTTTAAAATTAGTGTTGATTGAAATTGACTGGCACCAACCAGAATTTTCAACTAAAATGAAAACCCCTATTTATTTAATTTGAATTTGTAGCCAATTGAGGATTTCCGTTAAAGCCGAAGGCGAAAATGTTTGTTCAATCATGGCATATTCACTTGGCGAGCCTGTTTCACATTCCTGAAATAAATGATTCAAGTTTGGCAATACTTTTGTCGTCACTTTTTTGTTTCCGCCTTTTGCCAACGCATTTTTTATGGCTTCCAAATTTTCTTTTGGCGGAACCTGTAAATCTTTTTCACCATTAATTGCCAATACCGGACAATTGACTTTTTCCAAAGCCGGAGCCGGATCGTATTTTATAAAATATTGCATCCACGGACTCGCAATTTGGTTGATCTGCAATTTTATATAATCCTCTTCACCCATTCCTTCAATTTTAGCGGCATCTGGGTCGGCAGCCAAAGCTTGTTTGATGTAGGTTGTCAATTCCGTTTTTAACTGTGCGGTATTTGTGGATTTTTTCACCAATTCGAAAATGCCCTTGTTTATTGTATGCGCTTTTTGCAAATCTTCATTGGGCATTCCGGCTGCTTTTCCTATCAATTCCTGTTGTAATAAAAGCAACTGGTCGCCCGGAATCCCGGTTCCTGCCAGCAATATGATAAAATCAATGTCGTTGGATTTGATGGCTACCATTGGGGCAATGATGCCTCCTTCGCTATGTCCGATCAATCCGATTTTGCCTTTATTTATTTCCTTTCTGGTTTTTAAATATTGAACGCCGGCTTCAACATCCGCAGAAAAATCCAACGTTGTGGCCGCATTGAAATCTCCTTTTGATAAAGCGGTGCCCCGGTCATCAAAACGCAATACCGCAATGCCGTTTTTTGTTAAAAAGTCGGCTAGAACCAGAAACGGTTTATGGCCCAACAATTCTTCATCCCTGTTTTGTGGTCCGCTTCCGCTGATCAAAACGACTGCGGGAAATAGGCCTTCTTTTTGTGGTAATGTCAGTGTTCCTGCCAAGGTAATTCCGGCACTTTTATTTTCAAAAGTGATGTCTTCCGAATGATAGGCATAAGGTGTAACGGGCTCTTGCGGCCTCACAATTATTTCCTTTTCGATAAGCGCTTTAGATAAATTCATCGGAAAAGTGAATCCGCTTTGTTTAAAATTACCGACAACAATTTGATCATTTCCCAAAATACCTTCGTATTCAATTGTGGCATTTGGAATCGAAAATTTTAAAACAGCATTTTCAAAACTGGTTGTAGTTACCGGAATTCCGGTTGCGCCCTGGTCCGGGCTGTCCATTGTTGCCGTGTAGCCATTCTCTGTTTTTAAAACATTAAAAACTAGCCTTAATTGTGTCCCTTGAACTTTTAAGCTTCCGTTCCATTGTCCGGTTACGTCTTGCCCAAAAGCCATTAAAGAAACCAATCCTGCAAGCAATGCTATGGTGATTTTTCTCATTTTTGATTTATTTTTTGATGTTGTTGCTTTATTCATAAAACTCCATGTACTATCAAATATATCATTTAATTTTTGAAATGCATAGCTTAATCAGCGTTGCCCAAATAACCAATTTATATAAATGAAATAACTAAAAACTAAAGCCAAAGCCAAATGCTATTCTCCAGCCATCGGGACTGTTGAAAGACGTGAGTCGGGCCGTTACGATATCCAAGGTTGAAAGCCACAAACCGCCTCCTGCCGATGGATGCCATTCATTTGATTTTTCACTGTCCAGCCAAACTCTGCCGTAATCAAATCCGCCTAAAATTCCATATTTCATTGGGACCAATCCGCGATTTAAGGTTCCCAATTGCCACCTTAAGTCGTTACTGTTGAAAAAGGATGACCTTCCCAAAAATCGTTCACTTCTAAAACCCCTTAAATCAAAATCTCCGCCAAGAACTGCGCCTTGAAAAAATTCAAAACGATTGTTTGAAATTATTTTTCCTTTCATCAAAGTTGCAAAAATCAGCGTTCCTGAAGTGTTTAGTTTTTGAATGAAATTTATGGATGATTCACCATAGAAAAAATGATTACCGGCTTCATTTACATTCGATTTCCAGCCTAAATTCAAGCTAAAACCCATACCATTTGCAGGATTAACATCGCTGTCATAATTTTTAAAAGTATAGGCCGTTTGAACACCAACAAAACGCTGATGATTAAAAACTTCTTGGTTTACAGCTGCTGGCTCATTGATAAAACGGCCTTCGGATTCTTCAACTTCTATGCTTTCAAATGAAGGCATAATTTTAAATAATGCTCCGTTTTTACCTTGCCAAAAAATACTGGGCGTAAATTCGTAAATATGCATTCTTACCCTATTGTAATTCATTCCCAATTCCTGGTCATTGTTTTGGGTTTCATTTCCGAAACCAAAATAATTAACGGCAAAATTTGGACTGGTAATTCGCGCATTGAATTCCAGATTTGCGCTGTAAATATCCAGCGGAATAATTACATCATACATCAATTCAAAACCCTGTTTGGCAAAATAATAATTTGCTCCCAAACTATGCCGAACCGAAAAAGGCTTTTGCACAAAATGATACTTTGTTAAAGTTGATTTTACGCCCAATTTAATTCCGTCATCCGGATTGTACCCAATATTTGGCAATGTGCTTAAAGTAGTGAGTGGAGCTTTTTTGACATTGAACGTATTTAATTCATACTGATTTGAAATTTTTAGAGATGGCTTTTCGCCCTCATATTTTACAATATCATTGTCGGTTTTAAAATCATAAATTTTTATTTTGTTGCCTTGGTTTGTAGTGTAATTGTCATCACCGTGCCCGCCAATTAGCCTGATGCGTATTTTATTGCTATGGTCACCATTGACCATAAAATGATCCTGATCATCCAATCCATAAATCCAAATTTCATTTGTCGTATCCGGACTAAATTTCTTTTCAAACACCAATTCGGTTTCGTTCTTTTTTTTGCGCAAATGCTTGATTAAAACAACTTCATTTTCTATGTTTATTTCGAAATCATCTTTTTTATCAGTACCCGTAATGATGGCAACTTTTTGCAATTCTTCAAAATACGTTTTTGCATAATCCCTTAATTGTGCTCTGCGTTTTTTTAAGATACCTGTAATTTTGTCAATATTTTGGTCTTGTATTTCTTTTGGCAGCTTTAAAAACGCCTCGTCAATCAATTCATCGGTCATTACTGCACTTATTTCTGATGCTGTTTGCTGCCAATCATCCAAGGTGGTATTTTTTAAAAAGAGCACGTCCAAAACAAAAGCCGTTTTGTTAATCCAACGTGGATGTGCCATTTTTTCATCAAAATTTTGCATATGCCTTAACGGCGGCAGTTTATTGATTAACGACAGCAAAGCGCCATCTATTTTGGCAAATGCCTGGTCGCGGTCTCTCGGAATTGGTTTGTAAATCACCTGGTCTTTAGTTTTAAAAACCGCCCATCGCCATTGGTCCGCATGCCGATCCCAATCGCCTATCAACATATCAAACAACCTTGCTTTTAAAAATGCTTTTTCATCAATTTGGTGTTTTTCATCTTTTCGAAGATTTTCAAACAGTTCATCAGTTCCCACAATATCATCGGGCACACCAAAATTTTCGGCATATTTATGTTCTTTTGATGGACGTTCTTCCAGCATATACAATGCATCGCCATAATTCTTATTGTACTGTTTTAAAACCGGTTGTTTTGGCACAAAAAACAATTGAGGCTGCGTATGAAAAATATTCAGCTGCTTCGTGAACGTTTCTAAAATAAAAGGCGTGAACGGATGTGCTGTTGTATAAAAATCAGCAATAAAATCCTTTGCATAGGTTTCTTCAAAATCGTTTTTTACATATTGGTCCTGAAACAATGTCGATTGCAAAAACTGCGTTGCATCCTTTTTTACGGCTCTTAACACATATTCCTTTCCATCAGGATTTTCCATCCGAAGCGACATTGACTGCGTTCCGCCACCCGAAATTATTGGTGTTAAACCGCCATAAACTGTGTCAAGCAACAAAGTAGGCACTTTTATTTTTGTTCCGTAATACGCTCTGTAATGTTGGCCCCAAAGCCATTTATAAACGCTGCTTTTTTTGGTGCTGGCAACAGGATAAACAGATGCTTCGACAACAGGTGAAAATATTTTTGAATGGATAATGGTGTCTTTTTTTGTTGAATCAAAAAGTATTTGTGAAAATATGGGGTCGCTAAAATTGTTTTTTTCACCATAATAACTAACCACCACTTGCTTGTTTTTATACACATCAAGAACCGCGAATCCCCTTTGTCCGGTTGTAAAACTCTTTGGCTGAACAGCCTTTGCGGGTTCACTTTTAGATCCAGAGCCACTAATAATTTGCTGAATTCCTTCGGTATAAATCCACTGTAAGTTGTGCTCATGACCCGAAACAACAATGGTATTTGAATAATCTTTTAAAATTGTGCCAATTCTATTTCTTAATTCCTGGTACAATTTATAGTGCAAATCTGCCGGACTCGCACCGCTTTTTATCCGAAGTAAATTTACGAGGCTTCCCAAAACCGGCAAAGGAATTTTTTTGACGGGGTACAACTGATGTTTTAAACTTAAATAACCGCCGTGTGGACCGTTTGTAAACAGCGGATGGTGTATGGCTATTAAGGTTAATTTATTCTGATTTTTATTGACCAGACTTCTAAATTCTTCGAAAAATTGTTCCCTGGTTTTAATGTTGCATCCGTTATTTCTATTCGGAAATTTATTCCAATTTTGAAGAAACCATTCACTGTCAACAACAATCACCGTAATATCTGAAGTGAGTTCAACAGCGTCTATACCACACTGTTTTCCGGGAAAAAAAGATTTTTTGTCGTTCAGTTTCTCTTCAACAAAATCGGCTTGCCTTTTAAGTCCGTCAAGCCCTCGGTACCAATCATGGTTGCCGGGAATAAACATAGTTTTACCATTCAAAGATTCACTGATTTTAAGCTGATTGTTAAGGCCAACTTCCGATTGTTCTCTATATGGATGGCCAATTTCCGGCATTCCTTTGGGGTAAATATTGTCGCCCAAAAAAATAACATCAGAAATTTCAGCGTGTAAGGCAACTTTCTTTTGGGCTTCGTTAAGCAGGTTGCTGGTCGACTTGTCATGGGCGTATCCGGCATCTCCAATCAGAAAAATTTTCCTTTCAATGGTATTTTCTGAAATGAAATCTGCACTTTCATGTGTTTTGGTTTCAGCGCCATATTGATTTTCCAAGGTTGCACAAGAGAAAAAGAATAAAACCGAGATGAATAAAATAATGAAAGATTTATGTTTTAGTATGCCAAGTATCGCTAACATTTTATAATTTAGTGGTTTTAAAAAACGTATATATGTATCTTTTAGAACAGGCAGAAGCCTTTATTTTTCTATTATTCAAAGATAAACTTTCTGCAACATATTCTTACCACAATTTTAATCATACGCTTAGCGTTGTGCAGGCAGCCCAAAAAATAATGGAAAGTGAAACGCTTCCGAAGGAAGAAATGAATTGGGTTTTATTGGCATGTTGGTTTCACGATAGCGGATATACTGTAAACCCTGAAAATCATGAGCAGCACAGCGTTGAAATAGCACAAGATTTTTTGAAAGATAAAATTACCGAAGCAGATTTAGCGCAAGTTGTTCGTCTAATTTTAGTGACCGAGGTTGATGTTAATCCCGTTTCATTGGATGAAAAAGTGATAAAAGATGCCGATTTTAACCATTTTGCTGATGAAAACTATTTTGACATTTGTGAATTGTTGCGCGATGAATGGTTGAATACCAAAGATTTGGTTTATACAGATTTGGCCTGGTTTCAAGAGAACAAAAAGTTTATGTTAACCGGTCATCGTTATTTTACCAATTTCGCCAAACAACATTGGCAGGTTTTAAAGGAAAAGAACCTGTTTGAAATAGAAAAACAAATCAGAAACCTGAATCGACTTAATTTAGAAAACGTTGTTAAAAAGAAAAAAGAATTAAAAATTGACCGTCCGGATCGCGGTATAGAAACGATGTTTCGGGTTGCGCTGAATAACCATATTCGGTTGAGTGAAATTGCAGACAGCAAAGCCAATATTTTGCTTTCTGTAAATGCCATTATTATCTCAATTGCATTGTCAACATTAATTCCGAAACTTGATAGCACCTCTAACGCGCACCTTGTTTTGCCAACACTTATCATGATTTTGTTTAGTGTAGTATCCATCATTTTCGCCATAATGTCTACACGGCCTAAAGTTACCAGCGGCACTTTTACCAGAAAAGATATTGAAGATCAAAGTGTTAATTTGTTGTTTTTTGGCAACTTTTATAAAATGCCTTATAATGACTATTTATATGGTTTGCATAAAGTTATGGAAAGCCGGGAATTTCTCTATGACTCGTTAATTAAAGATTTATACCATTTAGGATTGGTGCTGAATAAAAAATACAAATGGCTGAGAATTACCTACACGGTATTTATGGCAGGAATTATTTTATCGGTCTTTTCGTTTGTTTATGCATTCTTGAAATTAAAAGCATAAGAACATAAAGTGTTTGCCTACTCGTTGTAAATAATACTTTTTGGTACATTCACCTATGGATTTTGAATTTCAATTCGCAATGCTTTTAGTCCGGCTACGCCTTGTAAATCCTCAACTTCAAAATATGATATCAAAGGCTTAACCATATTTTTGTGCTGCAGGTATTTAATATATTTTCTATATTCAACTTCTTCGTGCTCGTGGCTAAACACAATGGTTATTTTTCCTTCTTGTGTAATTCTTTCTTTTGTATTTTTGATATATGACTTGTCTATTCTCTTTTTGATTACTTCATAGCGCGCATTGTAAGAACCATCTACATCAAACCTTTTTTCATCCATTCTGAATCTGATGCTTATGGGCGAACTGAAAACGAGAATTAATGAAGACATTTCAAGCGGAAAAGGCAATGTTTTATATAACTTTTGTTGTAAAATGGCCATTTCGCACATGGTTTGCAATTGCCATAATCGAAGGTTTTTTAAAAAAACTTTATCAAACTTTTGGTTTGGGGCAATTGAAGCGCCAATATATAAATTGTGTTCAACGCCATCGGTTTTAAATCGCTCATAATAATGCGGAAAAATAGCCTGTGCTTCATTTTCTCTTTGGTCCAGCAAATCTGACAATTCTTTATTCAAAATCGCCAAAGATGTGTCAAACTTCTTTCTGTTATTGTAAAACAATCCCGATTTCTTCTCAATATTTTCGAGATATTTTTTATACAACATTGCGCCTTCATCATTGAAGTTTAATTGACTGATGACCGGTAGCACTTCATTTTTTAAATAACTTTGGATCTGATATTCTGAATCGGCTTTAACGGATTGTAAAATATGGTCTTGCAAATCAATTAATTCGTACTTTCTTTGCGAAACCACCAACAATTGATTTTCGAGATTTACGGCCTCAAAAATAGCCAGCAAGGATTGAATTTGCTCTTTTAAATCGAGCTGAATGGTAATGTTTCTTGATTCGGAAGATCCTTTAATGTCAATTTGCCCGTATAAAGGATAAACCTCATTAAATACAATTTCCTCCAATTGTAATTTTGCGTTGGTGTCTCTAATTTGAACCAAATATTTTTGGGCTGAATTTTTAAATTTCCAATAAACACTTGGATGAATTGCAGTATATTCCTTTTGAATTATGGCATCAATTTTATTTTGCCATTCGTTTTGATAACGGTCAATTGTATCCACAATAAAAGGCATAATCATATCCACTTTATGTGCATTAATGCTGTTTAAAGCAAAAGGAACTGAAGATCCCAATTCAATAATTCCCAATATTTTGCCATCTTTTACAACAGGCGCCAATATCACACTTTTGATGTTTTGCTTCAGCAAATGGCTGGCCATTTTTGCAAATTCCGCATCTTGGCTCCTGTAAGCTACATCAGCAATGCTAAAATAGCTTTTATCCTTCATTATTTTTTCGAAAGAACTTCCGCAGAGCGCATTTTTACAATCCATATTGGATTGATCCAACAAAAGAAAACTGTTGAAATCTTTCTTGCTGAGCTCAATATTAAATCGGCCGTCTTCTATTTGATAAGGTGTAAAGCCAACCCTGATGTCTTTGACTTTAAATATTGACTGAAAAACCTTTTCAATGTTATCATTAAAAGATTTTTCAATATGATGGGTTTTAAGCAGATTGCTTTTTAGATTGGAAATTGCATTTTCTGTAGTTGCATCAAACAAAACAAAAATACCAAATCCCTTTAATATCCAGCTATTCAGCGGGAATTTTTCCTTCCAAAGCGCTAAGTCATCATAATTATTCAGTAAATTTTCAATATCGGCATTGGAAAGAATTATAGCCTTTTTTGTAGGTAAAATTTCTACAAAATCGGCATTGTATAAAATTCTGTAATAGCGCAATATTCCATTGGCATCAGGAATATCGTAAAATAGTGGTCGAGCAAAATCTAATTTTTGATGATAATAAGCATTCAAGATTAAACAGCAATTCATAATAAAGAAATTATGATCGTCGAAATCGCGAATGTTTAGATTAAAATCTGTGCCGGCTTCCTTCATAATTTTCTCAAGCCTTTCCGTTTTATTGAAAACAAAACTGCTAAAAGGTACTGTTGCCGCTTTAATCTCATTATTGGTTAAGGCCGATGGAAATAAATCTGCCAAAAGCAATCTGATAACTTCTTTATTTTTTTCTAAATCGTCTATAGACTTAAGGCCATCTCTTAATTCGGGCGCTTTTTCCACAAGATGAAGCAACGATGTTGCATATTGCACCCTAAAATCATCTGGATCGTTTTTGGCTATGAATTCTAAATTTTCAATCACTTTATGAAATGAAATATTGATCTCTAAAGGACTATTCTGAAATTGATTAAAACCCATTGCTTTATTTTTTGCAAAATTACTAAATAAGAAAGTTTTTTCCGTTGCCCATGCATCATATGTTACAAAACTATTCACAGCCCAATTAATAAATCACTTAATGTTGTAATTTTGCAATTAAAACAGTGTCTATGCCCAGTAAACATTCTATCCTATTTTTCTTGTTATTTGTGCCAAATTTAATTTGCGCACAAGACACCTTATTGGTAGTTGAACCTTACACAAAATGGTCTCAAGTTAAAAACGACGGCAAATTAATTGTAAACAGTATTCTTCATGTATATTCCAGGCCGGTTCATTGGAAAGGTGACGACTGGTTGACTTTTGGCGCCATTACCGCTGCCACAGGAATAACACATTTATATGAACATCGGCTTAATACTTATTTTGTTGACCAGGGTAAAAATATCCCCACCAGTATAAAAGAATTTGGATTTTATTTTGGAAAACCGCTTACCAATTATGGGTTAACAGGCAGTGTTTATGCTTTGGGACTGATTACGAATAATGATAAAATTCGTCACACCGGAATTTTGTTAATTTCATCGGCATCAGCAGCAGGCTTAATTCAATCGGTAAGTAAAACCATGGTTGGAAGAGCGAGACCGAGTGCCGGCGAAGGCAAGTTGTCATTTCATCCAATAAGCAAGAGCCCCAGTTACCATTCTTTTCCCTCCGGACATGCTATTTTATCTTTTACAACAGCCTATGCAATAGGGAAACAAATAAACAATCCTTACCTCAAATATGCCATTTATGGAATTGGCATGATTACCCCTGCTTCACGATTATGGTCTGGCGCCCATTGGCTTACAGATGTTGGACTAGGAGTTGCAATTAGCGTGGTGGTAGTTAACAGCGTTGATAAATTCTTAAAAAAAGAATATGCTGAAGAAGACCAACTTAAAAAGAAGGCGATTAAATGGCAATTTAGGGCTGGTGTAAACCAAATTGGCATTGTTGGTGAATTTTAAAACTATATGGCCAACGATAACGTAATTTATTTTTAGGAATGTCATAAAAAAATCCCGGGATTTTTTAAAAGCCGGGATTTTTTTATTTTTAGTTTTTACTATTTCACTTGTGTTTGCGCATACAAACGGCTTACTTCATCCCAGTTAACGACGCTCCAAATTGCTTGTAAATAATCCCCGCGTTTGTTTTGGTATTTTAAATAATAAGCGTGTTCCCATACATCAATGCCAAAAATAGGCGTTCCTTTTACCGGAGCATCATCCATTAACGGATTGTCCTGATTTGGTGTTGAGCAAATAACCAGTTTATTTTCTGGCGTTACCACCAACCAGGCCCATCCCGATCCAAAACGTGTGGCGGCTGCTTGCGTTAATTGCGTTTTAAAAGCTTCCATACTGCCGAAAGTTGTTTCAATGGCGGCAGCCAATTCAGGAGAAAGTTTTGTGTTTTTGTTTGGCGTAAGCACATTCCAAAACAAAGTATGGTTGTAGTGACCACCGGCATTGTTTCTGATGGCCGTTGAATACTTGGACATATTTCCTAAAATGGCATTCATATCGGTGTTATTTTCCATTCCTGCTTCTTTTAAAGCCTTGTTAAGATTGCTGATATAACCTGCGTGGTGCTTGGAATAATGAATTTCCATGGTTTGGGCATCCACAAAAGGTTCCAGGGCGTCATAGGCATACGACAATGGCGCTTGCGTAAATTGCGCAAATGCACTGGTCGACATTAAGGCGATCACAAAAAATTTAAGTATTGTTTTCATCTGTTTTTATTTTTTTAGTGTTTGCACAAAAATACTGCGCTAGTTTTGCAGACACAAATTAGAAACCTTAAAATAATGCCAAAAACCTATTTTTTTCTCCCTTTTTGATAAAATTGGACAATCGGTTGGATAAAAACTTCTGAAAACATTAAAGCACCACAGTTGTTTTGTTATTTCTTGGTTACCATTATTTTATCGATCCGTTGTCCGTCTTTATCAACAATTTCAATTTCGTAGTTTTCAAATTGGAATTTATCGCCAACATTGGGCA